>NZ_CP007212.1:1910787-2229252 GCF_001411805.1 Burkholderia plantarii | reverse complement strand
GAACGTCCACGTGCGCAGCCTGGAGGAGCGCGTGAAGGCGCACCAGGGCGTGGAGGAGTGCGTGCTGTTCGGCTCGGGCAAGCCGTTCCTGGTGGCGGTGGTATCGCCGCAGGACGCGCGCGCTGACCACGCCGCGATCCGCGCGCACCTGAGCGAGCTGAACGCGAGCCTCGCGCCCGACGAGCGGATCGTGCGCGCGTTCATCACGCCCGAGCCGTTTCGCGGCGAGACGCGCTTCGTCACCTCGCAGTTCAAGCCGAAGCGCAACGAGATCTTCAACGCGTTCCGGCAGGAAATCGACCAACTCTATGGAGCTTCAGCGTGAGTGAAATTGAAACGATCGTCCGGCGCCACCTCGCCGAAACGGCGGGCAAGGATGCCGCCGCCGCCGCGGCGCTGCCGCTCGACGCGGACCTCGTCTACGACCTCGGCCTGACCTCGCTGGACCTGATCGTGCTGATGAGCACGGTCTGCGAAAGCGCCGGCGTGCCGCTGACCGAATTCACCGAGGACGATCTGGCCGCGCTGCGCACCGCGCGCGACATCGTCGGCCTGCTGTCCTCGAAAGCCGTGACCTGAGCCCGACGGAGAAGCTATGACCTGGAACATCCCCGCGATATTGAACACGACGCTCGAGAACGAGGTGGTCACGCTGCGCCGCATCGGGCTCGACGACAAGGACGGCTTCGCGCGCATCGCCTACGACCCGGAAAGCTGGACCTACATGGTGTCGGTGGTCCAAGACGAGCCGAGCCTGGTGGCGTTCCTCGAACGCGCGATCGCCGATTCGCTGGCCGGCACGCGCGTGGTGTTCGCGATCATCGACCGCAAGAGCGGCCAGTTCGCCGGCACCAGCGCGTTCGGCAACCTGGCCGCCGCCGACCGCCGCCTCGAGATCGGCTGGTCGTGGCTCGGCAAGCCGTATCGCGGCACCGCCGTGAACCGCGCGGCCAAGGGCCTGCTGCTCGACTACGCGTTCGGCGAGCTTGGCTGCGAGCGCGTCGAGTTCAAGACCGACGTGCTCAACGAGCGCGCACGGGCCGGCCTGCGCGGCATCGGCGCGACCGAGGAAGGCGTGCTGCGCAGCTTCAACTTCATGCCGAGCGGCCGGCGCCGCGACGCGATCTATTACTCGATCCTCAAATCGGAGTGGCCCGATGTCCGCGCAACCCGCTTTCGCTGATCCGGCGGCGACGTCGTCGTTGCCCGCCTCGCCGTTCCTGATCGACGCGGACGTCGACGCCTCGCGCCGCCTGCGCCTCGCCGGCTCGCGCCACGAGGTCGGCCGCCAGCACGGCGCGGCGCTGCGCGAGCCGATCGCGCGCTTTCTCGGCGATCGCGTCACGCGGCTCGAACCGCTCGTCTCGGCGCGCCGCCTGCACGAGTTCGCGCCGCTGATCGCGGGCCACACGCGCGAGATCGAGCGCGTGCTGCCCGAGCTGGCCGAGGAGATCCACGGCCTCGCCGACGGCGCCGACATCGCCACCGAGGACGCGTTCCTGCTGCAGCTGCGCCGCGAGCTGTCCGGCTTCCAGCGGATCCCGGCGCGCGGCGACTGCACCACGTTCGGCCGGCATGCCGGCGGCGAATCGATCGTCGCGCAGACCATCGACCTGAACGGCGACATGGCCGGCGAGCTGAGCGTGCTCGAGATCGACGGCGGGCCGGCCGGCGACGGGCCGGCCAGCGTGGCGCTGCTCAGCTTCACGGGCCTGACCGGCTACCTCGGCATCAACGACCGCGGTCTCGCGATCGGCCTGAGCCTCGTGCTCGGTGGCCACTGGCGGCCCGGCATCCCGGGCTACCTGGCGATCCGCCATCTGCTCGACCGCTGCGCGAGCGTGGACGAATGCCTCGACACGCTGCGCGCGCTGCCGCTCGCGAGTTCGCGCGCGCTGACGATCGCCGACGCGGCGCGCGTGGTGACGGTGGAGTACACGCCCGACGCGCTGGTGGTGATGGAAGGCGCACAGCACGCGCACACGAACCACTTCCAGCACCCCGAGCTGGCCGCCGACGACGCGCTCAATCCGTTCGCGCGCACCTCGTCGCTGCGCCGGCTCGAAGCCTGCCGCGAACTGCTGGCGAGCCTGCCGGCCGGGGCCGACGCGCGCGCCTGCCTGGACGGCCTCGGACGCGCGCCGATCGAGGTGCTGCCCACCGGCGACGTGCGCCGCGAATGCACGGTGGCCTCGGTGGCGATGTTCCCGGGCCGCCGCGCGCTGCACGTGCGCGGGCGGCCCGCCACGGCGGCCGCGGTGCGGGCCTGAGGCCGGCAGCGCGCACAACCCCGCACGCAACGACGGATCCAGCAACGCACCGAACGCCGTACCCAACGAAACCCAATCGTCCCCAGGAGAAATTCGATGACCTATGTCGTGACCGAGAACTGTATCCAGTGCAAGCACACCGATTGCGTCGACGTCTGCCCCGTCGACTGCTTTCACGAAGGCGAGAACTTCCTCGCGATCGATCCCGACGAATGCATCGACTGCGGCGTCTGCGAGCCCGAATGCCCGGTGGACGCGATTCGCCAGGACAGCGCGCTCGCGCCCGAGCAGCGCATCTTCCTCGACCTGAACCGCGAGCTGGCCCAGAGCTGGCCCAGCATCACCAGCACGCGCGCCGCGCTGCCCGACGCCGCGCGCTGGAAGGACGTCGAGGGCAAGCTCGAGCACCTGAAGCGCGACGTGATCGCGTAAGGCGAGGGAGCCGGTCATGTCGAATTCCTCCACCCTCGCGCCGGGCGCCGCCGCCAGCGCCGCCCCGGTCCGGCCGCATCGCCGCATGCTGCCGCTGCTGTTGATCGGGCAGGGCATGGCGGCGATGGATACCTCGATCGTCAACGTCGCGGCGCCCGCGCTGCGCAGCGATCTCGGCATCTCGGGCGCGCTGCTGCAGCTCGTGGTGGCCGGCTACATCCTCGCCTACGCGGTGTTCCTGATCACCGGCGCGCGCCTGGGCGACGATCACGGCTACCGGCGCCTGTTTATGCACGGCCTGGCGATCTTCACGATCTCGTCGCTGGCCTGCGGCCTTGCGCCCGACACCTGGCTGCTGATCGCCGGGCGGCTCGCGCAGGGGGTGGGCGCGGCGATGCTGGTGCCGCAGGTGATGTCGCTGATCCAGCGCAGCTACGAGGGCCGCGAGCGGGCGCGCGCGATCGGCTACTACTCGATGATCCTCGGGCTCGGCTCCACGGCGGGCCAGGCGCTCGGCGGCCTGATCATCACCGCGAACCTGGGCGGCCTGTCGTGGCGCCCGGCGTTCCTGATCAACGTGCCGATCGGCATCGCGCTGCTGGTGTACGCGCCTTCGGTGCTGCCGCACCTGGCCGGCGCGCAGCGGCGCCGGCTCGACCTGCCCGGCGTGGCGCTGCTGACGGTGGCGATGCTGCTGGTGGTGGTGCCGCTCACGTTCGGCCACGACGCCGGCTGGGCCGCCTGGGTGTGGGTCGCGCTGGCGGCGGGAGTGGCCGGGCTGGCCGCGTTCCTGCGCTTCGAGCACGGCCTCGCGCGGCGCGGCGCGGCCCCGCTGCTGGATCTCGACGCGCTGCTCGCGCCCGGCATCCGCCCGGGGCTCGCGGTGGTGTCGATCGGCTTCATCGGCTACGGCGGCTGGCTGTTCGCCTGCGCGCTCTACCTGCAGACCGGGCTCGGCTACTCGCCGATGATCTCCGGCTTCGTGTTCGCCGCCTACGCGTTCGGCTTCGGCATCTCGAACGTGAGCTGGTCGAAGCTGCCGGCGCGGCTGCTGCGCTTCACGCCCGCCGCGGCGCTGGCGGTGATGGTGCTGGCCAACGCCGCGTTCGGCAGCGGCGCGCGCGAGTTCGGCTGGCTCGCCGCGCTGATGGTGCCGCTGCTGTTCCTGGCCGGCGCGAGCCACGGCCTCACGTTCGGCACCACCGTCAGCCAGATGACGCAGCGCACCGCGGCGCGCCATGCGCCCGCGCTGAGCGGCCTCGTCTCCACCTCGGTGCAGCTGTCGATCGTGATCGGCGTGGCCGCGCTCGGCTCGGTCTATCTGGCGCTCGCGCGGCCCGGCGACGTGCCGCGCTCGGCGCAGGCGATCTCGAGCGTCACGTTCACGATCGCGGTGCTGGCGCTGGTGGCGATCGCCTGCTCGCTGCGGCTCGCGACGATGCGCGCGGTGGCGCCCGCTGCCGCGCCCGCCGCGCGGCCGGGCGGCGACGCGCCGCGCCCGAACTGAGCGCGAGGCCCGTCGCGTGATGTGCTTCCCGATGCAATCCGACATACCGATGGTCACCACCACCATCCCGACCATCCCGATCATCACGAGGATTCCGACTTGAACGCCTATTCGTCCACCACGCACCCGGCCTCGCCCGAGCGGCTCGCCGAGGCGCGCGCCGAGGCTCTCGCCACGCTGCGCGCGATGCTTGCCGCGATGCTGCAGGTCGAGCCCGACGCGCTCGGGCTGGAACAGCCGATCGTCGAGACCGGCCTGACCTCGGTCGAGCTGATCGACCTGATCGTGCGCTGCCAGGCGCGCTACGCGATCGACCTGCCGGCCGGCTCGCTGGCGCGGCTGACGCTGGCCTCGCTGGCCGATGCCGTGGTCGCCGCCGCGCGGCGGGAGGCCGCCGCATGAGCCAGCCGATCGCGATCACCGGCGTCGGCCTGATGTCGCCGGCCGGCTCGACGCCCGCCGCGCTGTGGGACGCGCTGGTCGGGCGTGCCGAGCTGCGCGGCCCCTGGCCGAAGCGCTCGCTCGCGGCCTATCCGGCCGACAACTGCGTGGCGATCCCCGAAGCCCAGTGGCGCGCGCTCGATGCGTCGAGCGGCGGCGTCGAGAACCGCGCGGTGGCGCTGGCGCGCTTCGCCGTCGAACGCTGCCTCGAGGATGCGGGGCTGGCCCATGGCGGGCCGGCCGGCATGCGGATCGGCTGCGTGCTCGGCACCACCACGGCCGGCGTCGAGGTGGCCGAGAACGCGCTGCTGGGCCGCCACGGCGGCGAGGCGGCCGGCGTGGCCGAGTTCGACGCCAGCCGGCTGCTGCCCGGCGACGCCGCGCGCTGGCAGGGGCCGCTCGCGGTGCTGTCCACGGCCTGCTCGTCGGGGCTGCTCGCGCCGTCGCTCGCGATCGACGCGCTGTTGGCCGGCGAGGCCGACGCGATGGTGGCGGGCGGCGTGGACGTGCTGCTCGAATACACGGTCTGCGGCTTCAACGGCCTGCGCGTGGCCACCAAGGAACCGTGCCGGCCGTTCGACGCGAGCCGGCAGGGCGTGGTGCTTTCCGAAGGCGTGGCCTGCGTCTGCCTGGAGCGGCTCGACGCGGCGCTGGCGCGGCGCGCCACGATCCACGCGGTGGTGACGGCGCGCGCGGCCGGCTGCGACGCGGCCCATGCCACCGCGCCCGACATCGAGGGCGTGGCGCGCACGCTGATCGCGGCGCTGGCCGCGCCCGGCGCGCGCCCCGCGCGGCCGGCCGGCGTGTTCGCGCACGGCACCGGCACGCCGACCAACGACATCGCCGAGATCACCGCGCTGCGCGCCGCCTTCGCGGCCGCGTTCGGCAGCGACGCGCTGCCGCCCGTCACCTCGATCAAGTCCACGCTCGGCCATCCGCAGGCGGCGGCCGGCGCGTTCTCGCTGGTGGCCGCGTGCCTCGCGCTGCGGCACCGGCGGCTGCCGCCCACCGCGAACCTCCAGACGCGCGACGCCGCGCTCGGCGACACGCCGATCGTCGACGGCGCGGGCTGGCCGCTCGACGGCGCGAGCGTGCTGGTGGACGCGTTCGGCTTCGGCGGCAACAACTGCGTGATGGTGCTGGCCGATCCGGCCGCGCTGCGCGACACCGCGGGGGTGCCGGCATGACGAGCCCTTCGATTACCGCGCTGCGCATCGTCGCCACCGCCGGCGCCGCGCCCGACGCGCCGGGCACGCCGGCCGACCCCTGGCTGCATGCCGAGCGCCGCTCGCGCAAGGTCGGCCCGCTGCCGGTGAAGGCGCGCCTCGCGCTGGCCGCGTTCGAACGGCTGCGCGCCGCGCTCGGCGACGACGATCGCCGGTTCGCCGCGCCGCGCGCGGGCGTGAGCCTCGGCACGCTGTTCGGCTCGATCGAGGTGGCCGAGCAGTGCCTGACCGCCGTTCACGAGCACGGCTTCGAGCGCGTCACGCCGTCGTGGTACGCCACCGGCCTGCCGAACGCCACGGCCGCGATCGTCGCCTCGCTCGGCGAGCTGCAAGGCCCGAACCTCAGTTTCCTCGGCTACCAGGCCGGGCTCGACGCGATCGTCGGCGCGGGCCGCCAGATCGTGGCCGGCCATGCCGACGCGATGTGCGCGGGCGGCTTCGACCTGCCGAGCGAGCGCTACGTGGCGCGTGCCCGGGCGCAGGCGCCGTTCGCGCGAGCCGCCGCGATCCATGCCGGCGCGGGCCTCGTCTGGCTCGCGGCCGGCGCGCCGCGCGCGGGCGACGCGGGGCAGCTGCTCGGCTGGTCACAGCGGCTGTTCGACGACACCGCCTTCGAGGCCGCGCGCGACGACGGCTTCCGGCCGCTGGTGGCCGCCGCGCGCGCGATGGCCGGGCACGCCGCCGCCGGACTCGAACCCGAACTGCACCTGATCGCCCCGGGGCTGCCCGGCGCGATCGACCGGCTTGCGGCCGGCGCGCCGCTGGCGCTGGCCGAGGGGCTCGGCGACGGGCTCGCCGGCAGCTGGCGGCCCGGGCTGCACGCGCTCGTCGTCAAGGGGCTGGGCCCGGTGGCGACCTGCGTGCTGGTCGGCAAGCCGGGCGGCGCCGGCCATCCATCCCGCCATCAGGAGGCCGCGTGACGAACGTGACCCGCTACAAGAACCTGGACAACGAGCGCATGAACCAGCACATGAACGGCAGCGAAATCGGAGACGAGGTGATCGACATCATCGAGGCGACCCACCGACAGGCGGCGCCGAACCCGTTCGCGGCCCGGCTGCCGGCCGCCGTGCGCGGCTTCGCGGTGCTGGCCGCGCTCGACGCGCTGCGCCCGCACGAGGTCACGGCCAGCGACGGCACGCCGCTCGCCGCCTACGAGGCCGGCGAGCGCGGCCGGCCCACCGTGCTCGTCTTCAACGCGCTCGGCGTGTCGGTGGCGTTCGTCGCGCCGCTCGTCGCGCGGCTCGCCGTGGATTACCACGTGGTCGGCTGGGAGGCGCGCGGGCTGCCGGCGGCGCACGGCGACGAGGCCGCGGCCGCGGATCTCTCGCTCGCCCGCCACGCGCGCGACGCGGCCGAGGTGCTGGCCGCGCTCGGCGGCGACGGCACGCGAGGAGACAACGCAGACGGACATGAAGGAGACAAAGCCGCCGTGCCGCACGCCTTCGCGCTGGTGGCCTACTGCGCCGGCTCGAACGTCGCCGCGCAGGCGCTCGCCGAGGGCCTCGTCACGGCCGGCCGGCTGGTGCTGATGAGCCCGTCGATCGAGCTGCCCGGCGTGGCCGGGCGGACGCCGTACCAGGCCAGCGTGCTGCCGCTCTGGGACCGCATCGCGGGCGGCGCGCACGGGCAGGCCGCGCTGGTGCGCGTGCTGCTCGGGCAGGCGCGCCGCGACGACGACGGCACGCCCGACGCCCAGCTCGCGATCCTCAACGCGCTGCCGTTCGTGGACGACGCCTCGATCGTGCGCTACGCGCGCCTGCAGCACGGCTGCCGGCGCGACGACTGGGCCGCGCGGCTGGCCGGCTTCGGGCTGCCCGCGCTGGTGCTGCACGGCGAGAGCGACGAGGTGATCCACGCGGCCACCTCGCGCGCGGTGGCGCAGGCGCTCGGCGCGGCGCTGCAGACCGTCGAGGCGACGGGGCATTTCGGTGTGCATACGAGCCGTGATCTGCAGGAGCGGATCGCGGCGTTTCTGAAGGACGCTGGCGAGGCCGGCGGAAAACGCCTCTTGGGCAAGGAGTGATGGGCGATGGAGATGCATCTGGACGTACTGGAGGAGGCGAAGGCCGGGCTGGTGGCCCGCATTCGCGACCATTCGTTTCTCGCGCGCTGCCGCTCGGGCGACGTGCCGCTCGACGAGCTGAAGCTGTTCCTGGTGCAGCAGGGGCTCTACAGCAGCTATTTCACGCGCTACCTCTGCGCGCTGATGGCGAACCTGCCGGACAACGCCGACGTGCAGAAGCTGGCCGCCAACCTCTGCGAGGAACTGGGCCTGACCGATGACAGCGAGACGCCGCACAGCCTCGTCTACCGCGCCATGCTCGAACACTTCGGCCTGTCGCTGAACGGCGCGCGGCCGCTGATCGGCACGCGCCGGCTGATCGACACGATGTTCGACCACTGCCGCCATCCCGACCCGGCGCGCGGCCTGGCCGCGCTGTGCCTCGGCGCCGAGGCGCTGGTGCCGGTGGTCTACGCCGACATCATCAAGGGCTTCGAGGCGCACGGCGTGGCGGCCGGCGCGCTGGCGTTCTTCCACATCCACGTGGAATGCGACGACGGCCACGCCGAGACCATGCGCGACATCCTGGTGGAGATCGCGCAGCGCGACGACGAGCGGATCCAGACCATGCTGAGCGCGGGCGAGGCGCTGGTTGACGCGCGCCTCGCGTTCTTCGACGCGATCGAGGCCGGCGCCGGGCGCGAGCGCGGCGCGCACGCGCGAGCGCTCGAAACGGTGCAGTGATGCGTGCGATCCGGCCGCGGCGCGCCTCCGGTTCGCGCCGCGGCCGGCCCCCCACCGAGCAACGGCCGGCCGCATCGCAGCCGCCGGGAGACTGACAGCAACATGTACACGACACTCGATCACGACGCGAGCTTCACCGCCAAGGTGGTGGAACGGCTCGCCGCGAGCTGGGACCACCGCGTGGCGGTACGGCAGCCGCGGCTGGACCTGACGCAATACTGCGACGACTCGATCCCCGAGTTCCCGATCTCGATGGTGCCGTTCTGGGACGACGAGGATTTCGCGCCGCTGCCGCACGCCGACAAGCTGCGCTTTCTCGGCGCGGCCTGGGTCGCCTACAACGAGAAGGCGATGTACCTGGAGGACGAGATCGTGCAGCCGCTTTGCAGCCTGCTGCTCAAGCGCCGCCTGCCCGGCAC
The DNA here is from genome assembly GCF_001411805.1 of Burkholderia plantarii. NCBI lineage: Bacteria > Pseudomonadati > Pseudomonadota > Betaproteobacteria > Burkholderiales > Burkholderiaceae > Burkholderia > Burkholderia plantarii. The sequence continues at coordinate 2,220,208 of NZ_CP007212.1, read as the reverse complement.
CGGCGACGCGCGGCTCAAGCAGGCGCTCGCGCAGATCCAGGTGGACGAGCAGTTCCACATCCTGATGTGCCTCGAGGTTTGCCATTGCGCGCGCGAGCGGCACCGGCTCGGCGACCTGGAGGTGCCCGAGCCGCTGGTGGGCGCCGCGCAGCGCGCGCGCCTCGCGGCCGCGCGCGACGAGCGCGAGGCCGCGATCGTGCGGCTCGCCTACGCCTCGGTCGCGGAGATGTCGATCAACGCCTACCTGACGCAGGTCTCCACCGACCTGTCGATCCAGCCGCTGAACCGCATCAACACCGACCTGCACCGGCGCGACGAGGCCGCGCACGGCACCGGCTTCCACGAGATCGTCGGCTCGGTCTACCGCGCGCTCGACGCGCCGGGGCAGGCCGCGTTCGCCGCCGAGATCGCCGCCGCGCTCGACGTGTTCACGACGCCCGACACCACCGCCTGGCACGCGATCCTCGCGCACCTGGCGGTGCCGCATCGCGAGCGGATCCTGGCGCGCCTCGACGCGCGCAACGAGGGCGTGCGGCTGTCGCGCGATTACGCGACGCTGCGCAGCCTGTTCGACGAACTCGGCATCGCGGGCCTCGCCTGAACGCCACCCACCATTCCTGTACGGGAGCAGCATGAAGATTTTCGATCCGGCGATCCTGAACCTGCCGTTCTATGACGACGCCCACCGCCGGCTGGCCGCCGACCTCGAGGCCTGGGTCGAGGCCCACGAGTGGCTGCCGCGCGAATACGAGCGGCTCGAGGCCGCCGAGCGCGGCCGGCTCTACACGCGACTGCTCGGCCAGGACGGCTGGCTGCGCCATGCCGTCGATCCGGCGCCGGGCCGCGAGCGGCCCGACGTGCGCGCGCTTTGCCTGGTGCGCGAGGCGTTCGCCTATCTCGACGATCTGGTCGATTTCGCGTTCTCGATCCAGGGGCTCGCGGCCGCGCCGATCGCCTGGTACGGCTCCGAGGCGCAGCGCGCGGCCTGGCTGCCGGGGCTGCGCGACGGCACCACGATCGGCTCGCTCGCGCTGTCCGAGCCCGAGGCCGGCTCGAACCTCGCGGCGGTGGCGGTGGAGGCCGGGCGCACCGAGCGCGGCTATGCGGTGGACGGCCTGAAGACCTGGGTGTCGAACGGCAACATCGCCGATCACCACTCGGTGCTGCTGCGCACCGGCGAAGGCCCGGGCGGGCTCGGCCTGAGCTTCCTGTCGGTGCCGGCCGCCACCGCCGGCGTGGCGCCCGCCGGCATCGAGCTGCTCGCGCCGCGCGCGTTCGCCTCGCTCGCGTTCGAGCAGGCCGAGCTGCCGGCCGACGCGCTGATCGGCGCGGCCGGCATGGGCTTCCGCTACGCGATGGAGATCCTCAACATCTATCGCGCCAGCGTCGGCGCCGCCGCGCTCGGCTTCGCGCGGCGTGCGCTGGCCGCGTCGCTGGCCTGGTCGCGCGAGCGCCCGGTGGCGGGCGGCAAGCTGCTTCAGCAGCAGTTCACGATCGACAAGATCGCCAACATGGTGGCGTTCGCCGACAGCACCGCGCTGCTGGTCGCGCGCACCGCCTGGGAGTTCGACACCGGCGTGGTGGCCGAGGTGGCCGCGCACGCCAGCATCACCAAGCTGCTCGCCACCGACGGCCTCGCGCGCGTGGCCGACGACGCGGTGCAGCTGTTCGGCGCGGCCGGGCTGGTGGCCGGCTCGCTGCCCGAGGGGCTGTTCCGGCAGGCGCGCGCGCTGCGCATCTACGAGGGCACCTCGGAGATCCAGAAGATCGTGATCGCGGGCAGCGTCTCGCGCCGTCGCGCATGAGCGCGCCGGCGGGGCGCGCGGTGCTGGTGACGGGCGGCACGCGCGGCATCGGCGCGGCGATCGTGCGGCGCCTCGCGGCGGCCGGCTGGCGCGTGGCGGCCTCGTACCGCCACGACGCGAAGGCGGCCGATGCGCTCGAGCGCGAGCTGGGCGAGGCCGGCGTGACGGCCGCCGTGCTGCGCGCCGACGTGACCGATCCGCACGCGGCGCGCGCGCTGGCCGACGAGGCCGCGCGGCGGCTGGGCGGGCTCGACGCGCTCGTCAACAACGCCGGCATCGTCGACGACGGCGCGTTCGTCACGCTCGAGGCCGAGCGCTACCTGAACGTGCTGCGCACCAACCTGCTCGGCGCGATCCGCGTGACCGGCGCGGCGCTGCCGCACCTGTTGCGCGGCCGCGCGCCGGCGGTGGTCAATCTCGCCTCGCTCGGCGGCGTGGCGGGCAAGGAAGGGCAGGTGGCCTACGCGGCCAGCAAGGGCGGGCTGATCGGCTTCACGCACTGGCTCGCGCGGCGCTACGCGGCCGAGGGGCTCACCGCCAACGCGGTGGCGCCCGGCTTCATCGACACCGAGATGATCGCCGGCCTCACGCCGGCGATGACGGCGCACATCGTCGGCGGCAGCGCGGCGCGCCGTGTCGGGCAGGCCGACGAGGTGGCGCGCGCGGTGGCGTTCCTGCTCGAGCCGGGCTACCTGCACGGCACCACGCTGCGGCTCGACGGCGGCTTCAACCGCTGAGGGCGCAGGCACCGCGGACCTTGCCGACCCCGCCGACGCCGGGGCGCCCGCCACGCCGCGCGGCGGGCCGCCGACACGCAACCGATACGCAATTTCTTCACGGAGCCCCAGGATGCAATCCGATCCCGACGACGAGATCACGCTGCTCTACGACATCGGCTATGCCGACACCGACGCGGGCGGCATCGTCTATCACGCGCGCTACATCGAGATGGCCGAGCGCGCGCGCAACCGGCTGATGGTCGCCGCCGGCTATTCGTTCGCGCGGCTCGCCGCCGACGGCCTGCTGTTCATCGTGCGCCGCGTCGAGGCCGTCTATCACGCGCCGGCCTGGCTCGAGGACCGCCTCGCGCTGCGCTCGCGGATCGGCGGCATGACGGCCTCGCGCTCGGTGTGGGTGACCGAGGTCACGCGCGGCACCGACGCGATCGCGCGCATCAGCATCGAGATGGTGGCCGTGGAGCGCGCCACGCGTCGCGCGGTGCGGCATCCGCAGGCGCTGCTCGACGCGCTCGCGCCGCATCTGCCGGCCGGCGAAACGGCGGGGGTGTTCGCATGACGCCCGCCCGCTCCCTGGCGGCGGCCGCCGCCGATGCATTCGCCGCGCTCGACGCCGGCGCCACGCTCGACGCCGGCACCGCGCTCGGCCCCGATGCCGTGACGCGGCTGCTCGCGCACCGCGCGCCGTTCCTGTTCGTGCGCCATGCGCAGGTGGCCGCCGACGGCCTCGCGATCCGCGGCTTCCAGCATTTCGCGCCCGACGAGCCGTGGTTCGCCGGCCATTTCCCCGACGCGCCGATCGTGCCCGGCGTGCTGCTGGTGGAGTTCGTCGCGCAGACCGCGAACCTGCTGGTCGGCCACCGTCGCGACGGCGAGGCGCGCTGCCACCTGGTGGGCGTGCGCAACGCGCGTTTCCTCCAGCCGGTGCTGCCCGGGCAGGCGCTCGAGGCCTGCGTGACGCTGCCGGCCGGCAGCGCCGCGCCGCGCGCCGGCGCGGTGGCCAATTTCGAGGCGGTGGTGTTGCGCGGCACCGAGCGCTGCATGAGCGCGACCGTCACGCTGTACCTGACGCAGTAGCCGCGCGGCGCGCCGCCGGATCCTCAACCCAGACGGAGACAAGCATGAGCGACGTAACGACGAAGCACGAGATCATCGACGTGATCAGGACCGAACTGCTGCCCGCGCTCGAATCGGTGGCCGGCGTGGACCCGGCCGACATCGGCGCCGACACGCGCCTGCTCGGCGAGGGGCTGGCGCTCGATTCGCTCGACGTGCTGGACCTGCAGGTGGCGCTCGAAGGCCGCTTCCGGGTCAGCCTGCCGGTGCTGAACCGCGCGCTGATCGAGGCCTCGGGCAACAGCGTGGGCGGGCTCGCCGCGCTGGTGATCGAGCATCGGTCGCAGGCCACCGCATGAGTGCGCGCGCGCTCGTGATCGACGCGCACGGCGCCATCGAGCAGGCGCTGTGCTCGCGGCTCGCGGCGGCCGGCACGCGGGTGCTCGCGCATCGGCGCGAGGCGGTGGACGCTGTCGCGGCGGCCGGCGCCGACGGCGCGGTGAGGTTCCAGGACGGCGGCCCCGGCGTGACGAACGTCTGCGCCGCGCATCCCGCCGCGCATCTGGCCGCCTGGGACGCGAGCCACGGGCCGTTCGACACGATCGTGTTCGGCCGGCCGCGCGACGCGTCGGCCGGCCTCGGTGGGGGCGACGATGCCGCCGCCGAGTTCGACAGCCTTGACACCTTCGATGCGTTCGCCGAGCGGCTCGAAACGCGCCTCGGCGATTTCCTCGCCACGCTGCAGGCCGCCGCGACGCTGCTGCGCCGCGGCGGCAACGCGCAGATCTGGGCGCTCACGCAGGAAGACAGCATGGGCTATTACCTCGCCACCACGCCCGCCGCGCTGCCGGTGGACGTGCGTGCGCGCCACGCGGCCGTCAAGAGCCTCGGCAAGGAGATGCTGCGGCTCGGCGTGAAGGTCAACGCCGCGCATCTGCAGCCGGCCGCCGAGGAGGCCGCCGACGCCTCCGCGTGGAGCGACGCGCGCGACGGCCTGAAGGCGTTCGCGCTGCGCTTCAAACCCAACGGCGCGGGCGCGGTGGCGAACGCGCTCGTGGCCTGGATCGTCCGCGACGACCTGCCGGTCGCGGGCATGGTGGTGCCGATCGGCATCGGCTTTCCGGAGAACAACCTGTGACCCTCAACGAAACCCTGATCGATTCCTCGCGCGCGCGCCGCCATGACGACGCCGCGCAGGTGCTGGCCCGCCTGCGCGGCGGCCAGACCCATCCGGCCGCCGGCCGCGAATTCGTGCTGCGGCTGTCGTGTCCCGACAGCCGCGGCGTGGTGTACGCCGTCTCGCGCGCGCTCTACGAGGCCGGCTGCAACATCGTCGACACGCAGCAGTTCAGCGACTTCGATGCACGCGCCGCGTCCTCCCCATCGGCTCCGGCCGCCCCGGCAGCGGCCGACGGCGCCGCCGCGCGGGGCCGCTTCTTCATGCGCGTTCACCTCGACGCGCCCGGCGCCGCGACCGGCCCCGACGCGATCGCGCGGCTGCTCGACCCGCTGCGCCGCGACTACGACATGCAGATCGAAGTCCACGACGCCGGCTGGCGGCCGCGCGCCGCGATCCTGGTGAGCCGCGAGGGCCATTGCCTGAACGACCTGATCTTCCGCCAGAGCGTGGGGCAGCTGCCGGTGGAGATCGCCGCCGTGGTGTCGAACCACGAGGACCTGCGCGAGATGGCCGAGCGTTCGGGCCTGGCGTTCCATCATCTGCCGCTCGACGCGGCCGCGGGCGGCAAGCCGGCGCAGGAAGCGCGCGTGCTCGCTCTGCTGGAGCGCGAGCGCGTGGAGCTGGTGGTGCTCGCGCGCTACATGCAGATCCTCTCGCCCGAGCTGTGCGCGAGCCTGCGCGGGCGCGCGATCAACATCCACCACAGCTTCCTGCCGAGCTTCAAGGGCGCCCAGCCTTACCGCCAGGCGCACGCGCGCGGCGTCAAGCTGATCGGCGCGACGGCTCACTACGTGACCTCCGATCTCGACGAAGGGCCGATCATCGAGCAGGACGTCGAGCGCGTCGACCACGCGGCCGGCCCGCGCGAGCTGGCCGCGATCGGCCGCGACATCGAATGCGTGGTGCTCGCGCGCGCGCTCAAGTGGCACTGCGAGCACCGCGTGCTGATGAACGGCGCGCGCACCGTCGTGTTCCGTTGACGTCCGCCGCTGAAATGCGCCGCCGAGCGCCGCCTCCTTCCCGGATCTCCCGCAACCCGCCTTCGAACCCACCATGTCCGCCTATACCGAACAGACCGTCCTCAGCGTCCATCACTGGAACGACACCTTGTTCAGCTTCCGCGCCGAGCGGCCCGCCGGGCTGCGCTTCTCCAGCGGCCACTTCGTCATGATCGGCTGCGAGATCGACGGCAAGCCGCTCACGCGCGCCTACAGCATCGCCAGCGCCGCGCATGCCGACCATCTCGAGTTCTTCAGCATCAAGGTGCCCAACGGCCCGCTCACCTCGCGCCTGCAGTACCTGAAGCCCGGCGACAAGCTGCTGGTGTCGCGCAAGCCGGTCGGCACGCTGGTGCTCGACGACCTGCTGCCGGGCCGGCGGCTCTACCTGTTCGGCTCCGGCACCGGGCTCGCGCCGTTCATGAGCGTGATCCAGGATCCCGAGGTGTACGAGCGCTTCGAGCAGGTGGTGCTGGTGCATGGCGTGCGCTACGTGAGCGAGCTGGCCTATGCCGACTTCATCCGCGAGGAGCTGCCCGGCAGCGAGTTCCTCGGCGAGATGCTGCGCGACAAGCTGGTCTATTACCCGACCGTCACGCGCGAGCCGTTCCACAATCGCGGCCGCATCACCGACCTGATCGAGAGCGGCAAGCTGTTCGAGGATCTCGGCGTGCCGCCGCTGTCGCGCGAGCATGATCGCGCGATGCTGTGCGGCAGCCCCTCGCTGTTGAACGATCTGTGCGCGCTGCTCGATGCGCGCGGCCTGCGCGTCTCGCCGCATCAGGGCGAGCCGGGCGACTACGTGATCGAGCGCGCGTTCGTCGAGAAGTAACGGTGCAGGGCCGGCGCGATCGTGCGGGCAAGCGGCACGACGCGCAGGCCGGCCGGCATCAGCACGCCGGGCGGCACGTCGCCGGCGCCCGGTGCCGTGGCGGAGCCGGCCGAACTGGCCAGAGCGGCCGAGCCGGCCGGCATGAAGCGATGGCGCGCGAACGTCTCGCGATGCTCGATCGCGTCGGGCAGCGGCGTGTGCCGGATCGTCTGGCAGCCGAGCGAGGCCGCGAACGCGACGCTGCGCGCGAGCAGCGCGTCGAGCGCCGGGGCGGCATGCGCGGCGCTCACGTGCAGGCGCCGGATCTCGGCGGCGCACGCCGGCGTGTCGTGCGCGACCAGCGCCGCGCAGCCCACCGGCCGGCCGTCCAGCTCGGCCAGGAAGACCGCCCCGTGCGGCGTCGCGTAGGGCCCCGGCAGCGAGGTCAGCTCGGTGCCGAGCCGCAGCATCTTCACGCCCAGGCGCAGCAGCACCTTCTCGTAGTCGAGCAGCAGGTCCTGCACGCATTCCTCGTCGTCGGGAAAGCGGGCCGCGCGCGCGACGCAGAGAGTCGGCGCGTGCAGCGGGCGCGCCGCCTGCCGCGGGGCGCGCGCGAGCGACGAGAGCGACGAGAGCGACGCGTCGGCGCCGGCCGAGAAGCCGGCCAGGCGTTCGCCGGCAAGGGGCAAGGTGGCCATGTTGGAATCCCTCATCCGCACATCGAGAATCCGGACAGCAGCGCGAGCATGGTGGACGGCGTCAGCCACGCGGCGAACGTGACGGCCAGCAGCGCGAGTCCGGCCAGCCCCAGCAGCACGCGGCACCAGCCCGGCCACGCGAGGCGGCCGGCGCGGCGCGCGGCCGGCGGCGCGGGCCAGGCGGCGTGCTGCCGGCGCGTGTCGGCCGGCCCGTGGGTGCCGTGGCGCGGGTTCATGCCGGCTGCGCGGCCGGTGCCGCCGAGAGGCGCGGCACGCTGCTGTCGTTGATCGGCAGATGCACGAGGCCCGCCACCACGCCGAGCGCCATCGAGCCGTACCAGAGCGGCAGGTACGAATGCACGGCGTCGTAGACGAGGCTGCCGATCCAGACGCCGAAGAAGCTGCCGAGCTGGTGGCCGAAGAACACGAAGCCGAACAGCGTCGCGATGTAGCGCACCCCGAACACCTGCGAGACCACGCCGCTCGTGAGCGGCACCGTGCCGAGCCAGATCAGGCCGGTGACGAACGAGAACACGTAGAGGCTCGCCGGCGTGAGCGGCAGCAGCACGAACAGCGCCATCGCGATCACGCGCGTGAAGTAGATGCCGGCCAGCAGGTACTTGCGGCGCCAGAAGCCGCCCGCGTAGCCGCACAGGAAGGTGCCGACGGTGTTGGCCAGCGCGATGATGGCCAGCGAGATGCTGGCCTGGCGCGCGCTCATTCCGTGGTCGAGCAGGTAGGCCGGCATGTGCGCGGCCACGAACGCGAGCTGGAAGCCGCAGGCGAAGAAGCCGATGTTGAGCAGCCAGAAGCCGCGGTGGGTGAGCGCCTCGTGGACCGCCGCGCGGATCGTCTGGTGCTGGCCGCCCTCGGCGCCGCGTTCGAGCGGCCGGTCGCGCAGCCAGGCCGCGAGCGGCGCGGTGGCCAGCATCACCGCGGCCAGCACGAAGATCGCGCGCACCCAGCCGAACGAATCGATCACGCCCTGCGCGAGCGGCACCATCACGAACTGGCCGAGCCCGCCGATCGTGCCCGAGATGCCGAGCGCCCAGCTGCGGTGCTCGGGCGGGAACAGCCGCGAGAGCGCGCCGTACACGGCGCCGAACGCGGTGCCCGACAGCGCGATGCCGACCATCACGCCGGTGCCGAGCGTGTAGACGCCGGTGGAGGCGGCGAGTGCCATCACCACGAGGCCCAGCGCGTAGAGCACGCTGCCCGCGAAGATCACGCGCGCCGAGCCGTAGCGGTCGGCGATCATCCCCGTGAACGGTTGCGAGATGCCCCAGATCAGGTTCTGCAGCGCGAAGGCGAGGCCGAATGCCTCGCGGGACCAGCCGTGATCGAGCGTGACCGGCACCAGGAACAGGCCCTGCACGCTGCGCACGCCGAGCGCGCCGCCCATCACCACGCCGCCCGCGATCACCAGCAGCCAGCGGTAGCGCCAGGCGTCCTCCGAACGAATCTGCATTACGTCTCCCTGATGTCTTCCCGATGAGGTCGCGCCGTGTGCCTCGTGGGCGGGGCGCGTGGCGCGGCCCGCGCCGGAGGCGGGCAGGCGAACGCACGTTCATTTAAGCGTAGTGCATGGCGCTGCATCAAGTGAGATCGCGGCACGCTTCGCATTCGCCGTATGCATGAAAGCGGGCCGGGACGGGGGCGCCGGCGCGTGGCCTGCTTGGGGGCCAGGGGAGTGCTCGCGCGATCGCGGGCGTTCAACGATCAAGGCGCGGCTGCAAAAGGCAATGAACCTTACATCGAGCTTGTCGAGACGCGGGAAGATGCGTCGAAAGCCCTCTGGCGGCGAAACAATCGCTTGGACCGTGGTTCGTTTTCGTGACGCTCGTACCTTTTTCGCAGGCGTCGCCAGAATGTCATGCCGCTGCCGAAGCCGAACGCCTGCGGCAAGTCTTCCCACGGCATACCGATTTGCAGGACATGCAGGATGCCGTTCAGCGGCGCTGCCCCGGAAACACCGGACACGGCATCGCATCCGGGCACGACGACGAACACCTCACTTCCCCCCCGTCGCATCGAGAAACGTCCCCGTCACGAACGACGCCTCCGCGCTCGCCAGCCACAGAATCGCGCGCGCCACTTCCTCCGGTTGCCCGCCGCGTCCCATCGGGATCGAATCCTTCACTCGATCCACGCGCCCCGGCTCGCCGCCGCTGGCGTGCATGTCGGTATAGATATGCCCCGGCCGCACGCAGTTCACGCGGATCCCTTCGCGCGCCACTTCCTTGGCGAGGCCGGTCGTGAACGTTTCGATGGCTCCCTTCGACGCCGCGTAGTCGACATATTCGTTGGGACTACCGAGCCGGGCCGATGCCGACGAGACGTTGATCACGGCACCGCCGCGCCCGTGGTGGCGATAGGCCATCCGTTTCACCGCCTGCTGCGCGCAGAGCATCGGGCCGATCGCGTTCACGGCGAACACGCGCTGCATGCGCTCGAAGCCGAGATCCTCGAGGCGTGACTGCCGCGCGATGATCGCGGCGTTGTTCACGAGCACGTCGATCCGGCCGAATTCACGGTCGATCGCGGCAAACAGCGCGGCAACTTGCTCCGGGTCCGCGCTGTCGGCCCGCACGGGCAAGGCCCGTCGCCCGAGCGCCTTCACGTCGGCCGCCACGCCGAGGGCCGCGGCTTCGTCGGCGACGAAGCTGATCGCCACGTCGTAACCGCGCGCGGCGGCCAGCCTTGCGGTGGCCGCGCCCACGCCGCGGCTGCCTCCCGTGATCAGGATCAGCGGGGCCTGCGAAACGGAACTCATTGGATGAACCTCCTCTTGATGATGCGATGACGATCCGGGCCGGCCATGACGCACGGCCCTCGTTGAATCAACGCCGAACCGGGACCGCGCCACCCGGCGGTTTCACGCCACGCTCGCCGCGCCCGACGGCCCATGCACGCGACCCGCCACCAGACACGGCAACCGGCCCGCTCATGCCGCGCGCAAATGCCGGCGAAGCATCAGCGCCAGCGGCAGCACGGCCAGCGCGGTGGCCGCCGTCGCGAACGTGGCGCCGTGGACGCCGACCCGGTCGCCGAGGAACGCGTAGGCAATCGGGGAGAGCGCACCCGACGCGATCGTGCCGGTGTAGAACAGCGCGAACGCGCGCTCGGTGTGTTCGACCGGCGTCAGCTCGGGCACGGTGCCGTAGAGCACGGACGACGTACCGTTGAGCATCATGCCCAGCAGCGGCAGCAGCACCATGGCCGGCGCCAGCGGCAGCCAGATCACGGCGAGGATCAGCGCGGCCGTGCCGCCTTCGGTCGCGAGCACGGTGCCGATCACGCCCATCCGCGCGCCGAGCCAGCCGCAGGCGAACTTGCCGGCGGCCCCGCCGATGAACACGAGCGCGAGCGCGGTGCCCATCATCGATGGCGAGATGCCTTTGTCCTTCATCAGGAACGGCAGGAACGTGAGCAACCCCATGCGCACGGCCGTGTCGAGCACGCCGATCGTGAACAGCAGCGAGAAGCCGCTGCGCGCGCCACCGTCGCGACGGCTCGCGGCGCCTTCGACGGCCACGTGGCCCCTCGGTATCGCGGGGAGAAAAAGTGCAATCAAAGCCGCCACCGCCACGCCGATCACCGACACGCTCCACAGCGCGTGACGCCACGGCATGACGGTGACCATCAGCGAGATGGCGGCCGGCAACGCGGATTTGCCGAGGTCGCCGGAGAAGTTGTAGAGGCTGAGCGGCCCGCGGGCGTCGCGCCCATACACGCGCGAAACGGCGCCCGAGGCAAGCGGATGCTGCGTGCTCGAACCGCTTCCGGAGAGCGCGAGCGCCACGCACAGGCCGAACAGCGTGCCCGACATGCCGGCCACGGCGTAGCCGAACGCGGCCAGCAGGGTGCCGAGCGCGAGCGTGGCGCGCGTGCCGAGGCGCCGCGCGAGCCAGCCGGCGGGCAGTTGCAGCGTGGCCATGGTGCCCGCGTAGATCGCGCGCAGGGCGGCCAGCGCGCCGTAGCTGAGACCGAAGTCGGCCTGCCAGACCGGCAGCAGCGCATAGATCATGTCGGTATAGCCGTCGTGCAGCGCATGCGCCGTGCAGGAGAGCCACAACACGCGCGAACGCGAGGCGGCGGCTGGTTGCGTGGCCAGGGCAGGGGAGGAGGAACGTGTCATCGGACAGTCGAAGCGCGGCGCCGCCATGGGCGCCCGCACGTGTATCGGGTGAAGGGACAGGGCTAGTCTAGGGATGCCGGGTATTCGCCACAACTGACGTAAAATTGAGTCAGACGGGAGAAAAAGTCACGGATGAGTCACCGATGAACACGACCAAACGCGTCATCAAGGAAGCGGACCGGCTGCCGCCATTGAATGCGTTGCGGCACTTCGAGGCGGTGGCGCGGCTCGGCAGCTTCGCGGCCGCGGCCAGCGACCTGCACGTCACGCACTGGGCGGTCGGCAAGCAGATCCGCTTGCTGGAGGACTGGTTCGGCGTGCCGCTGTTCGAGCGCCGCGCGCGCGGCGTGGTGCCGACCGACGAAGGCGTGGCGCTGCTCAACGACGTGAACGGCGCGTTCGCGCGCCTGGGCAGCTCGGTCACGCGGCTGCGCCACGAGTCGGCCACGCGGCGCATCACGGGCGTGGTGCGAGTGAACGCGCTGGCGAGCTTCGCCTTGTGCTGGCTGATACCGCGGCTCGCGGATTTCCAGACGCGCTACCCCGATATCGACGTGCGGGTCTCCACCACCTCGCGCAAGCTGCGCTATGTCGGCGATGCATTCGACGTGGGCGTGCGCTCGGGTCCCGAGCACGCGGCGGGCCTCGTGTCGACCACGCTGATGCCCGATCTGCGTCTGCCGGCCTGCAATCCGGCAGTGCTGCTGAGCCATCCGATCCGCACCGTTGACGACCTGCGTCACCATACGCTGCTGCACTCCACGAGCACGCGCACGGCCTGGTCCGACTGGTTGCGGCAGGCCGGCTCGCCGGGCCTGCAGGGCGCCCGGCATCTGGCCTTCGATCACGTGTTCCTGCAACTGGGCGCGGCCGCCGAAGGGCTCGGCGTGGCGCTGGCCTCGCTGCCGCTGATCGAGCGCGAGATCGCGGCCGGGCGCCTCGTCTGCCCGATCTCCGAGCCGGCATGGCGCGGCCCCGACTACACGCTGGTCGTGAACACCGATCGCACCGGCGACGCCGCCGTCACGGCCTTCCGGCAGTGGATCGTGGCGGCGGCGCAGCACGAGGCGGAGCCCGCGCGAAGCGGGCGGCCCGTCGCGCCGCGTGCGAAACGAGCGCGGCGCGAGACGTGATCGCCGCGGTTCGCTCGATCTCGGAGATACGCGATCCGGCCATGAAAGCGCGCTCGTCGTGAAGCCGCCCGGGCCGGCGAAGCCATCGCGACATTTCCTGCCACCGGTCCCGAAAAAGATCAACGAGACACGCTCACCAGCGCCCACGCCTGCGATTCGCCCCGCTACAATGCGCGCTTTTTTCTCGAAAAAGACGCATGACTATGAAATGGCTAGCCGCGCTGAGCCTGCTGTCGATCGCGGCGAGCGTCCACGCCGCGTCGTGTTCGCAGTTTTCTCCGTCCGGCCTCGAGCCCGAGCTGACGAATCCGAAGATGGTCAGGCAGGCGCGCCTGCTCTGTTATTCCGACTTCGAAGTGCTGCACTCGGGCATCACGCATACGCCGCTCTGGTCGGCCGAGCATCTGACCGCCGCGCATCTGGCCGACGCGAAGGGCGAGGTGCGCACCAATCGCTTCTTCGCGGAAGCGCGCCTGCCGGCGGGCGAGGGCGCGACGCTGGCCGACTACCGGCGCAGCGGCTTCGATCGCGGCCACATGAGCCCGGCGGGCGACCGCTGGAACGACGCGGCGATGGCGGAATCGTTCTCGCTGGCGAACATGATTCCGCAGAATCCGCAGAACAACCGGCGCCTCTGGGCGCATGTGGAGGAGGCGGTGCGGGCGATGGCGATGCGCGACGGCGAGGCCTACGTGGTGACCGGCCCGATGTTCCATGGCAGCGAGCTGCAGACGATCGGCGCGAACCGCGTGATCGTGCCCACGGAAATCTTCAAGCTGGTCTATCTGCCGTCGCGGGGCGTGGCGTTCGCGATCGTCGTGAAGAACAGCAACGCGAAGCGCTACGATATCGAAACCGTGCATCAACTGGAGGCCGCCAGCGGGCTGCGTTTCCCCGGCGTGCCGGAACGACTGAAGGATATGAAGGCAGGAGGGTTGTCAGGTGTCTAGGACGAATTTCCCCGCGTTTGCCGACGACAGCACCGTCGTCAACCTCGCCGGCGACGCGTTGACGATCAGCAACGACCCGTCGCGCATCCGCCTGAGCGGTGAGCTCGAGATCGCCCGCGACCAGGAAGGGCTGAAACGGGCGCAGGCGCTGCTGGCCGCGCTCACCAGCATCGTCGAGGCGCTGAAGGCGGCGCCCGACCTGCCGGCGAAGCTCGCCGACGAGCCGCCGGCGCCCACCGGCACGATCGCGAACCCGTTCTGAACCGAACGCGCGCGGCGCGCTTATGCGGGCTTGCGCGCCACCACGGTCGGGAACATCCGCGCGCCGTCGTCGATGAACGTGACGTCGGCGAAGCCGGCGCGTTCAAGCTGCTCGCGCGTCTGCGCATGGGTGCGGAAGCTGCTCCACTTCGCCTCGATCACGCGCGCGAACAGCAGGAACTGCAAGCCGAGCAGCGCCGGCGTGGTGGTGCTCATGTCCCACGGCGAATCGGGCGAGAGCGAGGGCGGCGGCGTGAGGAAGCTGGTCACGAGGCGCCCGCCCGGCTTCAGCGCGTCGAAGAACTTGCGATACAGCTGCACGACGCGTTCGTCGTCGGGTTCGTAGAGGTTGATGCCGTTGCTGGTCAGCACGTCGGCTTCGGCGTGCAGGTCCATTTCCCAGGCATCGGCCCGGCGCAGCGACAGGCGTTCGGTCAGGCCGCGTTGCTCGGCCAGCGCGCGCGCCGCGTCGAGCGCGTTCTGGTCGAGATCGACGCCGATCAGCCGCACGTCCGGCGCCCGCGTGTAGTCGAGCAGCAGCAGGTCGCCCATCACGCCGCCGGGCACCGAGGCGAACACGGCGCCCGGCTTCAGCAGGGCCTGCAGTTCGCGGCGGAAGATGCCGAAGCGCTCGCGCGTGGCGCAGGTGGCGGGCAGGCGCTCGAAGCTCAGGTATTCGAGTTCGGGCACCTGGCCCAGTTGCAGGCTGCCCGGCTCGTGCGTGACGAGGCGGTGCGTCCAGATCGCGTCGAGCCCGCGGTTCACGAGCAGGAAGCGGCCGAGTTCGAATTGCGCGAGCTGGTCGACCAGCGCCAGCTGCTGGTCGAGCGTGGCGCCCGGGAACGGCTCCGCGGCGCGCAGGCGGGCCTTGGTCGCTTCGATCGTGGCATCGAGCGTGGCGCCGGATTGCGCCTCGTGCGAGATCAGTCGGTCGGACGTGTCCATCGTGTCGGTCGGCTCCGCGTCAAGGTGGGAATGGAATAGGGCGCACGATCATAACGCGTGTCGGCGCGGCGCTCCATACCTGCCCGGGGCCGCCTGCGTGCCGCCGTCCGGCAATTCGCATGGGGCATCGACGCATCGACGCATCGACGCTGCCCGGCCCGCCGCGCTCAGGCGCCCAGCAGCCGCTTCACGCGCGGAATCACGTGTTCGGCGAAGCCCTGCATGTCGGCCTCGAACGGCTGGAACTGCAGCATGAACAGCTCGATGCCGGCGCGATGGAACGCGGCGACGCGCTCGGCCACCTCGTCGTAGCTGCCGACCAGCCCGGCCGCGGTGCCGCCGTTCGAGCCGACCCGCGCCGAGCGCGCGAAGGTCTGGATCATCACCACGTTCGGGTCGATATTCCGCTTTTGTTGCTCGCGCAACGGCTTGTCGAGTTCGGCCAGCGCGAACAGGTGCTGGAGATGCGCCTCGGCCTCGCCGGCCGTCTCGCGCGCGATCACGAACGCCGACAGCCCGAAACGCAGCGGCGCGGCGCCGGCCGCGCGCGGCCGCGTGCCGACGTCGGCGATCAGGCGCGCCACGTCCTCGTGCGGCTGGCCGTTGATGAACCAGACGTCGCCATGGTCGGCCACCAGCTGGCGCGCCGGCTCCGATTCGCCGCCCACGTAGATGCGCGGCCGTGCCCGGAACGGGTCGGTGGGCCGCAGCGCGTAGTCGTCGATGCGGAAATGCTCGCCGGCAAAGCGCACCGTCTCGCCGGCCAGCAGCGCCTCGACCACGGTGATCCATTCGCGCCCGTAGGCGTAGCGCGCGTCGTGCTCGGCGAAGCCGATGCCGGCGCGTTCGAGTTCGGGCCGGTTCCAGGCGTTGACGAGGTTGATCGCGAAGCGCCCGCCGCTGATGTGCTCGATCTGCTGCGCCATCTTGGCGAGCACCACGGGGTGGTAGAGGTAGGGCTTGATGGCCGCGATGATCTCGATGCGTTCGGTCAGCGCGGCGAGCGCGGCCGAGGCGGTCCAGGCCTCGAGCTGGTCGAGCGCGGGATCGTGCGGATTGATGGTGTGCTGCGCGACCAGCACGGAATCGTAGCCGAGCCGTTCGGCGGCCAGCACCAGCGCCTTGTTGCGCGCCCACGAGGCGTCGTAGGGTTCGTCGGGATCCTGCAATGCGGCACGGCTGCCGTGAACGAGCGCCCACACGCCGAAGCGGGGAAGGGAGGCGGCCATCGGAGTTCCTTGGTGAGGCTGAGCAGCCCGCTATGGTCGCGAGATCGCCGGCCGCCACCAACCAAGTTTTCGAGCTATCGATATTCTTGCGCGCCGGCCACGCTTTGCGCCGCTGTCACGGCGGCGTCCCGCATGAGGTATAACGTACCGCTTCAGGACATCGACATATCGACACGACGGAGCCGCCCATGCATCGAATCGGATATCTGCTCAGCGACGGGTTTCAGATCATGGCGCTGGCGTCCCAGACCATCTTCGAGGTGGCGAACCTGGTGGCCGGCACGCCGTTCTATACGGTCGAGAACCATTCGATCTCGGGCGGCCCGCAGCGCTCGTCGCTCGGCATGCGGGTGGAGACGCGGGCGGCGCCGCCGCGCGGCGGCGTCGATACCTGGCTGGTGGTGGGCGTGATCGATCCGCTCGTGGTGCCGCCGCCGGACGATCTGGTCGCGTTCCTGCGCCGTTCCAGCGGCCGCGCGCGCCGCGTGGCGGGCATCTGCACCGGCGGCTTCATGCTGGCCGAGGCGGGGCTGCTGGACGGGCGCCGCGCCACCACGCACTGGGCCTTCGCGCGCGCGCTGCGGCAGGCGCGTCCGGCGATCCAGGTCGAGGACGACCGCATCTACATCGTGGACGGACCGGTCTGGACCTCGGCGGGCATGACGGCCGGGCTCGATCTGGCGCTGGCGATGGTCGAGCAGGATCTGGGCGCCGACGTGGCGCGCTCGGTCGCGCACAAGCTGGTGATGCATCAGCGGCGCTCGGGCGGCCAGTCCCAGCACTCGGAGATGCTCGAACTGGCGCCGAAGTCGGACCGCATCCAGAACGCGCTGAACTACGCGCGGCAGAACCTGCATCGTCCGCTGTCGGTGGAGGAACTGGCCAAGGCGGTGCATCTGAGCCCGCGCCAGTTCAGCCGCGTGTTCACGATGGAGACGGGCCAGTCGCCGGCCAGGGCGATCGAGGGGCTGCGCCTGGAAGCGGCGCGCCTGATGGTCGAGCGCGGCACGCATCCGCTCGAGGTGATCGCGCGCGAGACCGGCTTTCGCGACCGCCGCCACCTGCGCGAGGCGTTCGTGCGCGGCTTCGGCGTGCCGCCGCAAGCGGTGCGGCGCGAGGCGCGGGGCGGCTGAGGCCGGGCGGGCGAGCCCACGGCCGCCGCCGGGCAGCATCCGCGCGTCGCCTCGAATTGCCGCCTCAACCCGGCGGCGCCGACACCTCGATCGCGAGCAGCGCCGAGCTGACCGACTTGCCGTGCGCGTCGAGCGCGAGCGAACGCGTGACGCCGCCGCCCAGCGCCTCGCCGAGCACGAAATTGAAGGCGGCCAGCGCCGGCAGTTCGTGGCGCACCACCTCGCCCCGCACGAATGCGCCGAGCCAGGCCTTCACGCGCGCGGCGCTCAGCTGCTCGCGCAGGTGCGCGTAGTGTTGCGGATCGCGGCAGATCACCGAGACGTTCAGCGTGTTGCCCTTGTCGCCGGTGCGCGAATGCGCGAGTTCACGCAGTTGCATCGTCAGCCTCCACCATCGTGAACGTGGGCCGCACCTGCTCGCGCGGCAGCAGCACCGACTGCACGGCCAGCACCTCGCGCGCTGCCTTGGTCACGCCGCCGCCGCCGGCCGGCCCGTTGGTATAGAGCGTTTCCACCTCGTTGCCGATCCGCGCCGCGTCGACCGTCGTGGCGGTGCGGCCCGCCACGCGCAGCCGCACTTCGGCGGGCTCGCCGCGCGTGCCGGCCAGCGTGTCGCCGTACAGCGCGTCCACGCCGATCAAATCGATGCGCAGCTCGCTCACCGCCACGCCCGTCAGCGCCAGCCGCTCGCGCACGATCTCGCCGGCCAGCCGCGCGCGCGCGGTCGCGCCGGGGCCGCCATACGAGATCTGCCCTTCGCCGATATGGCCGTCGGTGTAGGCCACCGACACCTTCAGCGTGTCGGGTCGCGCGCGGCCGGCGCCGCCCGTCACGCGCACGCGGTCGGGGCCGTCGGGCACGACGCTCACGGCGCTGAAATCGGCGGTCACGTCCGGTTGCAGGTAGCAGGCCGGATCGTGGATCTCGTAGAGCAACTGCTGCTTGCAGGTGTCCACGCTGACCCGGCCGCCCGCGCGCGCGAGCTTGGTGACGGTCACGGCGCCGTCGGCGGACACCTCGCCGATCGGAAAGCCGAGCCGCGCCAGGTCCGGCACGTCGAGCCAGCCGGGATCGGCGAAATAGCCGCCCGTGACCTGGCCCGCGCATTCGAGCAGGTGGCCGACCACGGTGGCTTGCCCGAGGCGCGTCCAGTCGTCCATCGGCCAGCCGAACGCGTGGATCAGCGGCGCGGCGAACAGCGCCGGGTCGGCCACGCGGCCGGTCAGCACCACGTCCGCGCCGGCGGCCAGCGCCGCGACGATCGGCTCGGCGCCGAGGTAGGCGTTGGCCGACACGATGCGCTCGCGATAGTCGGCGACCGCGTCGCCCGATTCGAGGAAGCGAAACGCGCCGGCGAGTATCGGCCCGAGCACGTCGTCGCCGCTCACGGCCGCCACGCGCAGCCGGCCCACGCCGAGCGCGGCCGCGATCCGCGCGGTCTCGCGCGCGGCCGCGAGCGGGTTCGCGGCGCCCATGTTCGAGATGATCCGCACGCCGTTCGCGGCGGCGGCGGGCAGCACCGCGCGCATCCGCGCGCCGAGCAGCGGATCGTAGCCGAGCGCCGGATCGGCGCGGCGCGCCTGTTGCGCGATCGCGATGGTGCGCTCGGCCAGGCATTCGAAGATCAGGTAATCGAGCGCGCCGTGTTCGGCCAGTTCGACGGCGGGCTCGATGCGGTCGCCGGAGTAGCCGGCGCCGGCGCCGAGCCGGACCGGACGATCGGGGGGAAGGGCGGTCATGGTGAACGATCCGGTTGTGCGCGCAACGACATGGCGGATGTCGTCATCGCATCAGAGCGGGAACACGCCGAGCACGACGCAGGCGATCGTCATCACGACGGACGCGCCGAACAGCAGCGGGAACGTGAATTTCTGGTGCTCGGCCAGCTCGATGCCGCACAGCCCGACCACCAGGAACGTGGCCGGCGTGAGCGGGCTGACGGGAAAGCCGGTGGTCATCTGGCCGAGCAGCGCGGCCTGGCCGACATGCACGGCCGGCACGCCGAGCTGCCCCGACACCTCGGCGATCACGGGCAGCACGCCGAAATAGAACGAATCGGGATCGAACAGCAGGCTCAGCGGCATCGCCAGCAGGCCGAGCACGACCGGGATGTGGCCGGCCATCGACGGCGGCACGAAGCCCACCGCCGCGCCCGCCATCGCCTTGAGCATGCCGCTGCCCTGCATCACGCCGGTGAACACGCCGGCGGCGAGCAGGATGCCGGCCATCATCAGCGCGGCGCGCGCGTGGGCGTCGATGCGCTTGCGCTGCATCTCGACGTCGGGATAGTTGACCACCAGCGCGATGCACAAGCCCACCATGAAGGTCAGCGCGGGCGGCACCCGCTCGCCCAGCACCACCATGCTGCCGAGCACCAGCACCGTCAGCGCCAGGTTGAAGCCGAACAGGCGCGGGCGGCGCAGCGCCTGCTCCTCGGGCGTCAGCACGCGCTCGGGCATCGGGATCGCGCCGTGCGCCGCGCCGCCGAGCCGTTTTTCCTCGCGGCGGCCGAGCCAGTAAGCGGCGCCGAACACGAACGCGAGGCCCACCGCCTGCACCGGGATCAGCGGGTTGAACAGCGCGGAGATCGGCAGGTGCAGCGAGGCCGAGGCGCGGATCATCGGCCCGGTCCAGGGCAGGAAGTTGATGCCGGCCGCCATCGACACGGCCGCCGCGAGCACGCGCCGGTCCATCTTCAGGCGGTCGTAGAGCGGCAGCATGGCCGGGATCGTGACGAGGAAGCAGACGGCGCCCGAGCCGTCCAGGTGGATCAGCAGCGCGAGCAGCGTGGTGCCGATCACGATGCGCGTGGGGCGCGTGCCCACCGCGCGCAGGATCCGGTCGATGATCGGGTCGAGCGTGCCGGCGTCGGTGATGGTGCCGAAATAGAGGATCGCGAACACGAACATGCCCACCACCGGCGCGAGGCTTTTCAACCCGCCCACCACGAAGCCGCCGACCTGCAGCCCGAAGCCGCCGGCGAGCGCGGCGGCCACCGGCACGACGATCAGCGCCACGAGCGGCGAGAGCCGCCGCGTGAGGATCGTGCCGAGCAGCGCGACGATGGTGGCGAGCCCCAGCAACGGCAGCATCATGGTGTCTCCGGTCTTGTCTTTTGATGAGGGCGAGCGTAATTTCGCCACCGCGATAACGCAATTGAAATGATTTGATCGCAGCAATCACACTTCGTTATGGATCGGACATGGACCTGAACCTGCGCGAGCTTCGCGCGTTCGTCACCGTCGCGCAGGCCGGCAACTTCACGCGCGCGGCGGCGCGCCTGCATCTCTCGCAGCCGGCGCTGACCGTGCAGATCCGGCGCCTCGAGCAGACCGTCGGCGCGCGCCTGTTCGACCGCAACAGCCGCAGCGTGGCGCTCACGCAGACCGGGCGCGAGCTGCTGCCGCTGCTGCAGCGCTCGCTCGACGACATGGAGCGCGTGCTGCGCGACGCGCGCGCGCTCGGCGACGGCACCGCCGGCACGGTGCGGCTGGCCTGCCTGCCGACCTTCGCGGCCAGCGTGCTGCCGGACCTGATCCGCGAGTTCCGGCGGCAGGTGCCGCAGGCGCGCTTCGAGATTCGCGACGGGGTGGCGAGCGCGGTGGACGCGCTGGTGCGCGGCGAGGAAGTCGATCTCGGGCTGACCGGCGGCGAGCGCGTCGACCCCGCGCTCGAGGTGCTGCACGCGGGCTCGGACCGGCTGGTGGTGGTGTGTCCGCGCGGGCATCCGCTCGCGCGGCGCCGCCGCGTGACGGCCGCCGACCTGGCCGCGCACCCGCTGGTGCTGACCGCGCGCGGCACCAGCGTGCGCGCGGTGGTGGACACGGCGCTCGCGGCGCCGGCCGGGGCGGGCCGGCTGCCCGAGGTGGCCTGCGAGCCCACCTACATGATGACGGCGGTGGCGATGGTGCGCGGCGGGCTCGGCGTGACGATCCTGCCGGCCTCGGCACGCGAAGTGCTCGCCGAGCCCGAACTGGTGACCCGGCCGATCGCCGACGCGGCGTTCGCGCGGCCCGTCGCGCTCGTGAAGCGGCGCGGCCGCACGCTGCCGCGCATCGCCGAGGCGTTCGCGGCGGCGCTGGTCGCGCACGGGTTGCAAGGCGCGGTGCAACCGCCGAAACCCTGATGTACGCTGACGGCCGCGCGTGCGCGAGGCGCGCGCCGGGCGGGATCGAGGGGCGCCGGAGGCAACGGTGCAACCGATTGTTCAGTTGACTAGATGACTTCGCGTGTGCGGGCGAAGTCCCGGGGCCGGGCGCTTCGCAGGCTTCGCGAAAGCACCGCCGAATCTGCGTCAAACCCATACAGGGCAACGTTCCAAGGGTATCCCCTAGGTCGCCGTTCGTTTTCTCGAAATCGCTTGCCAAGGTGATTTTGTTGACTCATTCTTGTCTATACAAGATCAACGTTGGTCGTGGTGTTGCAGGTAATTTCCGAACCTATGGGGAATGTCGACATGAAGAGTAAGCACAGCCGTCTCGCAACGCTCGTGATCGGAGCGGTCCTCGGATCCGCGATGATGGCCGGGTCCGTGCAGGCGAAGGACTGGAAGACCGTCACGATCGCGCTCGACGGCAGCTACGCGCCGTGGAACCTGACCTTGCCGGGCGGCAAGCTCGGCGGCTTCGAGCCGGAGCTGGTCGCGAACCTCTGCGCGCATGCGCATTTGCAGTGCAATCTCGTCACGCAGGACTGGGACGGCATGATCCCGGGCCTGCAGGCCGGCAAGTTCGACGTGCTGATGGACGCGATCTCGATCACGCCGGACCGCGAGAAGATCCTCGCGCTCTCGCAGCCCTACGCGTCCACGCCGGCCACCTTCGCGGTGGCCGACACCAAGATCCTGCCGAAGTCGTCGCCGGCGGTGGGCGCGGTGCGCCTCGACAACGACGCGCGCAGCGCCTCGCCCGCCATCGAGATGCTGCGCAAGGCGCTCAAGGGCAAGACCATCGGCCTGCAGTCGGGCACGATCTACACGGCCTTCGTCAACAACAACTTCAAGGACGTGGCCTCGGTGCGCGTCTACAAGAGCGCGCCCGAGCGCGACCTCGATCTCGCCAACGGCCGCATCGACGCGTCGTTCGACGACATCACCTACTACACCGCGAACGCCGACAAGTCGCACGTCGTGCCGGCCGGCCCGGTGATCGCCGGGCCGGTGTGGGGGCCGGGCGAGGGCCTCGCGTTCCGCAAGACCGATACCGACCTGAAGGCGAAGTTCGACGCCGCGATCACGGCGGCGAAGGCCGACGGCACGATCAAGAAGCTGTCGATGAAGTGGTTCAAGACCGACGTGACGCCGTAAGCGTCGCGCGGGCTCTCGCGGCGCCGCGTGCCGCGCCCGGCGGGGCGCGCGGCGTCAGTCCGGTAGTGCTGCATCGTCTGGCTTGCCTGGGGTAGTCGCCATGTCGTCTCTCATCACCATGCTCGGTTTCGGATCGGAGGGCTGGGGCAGCGTGCTGCTGCTTGGCGCGCTGATGACGATCGTGCTCACCTTGTCCGCGCTCGCGATCGGTTCGGTGTTCGGCGGCCTGGTGGCCGCCGCGAAGCTGTCGCGCTTCCGGGCGCTGCGCGTGCTCGGCGATTGCTACACGACCGTGTTCCGCGGCGTGCCCGAGCTGCTCGTGATCTACCTGTTCTACTTCGGCGGCTCCTCGCTCGTCACCACGGTCGGCCAGTGGTTCGGCGCCGACGGCTTCGTCGGCGTGCCGCCGTTCGCGATCGGCGCGGTGGCGGTGGGCATGATCTCGGGCGCCTACCAGGCCGAGGTCTACCGTGCCGCGGTGCTGGCCGTCTCGCGCGGCGAGCTCGAGGCCGCGCGCGCGATCGGCATGCCGCGCCTGACGGCCGCGCGCCGCGTGCTGATCCCGCAGGTGCTGCGCTTCGCGCTGCCGGGCCTCGGCAACGTCTGGCAGCTGAGCCTCAAGGATTCCGCGCTGATCTCGGTGACGGGCCTGGCCGAGCTGCTGCGCGCCACCCAGGTGGCGGCCGGGTCCACCCACGAATATTTCCTGTTCTTCGTCGCCGGCGGCGCGCTGTACCTGCTGATGACGGGCCTCTCGAACCGCGTCTTCGGCAGGGCCGAGGCGCGCGTGGGCCGCTCGTTCAAGCGCAACTTCGCACGCAACTGACGTCAGGGCGGCCACCATCATGCATATCGATTTCCCGTTCCTGCTCGACACCATGCGGCAGCTGATCGCCGCCGTGCCGACCACGCTGGGGCTGTTCTTCCTGTCGCTGGTGCTGGGCGGGCTGCTCTCGCTCGTGATCGTCACGCTGCGCGTGTCGCCGCACTGGCTGCCGAACCGCTTCGCGCGCGCCTACATCCTGGTGTTCCGCGGCTCGCCGCTCCTGATCCAGATGTTCCTCGTCTACTACGGGCTCGGCGAGTTCGGCGTGATCCGCGAGAGCTTCCTGTGGCCGGTGCTGCGCGAACCCTACGTGTGCGCGGTGCTCTCGCTCGCGCTCTGCACCGCCGGCTACACGGCCGAGATCATTCGCGGCGGCCTGATGGCGGTGCCGGTCGGGCAGATCGAGGCCGGCCAGGCGATCGGCCTGTCGGGTTTCGCGCTGCTGCGCCGCGTGATCGGCCCGATCGCGCTGCGCCAGTGCCTGCCGGCGTATTCGACCGAAGCGGTGCTGCTGGTCAAGTCCACCGCGCTCGCGAGTCTCGTGACGGTGTGGGAAGTCACGGGCGTCGCGCAGCAGATCATCCAGCAGACCTACCGCACCACCGAGGTGTTCGTCTGCGCGGCGCTGATCTACCTGTTCCTGAACTTCCTCGTGGTGCGCGTGCTCGGCTTCGCCGAGGCGCGGCTCTCGCGGCACCTGCGCGGCGCGCCGGCGGCGGCGCCGCAAGCCGTCGCCACGCTCGAGGCGCGGCGCGCCGCGCCCTGAACGATCGCCCCATTCCCTGCTGGAGAAACGCATGCATTCCGCCAATCCCGTCGCGCTGTCCGCGCGGAACATCCACAAGTCGTTCGGCGATCACCACGTGCTGAAGGGGATCTCGCTCGACGCGCGCGAGGGCGACGTGATCTCGATCCTCGGCGCGAGCGGCTCGGGCAAGAGCACGTTCCTGCGCTGCCTGAACCTGCTCGAGATCCCCGACGACGGCGCCGTGACGCTGGCCGGCGAGGAACTGAAGATGACGCGCCGCCGCGACGGCACGCTGCAGCCGGCCGACCGGCGCCAGGTGGATCGCGTGCGCTCGCGGCTCGGCATGGTGTTCCAGAACTTCAACCTCTGGTCGCACATGACGGTGCTCGAGAACGTGATCGAGGGGCCGATGCGCGTGCTGAAGCGCAGCCGCGCCGAGGCGGTGGAGGAGGCCGAGGCGCTGCTCGCGCGGGTGGGCCTGGCCGAGCGGCGCGCCCACTATCCGGCGCATCTGTCGGGCGGCCAGCAGCAGCGCGTGGCGATCGCGCGCGCGCTCGCCATGCATCCGAAGGTGATGCTGTTCGACGAGCCGACCTCGGCGCTCGACCCGGAGCTGGTGGGCGAGGTGCTGCGCGTGATGCGCTCGCTCGCCGAGGAGGGCCGCACGATGCTGGTGGTCACGCACGAGATGGGCTTCGCGCGGCACGTCTCGAACCGCGTGATGTTCCTGCACCAGGGGCAGGTGGATTCGGACGGCACGCCCGACGAGGTGTTCGGCGAGCAGAAGTCCGAGCGGTTCCGCCGCTTCGTGTCGGGCCACGAGGACCGCAATGCCAGCTGATTCACCGTTCGCACGAACGTTGCGGGTGCAACGGCCGTTCGTCCACGCCACCATCGTCTGATCCGCAGGTACCGCCATGGCCATCCTCCGTTCCGATCGCCCGCTCGACTGGCGCGACATCGCCGCCGTCGCCGCCGGGGAGCCGCTGCACCTTTCCGACACGGCGCGCGCGAACATCGCGGCCGCGCGCGAGCTGGTCGAGCAGATCGTCTCGCGCGCGATCCGCGCCTACGGCGTGAATACCGGCGTGGGCGCGCTCTGCGACGTGGTGGTGTCGCCGGCCGACCAGCACGATCTCTCGCACAACATCCTGATGAGCCACGCGGTGGGCGTGGGCGCGCCGCTCGGCCGCGAGGAGACCCGCGCGATCATGGCCGCCGCGATCAACAACTTCGCGCACGGCCATTCGGGCGTGCGCGTGGAAGTGGTGGAACGGCTCGCGGTGCTGCTCGAGGCCGACTGCCTGCCCGAAGTGCCGGCGCTCGGCTCGGTCGGCTACCTGAGCCACATGGCCCACATCGCATTGGTGTGCGTCGGCGCGGGCCACGTGCAATGGCGCGGCGAGCGGCTCGCGGGTGCCGACGCGCTCGCGCGGCTCGGGCTCGCGCCGCTCTCGCTCGGTGCCAAGGAAGGCTTGAGCCTCGTGAATGGCACGCCGTGCGTGACGGGCCTGGCCGCGCTCGCGCTGCGGCGCGCCGCGCGGCTGCTCGACTGGGCCGACGCGGTAGCGGCGATGAGCTTCGAGAATCTTGGCGGGCAGATGGCCGCGTTCGATGCGGAATCGCTCGCGTTCCGCGTCTCGCCGGGGCTCGCCGAGGTGGGGGCGCGCATGCGCGCGGCGCTCGACGGCAGCGGGCTGCTCGCGGCCGCGCTCGGCCGTCACACGCAGGATCCGCTCAGCATGCGCACCATCCCGCACGTCCACGGCGCCGCGCGCGACGTACTCGCGGCCACCGCCGAGGTGGTCAATCGCGAACTGGCCTCGACCACCGACAACCCGATCGTGACCGGCACGCCCGACACGCCGCGCGTCTATTCGCAGGCGCACGCGGTGGGCGCCTCGATCGCGCTGGCGATGGACAGCCTCGCGGTGGCGGTGGCGCAGGTCGCGGCGATGGCCGAGCGGCGCATCGACCGGCTCGTCAATCCGCTCGTGAGCGGGCTGCCCGCGTTCCTCGCGCATGCGGGCGGCACGCGCTCGGGCTTCATGATCGCGCAGTACACGGCGGCCTCGCTGGTCGCGCAGAACCGCCGCGAGGCGGCGCCCGCGAGCCTCGACGGCGGCGTGACCTCGGGGCTGCAGGAGGATCATCTGTGCCATGCCACGCCGGCCGCGCTGAAGGCGCTGGTGGTGATCGAAAATAGCTGCCGGATACTTGGGATAGAATTGCTCGCCGCCGCGCAGGCCTACGACCTGCAGCCGGTCGAGGCGTCGCGCGCGGCCTATACGGAGGCGCTGCATGCGCGCATTCGCGGCGAGGTCGCGACCTATCGCGACGACCGGCCGCTCGCCGACGACATCGCGTTCGCGTTCCGGCTGATCGCCGACGGCACGCCGCCGCCGCTGCCGGACCCGGTGAAGGTGCGGCCGGTGGACGGCACGCTGCTGGCGGACGCGGCGCCGCCCTCGGCGGGCGGCCCGATGGCGTCGGCCAACGACGTGCTGCCCGCGGCGATCGGCGGCTGAACGGCGCCACCTTGCGATCGCGGCCGGCCGATCGCCCCTCACCGACGAAGTCGAGAATAACGATGATTACGAATACAGTGGACGATGCGACGCAGCCGGCGGGGGCGCGCAAGCCGGCTCCCGCCTATGAGCAGATCAAGCGCTACGTGATCGGCCACATCGCCAGCGGCACCTGGAAGCCCGGCGAGATGATTCCGTCCGAGACCGAGCTCGTGAAGGAGTTCGGCGTGGCGCGCATGACCGTTTCGCGCGCGCTGCGCGAACTGACCGCCGAACGCGTGCTCACGCGCGTGCAGGGCTCGGGCACCTTCGTCGCGCCGCGCGACGTCGAATCCACGGTGCTCGACATCCGCAACATCGCCGACGAGATCGTGGCGCGCGGGCACCATCACAGCGCGAAGGTGCTGCTGCTGGAATCGAGCCTCGATCCGCAGGCCTGCGCCGCGCTCGATCTGGCGGCCGGCCCGGTGTTCCATTCGCTGATCGTCCACTACGAGGAAGGCGAGCCGATCCAGTACGAGGATCGCTACGTGAACCCGCGAGTGTTTCCGCAGTACCTGGAGCAGGACTTCACGGCCGAGACGCCGAACCGCTACATGGTGCGGCTTGCGCCGATCCAGCGCGCCGATTTCCGCATCTATGCGCAGAAGCCCGAGGCGCCGATCCGGCGCCATCTGGCCATGGAAATCGGCGAGCCGTGCCTGATGATGTGGCGGCGCACCTGGGTGGGCGAGGCGGTGGCCACCGCCGTGCAGCTCTGGCATCCGGCCTCGCGCTTCCATCTGGCCGGCAGCATGTGAGCGCCGGGGCAGGGCGCGCGAATCGCTCGCGGGCCATGCCGCCTTGATGCGTTGATGCGTCTTCGCGGTTTGCGCGCGCCCGTTCGCGGCGCGCGCCGCGCCGCCTGCGTCGTCTGCTTTTTCTTCCTGTTTGACTAGACAAGCTGCTCGTGTCCCGGCATGGCGATGCGGGTGTCGGCGCGCGCGCGTCCACAAAAAATACCTTCGGATTGCTGCTCTCGGTATTAATCCCGAGGCCGCGAAAAATTTCCATTTCCAGGATAAAACGCGTTGTCTAGACAACATTGGCCGGCTAGACTCGTGGCTGTCCGGTTGCGCTGCAGCCGATCGTGCCGATCCGGCTTTTATCTCCCGAGGGCTGTCATGAACCATCCGAACCACATCGATCCGCGTCTCGATCCGACGCGCGTGATCCGCGCGCCGCGCGGCGCCGAGAAGACCTGCAAGACCTGGCTCGCCGAGGCGGCGTACCGGATGCTGCAGAACAACCTCGACGCCGAGGTGGCCGAGCATCCGCATGCGCTGGTGGTGTACGGCGGCATCGGCCGCGCCGCGCGCGACTGGGCGTGCTTCGACCAGATCCTCGCCTCGCTGAAGGACCTCGAGGACAACGAAACGCTGCTGATCCAGTCGGGCAAGCCGGTCGGCGTGTTCCGCACCCACGCCGACGCGCCGCGCGTGCTGCTGGCGAACTCGAACCTGGTGCCGCACTGGGCCAACTGGGACCACTTCAATGAACTCGACCGCCAGGGCCTGATGATGTACGGCCAGATGACGGCCGGCAGCTGGATCTACATCGGCAGCCAAGGCATCGTCCAGGGCACCTACGAGACGTTCTTCTCGGTGGCGAACCAGCACTTCAACGGCGATCCGTCGGGCCGCTGGATCCTGACCGGGGGCCTGGGCGGGATGGGCGGCGCGCAGCCGCTCGCGGCCACCATGGCCGGCTTCTCGATGATCGCGGTGGAATGCGACGAGTCGCGCATCGATTTCCGCCTGAAGACGCGCTACGTCGACAGGAAGGCGACCAGCCTCGACGAGGCGCTCGCGCTGCTCGACGAGGCCAGGCGCGACGGCCGGCCGGTGTCGATCGGCCTGCTCGGCAACGCGGCCGACGTGTTCGCCGAGGTGGTCGCGCGCGGCATCACGCCGGACTGCGTGACGGACCAGACCAGCGCGCACGATCCGGTGAACGGCTACCTGCCGCAGGGCTGGAGCGTGGCGCAGTGGCAGCAGGCGCGCAAGGTCGATCCGCAGAGCATCGTCACGCCGGCCAAGCAGTCGATGGCCAGGCAGGTGCAGGCGATGCTGACGCTGCAGCAGCGCGGCGCGGCCACGCTCGACTACGGCAACAACATCCGCCAGATGGCGCTGGAGACGGGCGTGCAGAACGCGTTCGACTTCCCGGGCTTCGTGCCGGCCTACATCCGGCCGCTGTTCTGCGAGGGCAAGGGGCCGTTCCGCTGGGTGGCGCTGTCGGGCGATCCGGAGGACATCTACAAGACCGACGCGAAGGTCAAGGAGCTGATCCCCGACGACGCGCACCTGCACAACTGGCTCGACATGGCGCGCGAGCGGATCGCGTTCCAGGGGCTGCCGGCGCGGATCTGCTGGGTGGGCGTGAAGGATCGCTACCGGCTGGGCCAGGCGTTCAACGAGATGGTGAAGAATGGCGAACTGAAGGCGCCGGTCGTGATCGGCCGCGACCACCTGGACACGGGCTCGGTGGCGAGCCCGAACCGCGAGACCGAAGCGATGAAGGACGGCTCGGACGCGGTCAGCGACTGGCCGCTGCTGAACGCGCTGCTGAACACGGCGGGCGGGGCGACCTGGGTGTCGCTGCACCATGGCGGCGGGGTGGGGATGGGCTTCTCGCAGCACGCGGGGGTGGTGATCGTGGCGGACGGCAGCGCGGCGGCGCACGAGCGGCTGGGGCGCGTGCTGTTCAACGATCCGGCCACGGGCGTGATGCGCCACGCCGATGCCGGTTATGAACTCGCGCAGCAGACCGCGCGCGAGGTCGGGCTCAAGCTGCCGATGCTGGGGCGTTGATGCCGGGCTGCTGATGCGGCCGGCCGTCATGGACGGCCGGCGATCTCGACGACGGCCGGTGCGATCGTGGCATGCCATCATGCCTGCGATCGCGCCGGCCGTTTTTCATGGGCGGGCTCAGCGCGCCCAGCGTCCTTCCACCCAGACCCAGCCCGGGCCGCGCTGCGCCCAGTGGCCCGGCACCCAGTGATGGCCGACGCGCACCACTTCCCAATGGCCCGGCTCCCATTCGTAGGCGCCGTGTACCCAGCGCCAGTGGCCCGCGGCCCATGCATAGCCGCTGCGTTCGGCCGGCACCACCTCGACGCGCGGCGGCGGGGGCGGGGTGCGTACCACGACGGTTTCGACCGGTTGCGCCGGTTCGACCACGCAGGCGGCGAGGCCAAGGCCCGCGAACGCCGCGATGGCGAGCGCGCCGAGCGTGCGCCGCGCGGTCTGGCGCAACACGACCTGCCCGTCTTGTTTCGTTTTTTCTTCCATGATTCCTTCAGTTGTCCTGCGCGGTTTATGTTGTTGAAATAATCGGCGCGCGCGCGCTGGCGTCGGCGCCGCGGCGACATCATAAGCGAACCCGAACGGAAATCCATCGGAAAACCGCCACCGCGCGTGGGGCCGGCTGGCGCGTGTCGATCCACGTCGCCGGCCGGGTCGACTTCATGCCGTGCGTTTACGCCGGATCGGTGTACTTCAGCGTCCAGCCCAGCGTGCGCGTGACACCCGAGCCGAGCGGGAAGAACCCCGTGGTGCAGGTGTAGCTCGAATTGAGCGCGCCGATCGGCGTCGCCGAAGGCGGGTACGGCGTGCCGGGCAGCGAGCCGAAGCTCGACACGCCGCAGCTGTCGAAGCCCGTCGTCGCATAGCCGGTGGCCGCGGTGCCGATATATGACGCCGAGGCGCCGTCGGGATTGGCCGTCGAGTTCGTGATGAGCGCGAAGCCGGCGTAGCTGGTCGTGACCAGGATGTCGCCGGTCAGCGTGGCCGAACTGAGCGTGTCGGTACGCGAGACCTGACCGTGGCTGAACGTGAGCACCGTGTGGGTTTGCAGATCGATGTCGGTCGAGGCGAGCGGGTTCTTCGTGGCGAGCCGGAACTTCGTCGTGTCGAACGACACCACCACCTGCCCGTTCGCCTCCTGCACGTTCAGGTTCCGGTAGTAGGTGACGGGCTGATAGGTCTTGTTGTTGTAGAGGATCTGCGGAATCAGCAGCGCGTAGGTGGCGTTGGCGGTGCCGTAGATCAGCCGGTCCGAGAACGGCACCGGATAGTACGGCGTGAACGGGTTGTAGTCGGGGGCCTGGCTCAGGTTCAGGTTGAACACGCGCTTGCCGTCGCGCACCGTGACGAGCGCGGCCACATACGGATGCGCGGTGTCGGTCGGCAGGTTGTACCAGGTCAGCTTGACGTGCGGCTGGGTGCTGTCGAGCCAGGCCTGGAACGCCGTGTCGGTGAGCGGCGTCGTGCCGCCGAAGCCGAGCTGGTTCCACCATGCGTTCACGTACAGGTACTGATGCAGCAGGCTGAAGTTTTCGCCCATCACGTGGGTGATGTCACGATCGACGTCGGTGCCGCGGCCCTTGACCCACATGTTGACGGACGGCGTGGGCAGCGCCGGGTCGTACCAGAAGTTCTCGAAGCGCAGCGCGGCGTGATAGATGAAGGCGTAGGCGGCCTGCTTCTCCGCGTCGGTCAGCACGCCCACGTTCGCGGCGGCGGTCAGCACTTCCATGAACGCGGTGTCGCCGGATGGCCCGATCGAGCGGCCGTAGTTGAAGCCCTGGCCGTCTAGATTCAGCTGCGGCAGGATCAGGTCCACCGACTTGCGAAGATAGCCCTTCAGCTCGGGCGTGAGGTTCGCCTCGTTGCCCATCTCGAGGGTGCTCTCGGTCACTTCGGCGATCAGCAGCGCGCTGTAGCGGTCGAAGCGCGCCTGGTCGTAGTAGGTGGTGTGGGTGTCGGACGCTTCGTCCGAGAAACCGCCCGAGGCATCGTTGCGGAGGTGGTTCGTCAGCGTGTAGAGCAATGCGTCGCGCGCGCTCATGGTGGCCACCGTCGGGTCCGTGGCCGACGAGAACGTCGGGTTGCTCCAGCCGAGCTTCTGGCGCAGGCCGGCGATGCCGTAGGCCACCGCGTAGCCATTCCACGACGTGTTCAGCGAGGCGATGTCGATCGGCGTGCCGGCGGCCGGGCAGGTGCTGGTCGCGCCGCTCGCGTCGGCGCCGAACATGTCGCAGAACTGCAGGCGCTGCCGCAGCGTGGCCAGCATCGCGTCGCTGAACACTTCGTTCAGCATGCCGTGGGCCTGGAGGTTGTTCAGCGCGACGAGGAAGTAGTATTCGCCCCACGACGTGTTCGCATACCGGTAGTTGCCGCCGTTCAGGCTCGTCATCAGCGCGGTCGTGACCGTCTGGTAGGTCGCGAGATAGGCGGCGTACTGCGGGTCGTGCTTCGCCTTCATGTCGATCAGGATCCACGACAGGCCGAGCGCGAGCTTGCCGGGTATGAACTGGTCGCCGGTGTTGGTCGCGAGCGGGTGGATCCAGCGCGCGCTGCCCATGTCCATCCATCAAATCGAGTTTGTCGAAGCGAGAGAAGATGCGACGAAAGCCCTTCAATCGGCGGAACAGTCGCTCGACTTCGCTGCGACGCTTGTACATTTCCCGGTCGTACTCCCAAGGCTCGACGCGTGTACTCAACGGAGGAACGACGGGAATAAGACCGAGATCAAGCGCAAGTTGTCGGGTTTCGTTGCCTTCATACGCTTTGTCCATCGCAGATGTAGCGGCCGATTCGGCGGTCCCAGACGTTCGAGCAATGCTCGCCCTGCGGGGCATCGCCGGCTTCGACGTCCCCCCGCCCTTGAGTAGCACGACGCTTTAGAGTCCAATCACGTAGTCAGGAGATTGGGCATGAAGAAACGATTCACCGAAGAGCGGATCATTGGTTTCCTGCGCGAGGCGGAGGCCGGCTTGCCGATCAAGGAGCTTTGTCGGCAGCATGGCTTTTCCGAGGCAAGCTACTACCTGTGGCGCAGCAAGTTCGGCGGCATGAGCGTGTCCGACGCGAAGCGCCTGAAAGAACTGGCGGCCGAAAACAACCGGCTGAAGAAGTTGCTCGCGGAATCGATGCTGGAGAACGAAGTCACTCGCGAGGCACTACGAAAAAAGTGGTGGGCGCACCGTCATGCCGAGACTTGGTGCGCCGGCGGCTTGAGCGAGCGACATGCGTTGCGGGTGATCGGCATGAGCACCCAGCGCTTATCGCTACAGCCCCGCGCCCGGACCCGCAATCCTCGCCCTTGCGGCCGCAGATCGTCGCATTGACGCAGCGGCACCGTCGCTATGGCTCGGGCATGATTTATCTGAAGCTGCGGCAGTCCGGCATGATCGTAAACCACAGGCGCGTGGAGCGGTTGTACGCGCAAGAGAAACTGCAGGTGCGTCGGCGCAAGCGCAAGAAGGTTCCGGTTGCGCAACGCCAGCCATTGGGCCGACCGTCGGTAGCCAATCAGGTGTGGTCAATGGATTTTGTGTTCGACCGCACGGCTGAAGGCCGCGTGATCAAGAATCTGACCGTGGTTGACGATGCCACGCACGAAGCCGTGGCCATTGTGCCGGAGCGGGCAATCGGTGGGCATGCATTGACGCGAATCCTCGATCGCGTTGCATTGCTTCGCGGCTTGCCGAAGGCGATTCGGACCGGCAGCGGCAAGGAGTTCTGCGGTCGGGCGATGTTGACGTGGGCACATCGGCGAGGTGTAAAGCTGTTTCTGATTGAGCCCGGCAAGCCGAATCAGAATGCTTACATCTAATCGTTCAACGGTCGATTCCGCGACGAATGCCTGAACGTGTACTGGTTCACGAGCCTGTCTCATGCCAAGGTGCTGATCGAGGCGTGGCGACGAGAGTACAACGAAGAGCGGCCGAAGAGATCGCTGGGCGGGCTGACACCTGCGACCTACGCTCGCCAACTGGCAGCAAAAGCAAAGACATCAACCCCGGATTCTAAAGCCGGACGCTACTGACAACGGGGGGACGTCGCTGATTCCATCACCACGCTGCGCTGGCGTATCGCTGCATACATCGCGCGTCGGCTCCTGCGATGTCCGTTTTGCTCAGCGTTCAAGAGTAATTATTGACACAGTAAGACTAGGCATGGAACGGCGTATCGTAGTTGAACCGCACCGGGAATCGTGGAGGCTGGTTGGTTTAAGTTAATGCGGACACGTCAGCGGCATTTCTGAGTTGCCTGTAGTAGTTTGCCTCAGCTTCAGCAGGCGGGATATAGCCGAGCGGTTCCATCAGCCGATGACGGTTGTACCAAGCGACCCATTCCAGCGTTGCCAGTTCGACGGATTCCCTCGTTTTCCAAGGGGCGCGCCGATGAATCAGTTCCGTCTTGTACAGGCCGTTGATCGTCTCGGCCAGCGCATTGTCGTAGCTGTCGCCCCGGCTGCCGACCGACGGCTCGATGCCGGCCTCAGCCAGCCGTTCGCTGTAGCGGATGCTGACGTATTGAGACCCTCTGACGCCGAATGATGAATCAAAGTCCCGTCCTCACCCGGTTGGCGGGCGTACAGCGCTTGTTCAAGTGCATCCAGAACGAAGTCCGTGGTCATCGACGAGTTGACGCGCCAGCCAACAATACGGCGGGCAAACACGTCGATCACGAATGCCACGTACAGCCAGCCTTGCCATGTCGAGACATACGTAAAATCCGACACCCAGAGCTGATTCGGTCGGTCAGCCTTGAACTGCCGGTTGACTCGGTCCAGCGGGCGCGGCGCGGTCACCTCGAGAATCGTCGTGCGAACACGCTTACCGCGAACTGCGCCACGCAAGCCCTGCAGTTTCATCAACCGTCCGACCGTGCAGCGTGCCACTGCAATGCCCTCCCGGTTCATCTGCTTCCAGACCTTCGGCACGCCGTAGACCTGCATGTTGGCCTGCCAGACACGCTTGATCTCCGGTTGCAAAAGCTCATCGCGTTTCGCGCGGGCGCAGCGCTTCGACGGATCGCGAAGTTGTGCTGCATGGCGTCGGTAGCCCGACGGGGCAATCCGCAAAACCTTGCAGATCGGCTCGACCCCGAAGGTGTCGCGATGCTGATCAATGAAGGCCTTCAGGACTTGAAACGGCGGTCGAGCTCCGCCTGGGCGAAAAACGCGCTCGCCAGTTTGAGAATCTCATTGGTCCGGCGCAGTTCCTTGACCTCGCGCTCCAAGGCCTTGATGCGTTCACGCTCGGCCGTACTCACGCCATCGCGCTCTCCACGGTCGACCTCGTCGCGCTTAACCCAATCCAACAACGTCTGCGGCGTGCAGCCGATCATCGGCGCAATCGATTCGACTGCCGCCCACATCGACGGGTGCTCGCTACGCTGCTCGCGTACGAGGCGCACAGCGCGCTCTCGGACTTCCGGGGAAAACTTGCTTGGCTTCTTGTTCATAGCTCGATTCTCTCAAGAATACGAGCCTCCACAAAATCCAGTGCGGTTCAAGTCGTTAAACGCCGAGTTCGGCTTTTACATCGACGTGCAGGCCCTGCTTGAATGGCCAGAGAAAACAACGCTCCTGAATGTCGCCGCGACTTTCTGTCTACTTTACATCTGTGCGCTGGCCTTGCTTAAATGGGTAAAGAAAACGAAGGCCGCAACGCTCCTGAATGTCGCCGCGAACTTCTATTTACTGACAACGCTCGTTTGCGTTGGCAGCGTTCTGCTCCATGCGGGGCGAATCTATGACATTATGCGGCACCATCCTCTCACTCGTCTGCCTGAATACATCTGCGGCGTCGTCGCCCGCCTGTTGCAACTCGGCACGGAAATCAGCGCTGGCCCGCTACTCAAGCTGGCTTCGATTGCTTCCATCGCAATCTGCGTGTTCGGTAACGAAAATCGTGATGCGGTCGCAATGATCAGCCTGTGTGCGCCCGCATTTTTGCCTTTCATTATCGATGGCGGTACCAATGACGTGGAAGAGAGGTCTTCCGTGTTCACACACGGGCGGTGGCAACTCATCGGAGAGGGAACGTTCTCACTGGACATGACGCGGGCGTTGCCTTTTGTCCTGATGGCCGGTGCCGTACAGACGCAAAATTTCAACCGTACGCAATCATTCTCACGTGCGCTTTCCTCACGGCAAGCGGTACCACTTGGGATCGTCTTCTACAAATTCGTCGAGTTACCGCTGTACCAGCTCATTCCTTCCCATGCGCGCTTCAGCCGATCAAAACATGTGCGTGTCGGATCTGCAGGCCGGAAGCCCGTAACTGACACGCAGCACGCCACCGTTACGGAGGCTCATTCCACCAGTCGATCCTCACAATCGCTATGAGAGTACAGGCCTTATTCCTTGACCGGGACGGTGTCGTCAACGTCGACACCGGCTACGCGCATCGCCCAGAGCAGATTCGCTTCGTCGACGGGATCTTCGAGCTCGCGGCCGCGGCCACCCGCTACGGCTACAAGATATTCACCATTACGAATCAGGCGGGGATCGGCCGTGGCTACTACACGGAGCAGGCGTTTCAGATATTGATGGATTGGATCAGCGAGCGGTTTGCCGAGACAGGCGGCACGATCGAGCGCACATACTTCTGTCCGCATCATCCGAAGCACGGGGTTGGCAAATACCGGCGGTTGTGTGAATGCCGCAAGCCGGCTCCCGGCATGCTGCTAGAGGCCGCACGCGACTACGATATCGACCTTGCCCGATCAATCTTCGTCGGCGACAAGCAGTCCGATATGGCAGCGGGGCAGCAGGCGGGTGTCGGCACCCTGCTATATATCGGCGACGAGTTGGACTTCCAACCGGACATCAAATTGACGTCACCAGTCGAGGCGATTGCGTATCTGCACGCAGGCAATGGAACCCATTCATCGTTGCCCCTTTACTCCGATACCGCTCCCTGAAAAATACCCGAGAGATTGCTTTACACGAATATGGATGGTCACAATCTGACGCACCCGCTCTTAACGATCGCGATCCCGACGTTCAATCGCGCCGGCTTTCTCGAATTGTGCTTGTCCCAGTTTCTCGCCGATGTCGATCTCGTCGAGAACAACACAGTAGAGATCCTCGTGTCGGACAATTGCTCGGCCGATGGCACGACAAAATGTATCGACGCGCTGCGCGAGCGGGGGCTGCCTGTCCGCTACGTCCGCAACGAAACCAATGTCGGCTCCGATGCAAACATCGCGCAGTGTTTCAACGAGGCGCGCGGTGATTACGTCCAAATCCTTGGCGACGACGATCTCTATCTTCCCGGAAAATTGCGTGAGATAGTCGCGATTCTACGGCAGAAAGAGCGCGGTGTTGTCTGCCTCAAATCATATGGCTACGAGCGGGATTTTCTGAAGGAGCGGCCGAGCGGCAGAACCGCCCTGATGGATTTCGCGCAAGCCTCGGATTTTCTATACAAAGTGGGGCCGCTCGTTACGTTTATCTCCGCCTGTATTGTCAACCGCCGCTTGCTCTCCGATGTCGATGCACGCGCGTTCTGTGGAAGCAACCTGGTCCAAGTGCATCTGGTCGTACGGGCGATGTTGCGCGCCCCCCTGAACAGCTACTATGTCGATTACACGCTCGCCTGTAAACGAGCGAATTCGGGCGGGTACGACTTCTCTAAGATATTCGTCGAAAATTTCTTCGAAATTCTAGCGAGTTACGAGACGTACGGATTGCCGCGCGAAGCTATGCGGCGCTTGGGCACCAAAATGCTAATCAGCTACTACCCGTTCAATCTACTAAGGCAGCGGCTGGCCAAACAAGGCGACGCCCGAGCCACCTATAGTCGTTTCGTGACACGGTTCGGCAGACAGTATGCTTTTCTCGTGTTTTGCGCACCTATCATTGCGCTACCGAGGCCTCTCGGTGTCGCCTGGGGATGGGTTGCGGTGCTCGTCGGTCGCATATGGAACGGTGAGCTTGGGCGAGGCTTGCACTTTGCGATACATCAGTTTTCCTTGATGATGAGAAGAACTCGATCCCGCGCATGGATTTCGCCGGCTTTGCATAACGTAACGGCTGAGAAAAGACGAACTGATACGCATCATCGGCGAAAACCATAACCCATTTCGACCGCGTCCTGCGTTTTCCAGATAATCTATTTCGACCTGAAGATGGCTAATTTCATGACCAGGACTCACAGTCCAGCGGAAACGCTGAAAACCAATATCAGTGAGTCACTGCGCGCAAAGGAAGCACTGCTCAACGACGTAAAGCTACTCGACGCATTCTCGGCTGCTGCAGCGCACGTAATCGACTGCTTTAAGTCTGGCGGACGGATGTACGTAGCCGGCAACGGCGGATCTGCGGCCGATTCGCAGCACCTCGTAGCCGAATTTGTCAGCAAACTGGCGCGCGATCGCAACCCGCTGCCGGCCGAAGCCCTCACGACGGACACTTCGATTCTCACCGCCATAGGCAACGACTATGGCTATGAGCATATCTTCTCGCGTCAACTGATCGCGAAGCTTCGGCCGAACGACGTATTCCTGGGCATCACGACCTCTGGTAAATCAAAGAACGTGCTGGCTGCGCTGCAAGTCTGCAAGCAGGTCGGCGTAAAGTCGATCGTTTTCGCTGGGTTCGGCGGTGGCCCAGCAGCCGAACTCGCAGACTATGCGCTGACCGTACCGGGCGGCCGCACCAGCACGATTCAGGAGATCCACATTGTGCTCGCGCACAGTATTTGCGAGTCGGTTGAACAGGCGTTGTTTCCGTTGGAAGACTGAGCGCGGGGCCGTTTAGACCAGAGACGCTTGGCAGCAATTCAGTCGGTGCGGCATTACGGCGACGCTGAAAGACAGATGCAGAGATCCGATTCGATTGAACGTTTCATCGGGGCATGCCGAACGCTCAGATGGTTGCCAAGCATCCGCCGCCCATGCAGAAAGAGTGCGGATAGCACGCTGTTCCGACTGCTGCACCTGTCGAATCAACCAGCAAGCATGTCCCCCAAATCCCGCAATGTCGGCACGGAAGACACAAGCTATAACCTGTTCGAAAACGACGGAGTTCCCAGATCCGAAATCACTTACCGCCGCAACCAGCCCAGGCCCGAGGCGATGCGCATGTATTGAACGACGGGATTTCCCAATCATTAATTCCGAAGGAGCTAGGCCTAGATGAAAGTTGTATTGCTTGCAGGTGGTCTTGGTACCCGAATCTCGGAGGAAACCTCCGTTCGACCGAAGCCGATGGTGGAGATCGGTGGCAAGCCCATTCTGTGGCACATCATGAAGATCTATGCCACGTACGGTTTGACCGATTTTATCGTTTGTTGTGGATATAAAGGATATCTAATCAAAGAGTACTTTGCCAATTATTTTCTGCACATGTCGGATGTCACGATCGATCTGGGCCAAAACCAGATCGAAGTCCATCAAAAGAAGGCTGAACCGTGGCGCGTGACGCTGGTCGACACCGGCGAGACCACGCAGACCGGCGGCCGCCTGCGCCGCTTGCGGGATTACATCGACGGCGATTTCTGCATGACTTATGGCGATGGCGTTGGTTCAATCAACGTGACCGAACTGCTCAAGTTCCACCGCGAGCACGGCAAGCAAGCAACGATGACGGCCGTCCAGCCGCCCGGCCGCTTCGGTGCTCTGGAACTGGACGGCACCCAGGTGAAGTCGTTCATGGAAAAGCCGACCGGCGACGGTGGCTGGATCAACGGCGGCTTTTTTGTGCTGAACCCGTCCGTGATCGACCTGATCGAAGGTGACGACACGCTGTGGGAGCGCCAGCCGCTTGAGAGACTCGCACGTAACGGCCAACTACAGTCCTGGTTCCACCATGGCTTCTGGCAGCCGATGGACACGCTGCGCGACAAGTCGCATCTCGAAGAACTCTGGAAAACAGGCCAGGCTCCCTGGAAAACCTGGGAGTGACGATGCAGGTTAATCCGGCCTTCTGGCAAAGCAAACGCGTTTTCCTGACCGGGCATACCGGTTTCAAGGGTGGCTGGATGTCGCTCTGGCTGGCCTCGATGGGTGCGAAGGTGGCGGGTTATGCGCTTCCTCCTAACACTCAGCCGAACCTCTTCGAGGTCGCGAACATTAGCACGGTGCTCGAGGAAAACCACTTTACCGACATCCGTGACCACGAAGCCCTCACCGCCGCGATGGTCGCGTTCCGCCCGGACATCGTGATCCACATGGCGGCTCAGGCACTCGTGCGTTACTCGTATGCAGAACCGGTTGAGACCTACGCGACCAACGTGATGGGCACCGTGCATGTGCTCGATGCAACCCGTCGGTGCAAGGGCGCGCGCGCCGCAGTCATGGTGACCTCCGATAAGTGCTACCAGAACAACGAGTGGCCATGGGGTTACCGCGAAGACGAACCGATGGGCGGCTACGATCCGTACAGCAATAGCAAGGGTTGCGCGGAACTCGTCACGTCGGCCTACCAGCGGTCGTTTTTCCCCACCGCACGCTATGACAAGCACGGCGTCGCCGTCGCATCGGGACGTGCGGGCAACGTGATCGGTGGTGGCGACTGGTCGGCCGGCAGGCTCGTGCCGGACGCGCTCGCTGCGTTCCAGAAAGGCGTGCCGTTGATGATTCGCAGCCCCGGCGCCGTGCGCCCCTGGCAGCACGTGCTGGAGCCTGTATCGGGCTACCTCGTACTGGCACAGGCGCTAGCGGAACAAGGTGCGATGTTCAGCGGCGGCTGGAATTTCGGCCCCAGCGATGATGATGCCCGCAGCGTGCGCGAGGTCGTCGAACTCGCGATCGAGAAATGGGGAGATGACGCCCGCTGGCAGCAGGATGGCGCCGAACAGCCGCACGAGGCCCACTTCCTCAAGCTGGATTGCTCGAAGGCGAAGCAGTACCTCGGCTGGCGCCCACGCTGGAACCTGTCGACGGCGCTTGGCGCGACGATCGACTGGCAGCGCGCGCTGACGGCAGGCAAGGATATGCAGCAGGTCTGCCATGCGCAGATTCTCGACTATGTAGAGGCTGCGCAACGCGCTGCGAAAAAGTAAACCAGGAATTGCTAAAGGTCTCCCAACAAATGGCTATTGAAATTATCGACGCTAAAAAGCAGGTGCAGGACGCGCTTCGCGGGAAAATCGCCGCGTTGGTCGACGAGTATGCTGCGCTTGCATTCGCCGACAAGCCCTTCGTCCCGGGGCAGACGATGATCCCGCCTTCGGGCAAGGTCATTGGCGCGCCCGAACTGCGCAACATGATCGAGGCATCGCTCGACGGCTGGCTGACGACGGGCCGCTTCAACGACGAGTTCGAGAAGCGCCTGGCCCAATACATCGGCGTCGAGTACCTGATCACGGTGAACTCGGGCTCCTCGGCAAATCTGGTTGCATTCACCACGCTCACGTCGTCGAAGCTCGGTGACCGTGCAATCCAGCCAGGCGACGAAGTCATCGGCGTGGCAGCCGGCTTCCCGACCACCGTGAATCCGATCCTGCAGTTCGGCGCGGTTCCGGTATTCGTCGACGTCGAACTTGGCACGTATAACATCGACGCGTCGCGCATCGAAGCTGCGATCACTAGCAAGACCAAGGCGATCATGCTGGCGCACACGCTCGGCAATCCGTACAACCTTCGCACTATCAAGAAGCTGTGCGAGCGTCACAACCTGTGGCTGATCGAAGACTGCTGCGACGCACTCGGTGCGACCTACGACGGCAAGAACGTCGGCACGTTCGGTGACATCGGTACGCTCAGTTTCTACCCGGCCCACCACATCACGATGGGCGAAGGCGGCGCTGTGTTCACGAATAATCCCGAGCTCAAGCTGATCGCCGAGTCGTTCCGCGATTGGGGCCGTGACTGCTACTGTGCGCCGGGCAAGGACAACACCTGCACCAAGCGCTTCTGCTGGAAGCTCGGCAACCTGCCCGAAGGCTACGATCACAAGTACACGTATTCGCATCTCGGCTACAACCTGAAGATCACCGACATGCAGGCCGCTTGCGCGCTCGCACAACTCGACCGCATCGACGACTTCGTCGCGAAGCGTCGTGCGAACTTCGACTTTCTGAAGTCACGCCTCGTCGCGTGTGAGGAGTTCCTGCTGCTGCCGGAAGCGACCCCAAACTCCAGTCCGTCGTGGTTCGGCTTTCCGATCACGCTGAAGGATGGCGCGCCGGTGAGCCGGCTCGATCTGTTGACATACCTCGACCAGAACCGCATCGGCACACGCCTGCTGTTCGCGGGCAACCTGACGCGCCAGCCTTACATGATCGGGCGAAACTATCGCGCCGTCGGTGATTTGACCAACAGCGACATCGTGATGAACCAGACGTTCTGGCTGGGCATCTATCCGGGCTTGACGACTGAGCATTTGGACTACGTCGCGACCAAGCTCGAAAACTAT
Organism: Burkholderia plantarii; assembly: GCF_001411805.1. Taxonomy (NCBI): domain Bacteria; kingdom Pseudomonadati; phylum Pseudomonadota; class Betaproteobacteria; order Burkholderiales; family Burkholderiaceae; genus Burkholderia; species Burkholderia plantarii. Next base: position 2,178,526 of record NZ_CP007212.1, on the reverse strand, counting down.
CTTGGCATTGGATTCTGATGATGGCCTCGCTCGCTGGCGCGCGCGCCGGGCACCGCCAGCCGTTCATCGAAATCGCGCACAGCGATTTCGAGCGGCTGGCTGCACACATCGATTCTCGCGAATTCGAGGGCAAGACGATTCTGATGTCGGGGGCGACCGGGTTCTTCGGCATGTGGATGCTCGCGTATTTCTCCTGGCTGCACGATGCCGGCAAGCAGCGCTTTCGTTTGCTCGCAATTTCCCGCGACCCGACCCAGTTCGAGCAGAAGCATGCATGGATTGCCAATGCCGAGTGGCTACATTGGATCACTGGCGACATTCGTAACTTCGAATTTCCTGTCGAGCCAGTCGATTATGTGATCCATGCTGCGACCGACACGTCTGCACAGGCCGGCCGCTCTCCGCGCGTGCTGCTGGAGTCGATCATCGGTGGCACCCGTCACATCCTCGACTGCGCGAAGGCATGCCGCGCGCCGCGCGTGCTGCTCGTCAGTTCGGGCGGCGCCTACGGCGGCCAGGCACTCGACGTGCCGCGCCTCGTCGAAACGTCGCGAACCGCGCCGTCGACGATGGACATCGGCGCCGCGTATGGTGAAGGCAAGCGTGTCATGGAGCTGCTCGGCACGATCCATGCATATGAGACGTCGTGCGAGGTCGTGTCGGCGCGCTGCTTTGCGTTCGTCGGGGCAGGCCTGCCGCTGGACGGCCATTTCGCGATCGGCAACTTCATTCGCGATGCGCTGACGCAGGATCGGATCGTCATCCATGGCGATGGCAAGAGCGTGCGCTCGTACCTGTATGCGGCCGATCTGGTGGGATGGTTAATGCGGCTACTGCTCAAGGGCGGGAACCGGGAGATCTACAACGTCGGCTCGGATGCCGAAATCACGATCGACGAGTTGGCGCGCGCGGTGATCGCCACGCTGGCGCCGTCGAAGACGGTCGTCATCGACGGCATGGTTACCGACCCGGGTGCTGGAAATCGCTACGTGCCATCGGTAGACCTCGTTCGGGAACAGCTCGGACTCGATGTCTGGACCCCGCTGCCGCTCGCGATTCAAAACACCGCTCTCTTGGCACCTGCACTAACATGAAAGCACTGATTCTCTGCGGCGGGCTGGGCACTCGCCTCCGAAGCGAAATCGGCGTGTTGCAAAAGGCGGTCGCCGACGTCAACGGACATCCTTTTCTCTACTACGTAATCGAGCAGCTCGCGCAAGCGGGTCTGAAGGACCTCGTCTTCTGCACGTGCTATCAGGCCGAGCAAGTGGAGCAGTTCGTGGCCAGCCTGCCGGCTGACCCCGCGCGCCGGGTCGCGATCGTGCGCGAACCCGTAGCGATGGGAACAGGGGGAGGGCTGATCCATGCTATCAGCACGCTGCGCTACGAAGGCGCATTCATCGCGCTAAATGCGGACACTTATCTTGACGCCAAAGCGTATCGCTCGGCCGCCTGCGCGCAACCGCCGTCGATCGTCGTCACACCGGTCGACGACTGCGGGCGTTACGGCGCCGTCCAGATCGACGACACCCAACGGGTGATCGCGGTCGAAGAGAAAGGCAAGATCGGCCCCGGCCTGATCAGCGCAGGCGTTTACGGTCTTCATACGCGCTATCTGCGCGCGTTCCCCGATGCGCCGTTGTCGATGGAGGAACACATCATTCCGGCGCTGATCTCCGGGCAATCCCTTGTCGCGACGCGCTATAACGGCCCGTTCCTCGACATCGGCACGCCCGACAGCCTGAAATTCATTCGTGAACACGGGGTGCAGAAACTGCAATGAAAGACCATTTCATCGACCTCGTCGTCAAGCATGATCAGCCGGTCGTCGATGCGATAGCGGCAATCGAGCGCGGCCCCACGCAAATTTCGCTCGTCGTCGACGACGCGAGAGTCCTCGTGGGCGTGCTAACGAACGGCGACATCCGTCGTTTCCTGATGCAAGGTGGTCAGACCAGCGCTCCAGTTCATACATGCATGAATCGGAAGTTTCATGCACTGCCCTACGGCACGACCCGCGAAGAGCTGCTCAAGCTGTTCGACCTCGGCTACAACGCTGTGCCGCTGCTCGACGAGGAAGGTCGCATCGTCGAATTCGCGACGCCGGACTTCTTCCCGCCGACCAAGGAAGCGGCCGTGCTGTCACGCGCACGTGCGCCAGTCCGCATCAGCTTTTCCGGCGGGGGCACTGATCTCACCTACTACTTCATGAAGAATGGCGGGGTGGTGCTGAATGCGTCGATTGCGCTCTATGCACACGCGACGCTAATTCCATCGGCGTCGCCCGAGATCAACATCATCTCGCACGACATCGACCGCCATGAGCACTACTCGATGCTGCGCAACCTGCTCGATAGTCCGGACAAGAGCCTGCTGTCGTCGGTCGTCTCGGTGATCCGTCCGGATTTCGGCTTCGATCTATACGTCCACTCCGATTTCCCGGTGGGCTCGGGCCTTGGCGGATCGTCGGCGGTCGCGACCAGCGTCGTCGGCGCATTCAACGAACTGCGGCTCGACAAGTGGAGCACTTACGAGATCGCTGAGATTGCCTTCCAGGCGGAACGGCTCAGCTTCAGTATCTCCGGCGGCTGGCAGGACCAGTATGCGTCGGCATTCGGCGGCTTCAACCTGATCGAGTTTGACGGCAAGCGCAACATGGTGCATTCGTTGCGCCTCGAGGAGGCGATCCGGAACGAACTCGAAGAGTGCCTCGTACTGTGTGACACGGGCATTGAGCACGATTCGGGAAAGATTCACGAGCAGCAGCGCGAGGACTTCCACAAGACCGATCGCAACAAGCAACTGCTCGACATGGTTGCGCTATGCCGCAAGATGCACCGGCATCTGATTCGCGGCGATCTCAGCGACTTCGGCGCCAGCCTGCACGAAGCGTGGGTCATCAAGCACGGCTTGTCCGCCGCGATCAGCGGTAACACGCTGGATTCGATCTACAAAACGGCACTTGACGCTGGTGCGCTCGGCGGCAAGCTGCTCGGTGCGGGTGGCGGCGGATTCTTCCTGTTCTACGTGCAGCCTCGCAACCGAGCAGTCGTCTGCGCACAACTCAAATCGCTCGGCTGCACGCTGAGTACAGTCCGTTTCGAGCCGGAAGGCGTTACATCGTGGAGAACGAAAGTAGAATGACCGCATCGACATTCAAGATTGACGATTTTACGGTGGGAGGCCCACGCACATTTGTGATTGCCGAGATCGGCAACAATCACAATGGCAGCGTCAAGCTGGCGAAGCAATTGGTCGACGTGTCGGTCGATGCCGGCGCGGACTGCGTGAAGTTCCAGCTTCGTAATCGCGAAGCGCTCTACCGCACCGCACCCGGAGAGGAAGGCTCGGAGGACCTCGGTGTCGAGTACATCCAGGATCTGCTGAACAAGGTCGAGCTGACCAACGACGAACACCGCGCATTGCGCGAGTACTGCCGCGAAAAGCACGTCACGTACATATGTACGCCGTGGGACGAGCCCAGCGTGGACGTGCTCGCCGACTTCGACGTGCCGGCGCTCAAGCTCGCTTCTGCCGATCTCGTGAACCCGTACTTGATCCGCAAGGCGGCGAGCCTCGACAAGCCACTGATTCTGTCGACCGGGATGTCATTCGAACCGGAAATCGAGGCTGCGGCCAAGCTGGTCCGCAGCCTCGGTGTGCCGTTCGCGATGCTCCATTGCAACAGCACGTATCCAGCTCCGGAACAGGACATCCACCTCGGCTATATCAAGCGCCTGCGGGAAATCCACGACGTGGTCGGCTACTCGGGCCATGAGCGCGGCATCGCCGTGACGATTGCCGCGGTCGCGCTGGGCGCGAAGATCATCGAGCGGCACATCACGCTGGACCGCAACATGGAAGGCCCGGACCATGCTGCGAGCCTCGAACCGAGCGAATTCAAGGCGCTGGTTGACGGCATCCGCCAGGTCGACCAGGCACTGCCGTGGACAGGCCCGGGCCGCCAGGCGAGCCAGGGGGAACTGCTCAACCGCGAAAACCTCAGCAAGAGTGTGATCGCGGCACGTGCGATCAAGCAGGGCGAAGCCTTCACCGAGGGCAACCTGCGTGTCGCGAGCCCGGGTCAAGGCCTCGCGCCGTACCGCCTGCCGGAGCTGCTGGGCAAGACCGCGCATCGTGACATCCGCGTCGGCGACTTCTTGTACGAAGGCGATCTGACCGGCGAGAAGACCGTCAAGCGCGCGTACAGCTTTGCCGGATACTGGGGCGTTCCCGTGCGCTACCACGATTTCCAGAAGTACGCAGAGATGATTGACCCGGATCTCTACGAGTTCCACCTGTCGTATCGTGACCTGTCGCTCGCGCCAGAGAACTACCTGAAGATGGTCGACTGCAAGCGTCTGGTCGTGCATGCACCGGAACTGTTCGAGAATAGTGAACTGCTCGACCTGACGGCCGACGATCTCGGCTACCGCCAGCGCTCGATCGACAATCTGAAGCGGGTGGTCGACGCAACTGAGCGCATGCGTCGCTACTTCCCGCATGCCGACTCCGCGCTGATCGTCGCGAACGTCGGCGGCTTTTCGATGGACGAGCCATTCCCGCTCGCGCACCGCGCCGAGCTATACGACCGCTTCGCCGAGTCATGCTCGAAGATCGATTTCGGCTCGACGGAACTGACGACGCAGAACATGGCGCCGTTCCCCTGGCACTTCGGCGGGCAACGCTATCAGAACATCTTTATGATGCCGGACGAACTGGTGCAAAAGGCGCAGGAACTGAAGCTGCGCTACTGCACGGACCTGTCTCATCTGTCGATGACCTGCAGCCACTTCGGAATCGATTTCCAGGAAGCGCTCGCGAAGCTGTTGCCGTACACGGCGCACCTCCACGTTGGCGATGCGTTGGGCGTCAACGGCGAAGGCGTCTTGATCGGGACCGGCGACATTGACTGGCAAGCAACGTGGGAGAAGGTATCCGCATACCCGGACGCGAGCTTCATCCCCGAAGTGTGGCAAGGCCATAAGGACCACGGTGCCGGTTTCTGGCACGCGCTGGATTTCCTCACTCAGCTTGGCTAGGACGCCACAATGAACGTCGCAGAATTCATTCTTTCAAATATCCAGCAACTGGGCACCGATACCGTGTTTAGCTTGACGGGAGGCATGGCCATGCACATTAACCGTGCAGCGGCCGAGTCCAGCATGCGGGTGATTTACTGCAATCACGAGCAGGCCGTCGCGGCTTCCGCAGACGGTTATGCAAAAGCCAAGGACTTCGTCGTGCCGGGTCTCGCGATCGTCACGTCGGGGCCGGGTGTCACCAACACGATCACTTCGGTCGCGTCGGCGTACTACGACTCCGTACCGATGTTTGTCCTGGCCGGCCAAGTCAAGCGCGCGGACATCAATGCACACGGTGTGCGCAGCCACGGTGCGCAGGAAACGCCTCAACTGGAACTGATGCAGCCGATCACTAAGTCGGCGTTCCGCTACATCCCGGCCGAAATCGATGATAAGACGCTGGCGGCCCATCTCGCGCAAGCCTTGACAGGCCGAAAAGGCCCGGTTTTCATCGAGATTCCGCTCGACGTCCAGGCTGAAGTCGTTCCGGATGCCGAAGCGCGTCTCGCAAAGATAGCCGAGCAAATCGCCGACGCTGCCAACAAGGATCGCGAAGTGCCTGAAGTAGCAGTCGGGGCGATCATCGATGGACTGAAGACGGCCCGACGGCCAGTGCTGGTCGTTGGCAATGCGCTGCGCATTGCCGGAATCTCGCGTGCATCGATCAAGCAGTTCGTGGAGAAGACCGGCATCCCGACACTGTTCACCTGGGCCAGCTTCGATCTGTTGACGCATGATCACGTGCTCAATTTCGGCAGTGCCGGTGGTCTCGCGCCGACGCATTCGAATCAGATCATCCAGTCCGCCGATTTCATCGTCTTCCTAGGCACGCGCCTCGACCTGCTGACCACCGCGTTCAATCCGGCCAACTACGGCAAGAACGCGCAGCGCATCGTCATCGAACTGGACGAGAAGGAGATCGCGAAAAACGCTGGCCTGCCGAACACGACCTTCTTCAACGAAAATGTCGCCGGCGTCGTGCGCGCGCTGCTCGAGCGTGCTCCCGAGACTCACAGCGCCGAATGGCTTGCCCATTGCAAGAGCCTGCTGATCAAGGACCAGACGGACGAACAGGCGGCATTCGGTACGCCCCGTCTGACGACGTACCAGATATCGAACGTGCTGTCGAAGTCGCGCCTCGGCAAGTACGTCGTGCCGACCGCGTCGGGCTACGCGATCGAAGGCATCGCCCGTTTCTTCAAGCCGGCCGAAGGCGCGACCTTCGCGTGGGCGGGGCATGTACTCGGCTCCATGGGACTCGGCCTACCGACCGCGGTGGGTGCTGTTGCCGCGTTGAAGCAACCCGTGGTCTGTCTTGAGGGCGATGGCGGCTTGCTGCTCAACGTGCAGGAACTGTTCACGCTCGCGGCGAACCCGGATCTACCGCTGACGGTCGTTGTGCTGAACAACCGTGGTTACCAGTCGATCATCAAGTCGCAGACGCGTGCGTTCAGGAAGGAGTTCGGCGCATCGGCAAAGTCCGGCTTGTTCGAACCCGAGTTTGAACTGCTGGCGGAACTCGTCGGCCTGCCTTACGAGAAGTGCGAGACGCTGGAACAACTCGAGGCCAGTCTGAATAGCGGTGTGCCGCGTCGTCTGATCGACGTGGCTGTCCAGGAAGACGGCTATCGCGGTCCGGCCATCACGACGAAGTTCGACGAGAACGGCAAACCGTATTCGACTGACATCGGCGACGTGACCTGGGAGCGATAATTCGCCACTCCGACGTACGGTGGAACTGAAGGTTCCGCCGGACCCGATACGCGAAAGGGCGCCGTCATTGACGTTCGGCAGCCGGCTCGGTCAGTACAGCATCGCCCTGAGCTTGCGCTTCATGGCGCCCGGCGCCATGTTCACCACTGCATACGTCAGGCGGCTACGGTAAAGGTACACGACGACGCGGTGCGTCAGTTTTCGCAGCGCGCTGGTCGGCTGCGCCGGAGTTATGCTGATCGGGTAGACGTGCGATAACGAGTCGACGGGCTCGACAAGCACGAATTCATCCATTTCCTTCTGGGTGAGGATCTGCCAGTGGTCGCTGATCGCCGGCGCATCGATGAGCTTGTAGGCAAGCATAAAGTTATCGTTGTCACTCACTCGTGAAACGATGAAGCCGCGCGGATGCAAGCGCACGAAGCTGTCGCCGAGCTGGCTGACGATCAGGGTGCCGAATCGAAGCGCCAGGCTGTCGATGCCAATTGCATCAAGAACCAGTCCTATCTTGTCGGTGAAATCCCGCCCCCGCAGCGAATTGCAGCCAACGTAGAGTTCCTTGATCATGTCGTTGAGAATGGCCTTCTCGGGGCAGACACGACACAGGAAATCGTAGACCTCGTCGAATTCGGTCTGCGTTATCCGCTCCAACTTCTTGAACCATCCGAATCTGATCTGCGCGACGATGTGCGAATAGATCTCGTCGACCTGACGGCGCAGCAGCGTGCCTTCCGAACACATCGACCGCCGCACGTCACCGTGATCGTAGACGCCTTTCGCGATCAGGTAATTGAACTGGCGAATCAGGCCGAATGTCCACGCGTAGTAGCGGTATGTCTTGGCAAGCTTCGAGTAGCGCGCCCATTCGCTGTCGTCGCCCGCGTGGTAGGCCTTACTTTCGATCTGGACGAGGTACATCGAAAAATACTGGACATCCTCGCCGTCAAGCATCGCCAGCGCCGTGGTCACATGCGAGAAGTGCGGCCCGCATGTGACGATGATTTCCTTCCAGACCGCCCGATCGAGACAGCGTCGCTCGAAGATCCATGCCCCCATGCCGGTCGCGATGAAGTTTATGCCGGTGCTCATGACGAATAGCTTGTATGGCATCGCTGCGTGATTCGCCAGCATGTGCGTCGACGGGTAATTGTTGGTCTTGCCGGTCTGGTCGATCCAGCTGGAGTTGAAGTAAGCGGCCGGTGTCGTCGGTGCTTCCAGCCACTTTGCCAGCATACGCAGCCCTTCCGGCAGGAAAATCCGCTTATCACCGGCAAGCCAGATGTACTTGCCTTGCGCGTGCGCGGATGCCGAGTGGGCCGACTCTTCCGCTGTCAGCTCGAAGCGTTCCGAGCGCACTACCTTCATTGAGTGGAATAGCGCCTGGATGCGTTCAAGACGATTTTCGACATGCGAGTAGTCGATCGGTGCAATTGGATCCGCGTTCAGAAAAACAATGAGTTCCGCCTTTTCGAGCAGCGGTTTCGGTGCGTTGTTTACCAATGAGTTCAAGCAACGAAAGAGATTTCTTTCTTTCCCAGTGGTCGGAACCACAATCGAAATCAACGGGCTGCCCATCAATTCGCTCTTAAAAATATGCATACAGTATAAAAACAGCAAATCCCGTCTAATATACGGTGCGCCACGTAGTGTGCAAAGGAGACATCGCACGCGATGACTGTTTCCCCTGGAGGGCAAAACATTGCAACAAACACGCGTTCGTGTGTCCAGTGTCAGCAGCTCGCCTCCGACACGATGGTGCCGTGCTCCATCGTGATGCGCCGCGTCGCGAGACGCTCCGCGAGCTCGTGATCATGCGTCGCAATCACCAAAATGCCGGCATCGCTGACGAATTGCTCCAGACGCGTTTCAGCCTTGTGCTTGAAATGTTCATCGCCGACACTCATCCACTCGTCCATTAGCAGGATTTCCGGCTTGATCACGGTAGAAATCGAAAAGGCAAGCCGCAGCGTCATGCCCGCCGAATAGGTCCGCACCGGTACGTTCAGGAAGTCGCCGAGTTCGCTGAATTCCGCAATCTCTTCCGCGAGCCTGGCAATTTCCTTCGCCTTCAGTCCGAGGAACAGTCCGCGCAGATACATGTTCTCGTAGCCGGTCGACTCCAGATCCATCCCGAGCATTGAATCAAGCAGGCTGGTAATCCGTCCCTGCACGTGAACCTTGCCGATTTCGGGCTCATAGACGCCCGCCAGCACGCGCAGCAACGTCGTCTTGCCGGCACCGTTGCCGCCGATCAGCGCTATGCGGTCGCCACGTACGATTTCGAGGTTGATTTCATGCAACGCCTCTACGACCGTATGGCCAGGCGAACCGACAAACCGGCCGCCGGTCGCGGCAGCCATCACCGCACGTTTGAACGAGCGGTGCCGTGCGTCGTAAATCGGAAAGCGAACGGTGACATTTTCAAGCGAAATATGCATATTAAACGCCCTCGATCAAAGCCAGTACGTCACGCGATGACGCAGCTTGCCGAGCATCGCCAGCGCCAGCGCGAGGCCTACCACGGCCATGCCAATCGCACCGATCCAGGTTGCTGGCGCTGGCATCCGGCCCAGCAGCGGCTGGCGTATGAGTTCGAGCAGGTAGAAGAACGGATTGAAGTGGATCAGGTGCTGACGCTTCGGCGACAATTGCTCGACTTTCCAGATGATTGGCGTCACGAAGAACAGCACCTGCACCAAATTGGAGATCACCGGATGCATGTCGCGATAGCGTGTGCAAAAAATGCTCACCACGCAACCCATCCAGAACAGGTTGACGAGCACGACCAACATCGAGAGCGGCAGGACCAGTAAGCTAGCATTCAGGTGAACCGGCAGAATGGCCCAGACGATCACAAAGACGAGGATGTTGTGCCCCAGGATAATCGTATGGCGCCACATCACCCGGAACACGAACATTGATAGCGGCAACTTTATTTGTCGGAGGTAGTTGGTCGAGTTCGAGAACGCCTCGCCAAAATCGGCAATCTGGCCAGCCATGAAGCCCCAGATGATGAGGCCAAGCGCGAGGTGTGGGATGAAGGTGGCGGGATCGTACTTGAACAGCATGCCATAGAGCGGACCCATCGCGCCGATCATCACGGCCATGCTGATTGTCAGCCAGAACGGCCCCAGCAGTGAGCGTCGATAGCGCTGACGAATATCCTGCACACCCAGCGCCAGCCAGAGATCGCGGCAGCGCAATCCATCCCGGATGTCATTTACGGCGTTTAAATACTTCACACTCAGTGGTTCAAAAGATCAGTCTGGTGACTGGTTTTATGGAATGGGCGTAGACAACGACGGAAGCGCCGCTGAACGCCCGCGTTGAAATTGGCGTACATCGAAGCCGCAAGAAGCCAGTCGCGTGCATCATTCGAAATGGCTGCCGGATCGAGAAAAAGCGCCCTAACTGACATGCCCCAAAGTATGAAACTTTGAGCAAGCTCGCGAAAAACGGGCGTGCAAAAATTCTGAGCTAAACTTGATGTGCGTCGGACGAAGGGTGTTATTTTTCAACTGTAGAAGTCGCGACCCGATCTGACAGTTACCCGTTCCGACGGTGCGTGACTGTCAGATCAGATTCAGGTGGCTCACTTTCTCCTTCCACACCTCCTTGCCCGTGATGAGCGTTTGCAGAGGCGTGCGACCACAACACATCTTACCTTGATGGGTCCGCTCGCCGTTGTAGTACATCAGCCAGGCATCGAGATCGACCTGCAGCTCCGACAGCGTCCAGATACAGCTTGCGGCGGAACGCGACCTGATAAAACTCCTGCGGGATGGTTTTGTGGAACCGCTCGCAGATGCCATTCGTCTGCGGATGTCACGCCTTGGTTCTGGTGTGCTCGATGTCGTTCAGCGCCAGGTACAACTGATAATCGTGCGATTCCGGCTTGCCGCAATACTCCGTGCCTCGATCGGTCAGCATGCGCATCACACCCATGCCGTGCTCCTCGAAGAACGGCAGCACCCGATCATTGAGCAGATCGGCCGCCGTGATCGGCGTCTTGGTGGTGTACAGCTTGGCCATGGCCACTTTGCTGTACGTGTCGACGAAGGTCTGCTGGTAGATCCGGCCTACGCCCTTGATCGTGCCCACCTAGAACGTGTCTTGCGAGCCCAGATAGCCGGGATGAGCGGTTTCGATTTCGCCGTGGGCCACATCGTCGTCCTGCTTTCTTTCCAGCGCGGCCACCTGGTCCTCGCTCAGCACGATGCTTTTTTCAGCGACCTGCTTCTCCAGCGCCACGAGCCTCAGCTTGAAGGACGACAACGCGTGACGCAGCCGGATCGAACGAACCCCGGATGCAGACACGAAAATGCCGCGCCGGCGTAATTCGTTGCTGACCCGAACCTGCCCGTGGGCGGGCTGCTCCATGGCATAGCCCAGCACGACGATTTCCGTCGATTCATCGACGCGATTCTTGGGATTCGGCTTGCGCCGATTGCTGTCGAACAGGGCATCGATGCCGCCCTCGGCCACGGCGTTCTGATAACGGTAGAACGTATCGCGCGAGAGCCCCATCACCTTGCAGGCTTTCGACACGTTGCCCAGCTCGGTGGCCAGATTCAGCAGACCGATCTTGTGGCGGATGACGTTTTGGTTGAGACTACTCACGGGGTGACTCCTTGGCGCTTGCGCGCTGTTTTGATGAAGATTCGCACCTCTATCAAAACGGGTAACCCCACCTCTTGGCAAGGCCTTACTGTCAGATCAAGTCTGAACTTCTACACCTGATTGGCACGGTCGATCTTCATGCCGCGTAGCAGGTACGGCCAGATCTTGTGCTGTGCGTGGCGCCGGCTCGTGTTCGGCTTGCAGTACAGCGCCTCGACACCCATGCGCCTCATCAGCGCGCGCACACGCTGGCGGCCGACTTCATGGCCTTCCCGGCGTAACAGACGTGCCAGCATCCGTGCCCCGGAAAATGGAAACCCCATGTGCAGTTCGTCGATTCGACGCATCAGCAACTGATCCGCCTCGCTCACTGGCTGCGCCCGGTAATATGCGCTCGATCTCGCGACGCCAACCAGTCGCGTCTGTCGCGAAACCGGCAACGCATGCGTGCGGTCAATCATCGCTTTGCGCTCGACAGTCCGGCTTTGCCGAGCGCTCCGGACAAAAAATCGTTCTCCAGCGTCAACTGTCCGATCTTCGCGTGCAGCGTTTTCACGTCCACCGGCGGCTCGTTCGACGGTGGACCGGCCGCGCCGAACACATCCGCCGCACGCTCCTGCAGTTGCCGCTTCCACTCCGTGATCTGGTTCGGATGCACATCGAACTGCTGCGCCAGCTCGGCCAGCGTGCGCTCGCCCTTGACCGCCGCCAGGGCCACTTTCGCCTTGAACGCCGCTGAGTGCGTCCGTCGGGTTCTCTTCGTCATCTTTCCGATTCCTTTGCCTGCATTATCGCTGGCTCAAGCCCCGGGCATTCCACTTACCCGACTGTCCGAATTTGCGCGGCCACCTCTCAATGGCTCGGCGAGCCGCCATATTCCATCTCAGGCCGATGCCGATGTCGGGCGGGAAGGGCGGGCCTGCGGTATGAAAAACGCCCTCGCATCGAGACGATGCGGGGGCGTAGCCAGCCGACGAGAGGCGATGGCCGGCTGGCCGGCCGCCGCGCCCTCATCGGCGTAGGCAGCCGTATGCAGCTTGCTGTGCAGCCGCTTATTGCACCTGCCGCTGCCGTGCCACGAACTTGCCGTGATAGCGCACCACCGGCCGGGCCTGGCGCACCACCGACGGCGCCGTCGCCAGCTGCCGCAGCGAGACCGCCGCCGGGCCGCTCACCGAGGTCAGCGCGGCCGAGCGCGAAGCCGGCGCGAGCTGGTTGCTGACGAGCAGCGCCGCGTCGTTGCGCAGGTTCGTCAGCAGCACCGGATCGTTCACGCGCGACAGTTGCGGCAGCAGCGCGCTCCAGGCCGTGTCGCTGTAGTTCGTCACGTAGTAGTCGAAGCCGGTGGGGTTCGCGAGCACCGCCGAGCAGCCCTCGAGCCGCACCTGCGTCTGCGTGTCGGAGAGCGCGAGCGTCTTGCGGTTGATGAGGCCGTCGCCATACGCGAGCGTCACCGGAATCGTCCACTGCGTGCCGGGGTAGGCGTTCCGGTTCGGGAACGGCGCCTGTTTCAGCGTGACGATGTTCTGGTTCTTCGTCAGGTCGCACTGCGTGTCGAGCGACAGCAGCGGCACGCCGGTCTGGCGCACGAAGCTGTCGCCGATCGGGCCGACCTTCTGGCCGCTCGCGTTCGACAGTGCATCCCACAGCCGCTGCGGCGTGCCGTTGCCGAACGAATAGTCGGCCAGATACTGCTGCAGCCCCTTGCGCATCACCTCGTCGCCGAGATAACCCTCCAGCATCTTCAGCACGTGGCCGCCCTTGTCGTAGACGAAGGTGCCGGCGTTGATCACGAAGTCGTTCGAACCGAACGCGTTGAAGTTCGGCTGCACCGGGAACGCGTCGGGGCCGATGTCGGCCTTGATCACGGCCGCCTTGTTGCCGGCGTCCTGCACCCAGTTGAACACGTCCGGATGGAACTGGATCGTGGTGCGCGTCTCGAAGTACGTCGCGAACGACTCGTTGAGCCAGACGTCGTCCCACCAGTCGAGCGTGACGAGATCGCCGAACCACTGGTGCGCGGCCTCGTGCGTCAGCACCGTGAGCCCGTAGCGCGACATCGGCGTGCCGGGCTTGGGCAGGATGTCGTCGGCGAACTCCAGGATCGACCCCCAGTTCTCCATGCCGCCGAAGTTCAGGTCCTTCTGCGCCTTGAACTTGTCGTTCGCGGCGATCGTGTCGAACTTGGTCAGCGGCAGCGCGATGCCGGTGTAGCGGTAGTAGTAGTCGAGCGCCTGCTTGGTTTCCTGCATCGCCGGCTTCGCCCACTCGCTCATGCCGGGCGGCGTGAAGATGCGCAGGTGCAGCCCCTTGCCGTCGGGCAGCGGGCTCGTGAAGTCGTCTTCGAGCGTGTCGAACTTGCCGCCGCCGAAGAACAGCAGGTACGACGGCATCGGCGGTGTCTTCTCGAACGACACCAGCTTGTAGCCGCCGCCGATGCTGGCGGCCGGCTTCTCGGCCGCGTTCGACACCACGCGCCACGCTTGCGGCACCTCGGCCGACACTTCATAGGTGGGACGGAACGCGGGTTCGTCCCAGCCCGGGAACCACTGGCGCGCGAGGTCCGATTCGCCTTGCGTGAGCACCGCGCCGCTGGAGGTGCCGTCGGTGCCGACCAGGTCGACGCGGAACATGCCCTCGGCCGCCGAGCAGCCCGGATACGGATCGTTGTCGCAACTGCCGACCGTGCCCTGCGCCGGGTCGCCGTGCGAATCGAAGTTGATGATGCCCTGCCATTCCATGTGCAGCGAGTAGTTGCCGCGCGGGATCGTGCCGCTGGCCGGGCGCAGCTGGTAGTAGTCGCCCTGGCCCTGCGGCGTGGCGATCAGCTCGATGTTGCCGGGCTGCAGCGTGATCTTGCCGTTGGTGAACTGGATGCGATGGCCGGCCACCACGATCGCGTTGACGGCCTGCTTGACGTTGATCTCGACGTCGGCGCGCCCCTGGAACTGGCTCAGGTCGTCGCTCGGCCGGAACCAGAGCTTGTAGTTGACGGGCACGACGGTGTCGGGCATTTCCACCGGCGGCGTGCCGGGGTTGACCGTGGCCCGGGTCGGCGCGGCGGTGCCGGCCGGATTGTTCGCCGCGCCGAGCGAGACGGCCGAGCCGGCGCCGCCGTCGTCACCGCCGCAGGCGGCGAGCGCCAGCAGCCCGATCAGGGAGAGATGACGGATGTTGCGGATACGCTTCCACATACCGATGCCTCTGCTGTTGGAATGAACGGTTGATGTCATGTTGAAACCGGCAGGCAATGCCGCTCCCTCGCCGGTTTGATTTCGGCGAAAAGAAATGGCTGGCTTTCCGGATGAAACGAAGGCGGGAATTAAGCGGAAATCAGGTGATGAAATGCATGATCGAAGGCCCTGTTGTTCAAGAATGGTTGGCAAACGTGGCGCGCTCTCGGGCGCGTGCCGGCTCGACGACACGGATCTCGGCCAGCGCCCGCGCGACGGCCGCGAGGCCTCGGTGCCGTTGGCTTTCTCGCTTCGGGATCGCGGCGGCGCAGCGGCGGCGCCGCCCCAGGCTGACATCGAGCCGACGCTTTGCTGAATGCCGGCTGCCGCCGAATCCGTGAGCGAATATACATCGTAATTTTTTGTAATGGAACAAAAGGATTGTCGAAATCCGCTGATCTGAAGTTTTTGCCGATTCGCAAATCGATAAAGAAAAATATGCTTGTTAATTGAAATGACTGTTTGAATTGGAATGGTGATCGTGCCGTGAAACGAGAAGATGGCGGCGATATTTTCATTTCACCGCAATTCGGAATGGATTCACGCCGGGCGGCGGCAAGCAAGACGAAACCAGGCCGTCATGTGGGCCATGGATCGGGGTTGCGGGTTAGCCCGGATGGCCGGCGGCGCCGTTCTGAACGATCTTCGAGCGGATTGGCTGGACCTTTGGTCCGATGCCGGCACGACCCGAGGCGCCGGTGCCGGTGGTACGGGCGGTGACGCCGCCGGCGTCTGCGTCGTTGATCCGGATCCCGAAGCGTTTTTTCGCCCTTTCTGCTGTTTCGCCCGCGCAGGCAGCCGCTGCGCGACGTCAACCCGAACGAGGAACACGCCCGATGAGCTCACGCATCGATGCGCATCAGCATTACTGGCAAATCGCCGCCCGCGCGGGCGACTGGCCGCCGCCCGAACTCACGGCGATCCATCGTGATTTCGGCCCGGCCGATCTCGCGCCGCATCTGCGTGCGACGGGCATCGACGGCACCGTGCTCGTGCAGTCGCTGCCGTCGCTCGACGACACGCGCTACCTGCTCGATCTCGCGAGCGCGACGCCGAGCGTGAAGGCGGTGGTCGGCTGGGTCGACCTGAAGGCGGCCGACGCGCCCGCGCAGATTGCCCGGTTCGCGGCGGCGCCGAAGTTCCGCGGCGTGCGGCCGATGCTGCAATCGCTCGACGACCGCTGGATCGACGACGCGGCGCTGGCACCGGCCGTGGCCGCGCTGCTCGCGCACGACCTGCGCTTCGACGCGCTCGTGCTGCCCGCGCAACTCGATGCGCTCGCAACCTTCGCGCAACGGTATCCGGATCTGCCGATCGTGATCGATCACGCCGCCAAGCCGCCGATCGCGAGCGGCGCGATCGAGCCGTGGCGCAGCGCGATGGCGCGGCTCGCGGCACTGCCGAACCTGCACTGCAAGCTGTCGGGCCTCTGGACCGAGGCCGGCGACGTGACCGGGGGCAACCCGAGCGCGCCCTACGTGCAGGCGGTGGCCGAGCTGTTCGGCCCGCGCCGCGTGATGTGGGGCAGCGACTGGCCGGTGCTGCGGCTCGCCGCGCATCACGGCGGCTACGAGGATTGGGTCGCCGCCTGCGAGCGCGACGGCGAGCGCTGGTTCGGCGCCGGCGCGATGGCGGATCTGTTCGGCGGCAACGCGCGCCGTTTCTACCGGATCGACTGAACGCCGCGAGCCGGAGGAAGGCGGGCCGGCTCGCGCTTGCATCGCGCCCGCCGGCCCATCTCGCCTGGAGTCCCCGAAGCCCACGAAGCTCCACGCCGCGCCCGGGAAAACCCGGAGTCCATCGAGGCATTGAACGTCGTATGATTGGCTGCAATTGGCTGGACCATTAAACCAATCGACACCAACACGCCGGTCACGATGGCTCGCCCGCCGGCTTCGATTGCCATTCCGAAACGACGCAGCACGCAGCTGGATTCACGACCGATCACCATGCCCATCATCCGCTCGATGCGCGTCCTGGACGTGCGCTTTCCGACCTCGCAACGGCTCGACGGCTCCGACGCGATGAACCCCGATCCCGACTACTCGGCCGCCTACGTGATCCTCGACACCGATCACGACGGCCTGGCCGGCCACGGCCTGACCTTCACGATCGGCCGCGGCAACGAGATCTGCTGCGCCGCCATCGAGGCGATGCGCCATCTCGTGGTCGGCCTCGACCTCGACTGGATCCGCGAGGACATGGGCCGCTTCTGGCGCCACCTCACCTCCGACAGCCAGTTGCGCTGGATCGGCCCCGACAAGGGCGCCATCCACCTCGCCACCGGCGCCGTGGTCAACGCCGCCTGGGACCTCTGGGCCAAGGCCGAGGGCAAGCCGCTCTGGCGCCTCGTGGCCGACATGACGCCCGAGCAACTCGTGCGCTGCATCGACTTCCGCTACCTGAGCGACGGCCTCACGCGCGACGAGGCGCTCGCGCTGCTGCAGCGCCAGGCGCCCGGCAAGGCAGAGCGGATCGCCACGCTCGAACGCGAGGGCTACCCGTGCTACACGACCTCGGCCGGCTGGCTCGGCTACGGCGACGACAAGCTGCGCCGGCTCTGCCAGGAAGCGGTGGACGCCGGCTTCCATCACGTGAAGCTGAAGGTGGGCGCGAACCTCGAGGACGACATCCGCCGCGTGACGATCGCGCGCGAGGTGCTCGGCCCCGATCGCAAGCTGATGATCGACGCGAACCAGGTGTGGGAAGTGAGCGAGGCGATCGACTGGGTGCGCGAGCTGGCGTTCGCGAAACCGTGGTTCATCGAGGAGCCGACCAGTCCCGACGACGTGGAAGGCCACCGCAAGATCCGCGAGGCGATCGGCCCGGTGCAGGTGGCCACCGGCGAGATGTGCCAGAACCGCGTGCTGTTCAAGCAGTTCATCATGCGCGGGGCGATCGACGTGGTGCAGATCGATGCGTGCCGGCTGGGCGGCGTCAACGAGATCCTGGCGGTGATGCTGCTGGCGGCGAAATACGGCCTGCCGGTGTGCCCGCATGCGGGCGGCGTGGGGCTGTGCGAGTACGTGCAGCATCTGTCGATGATCGACTACGTCTGCATTGCCGGCACGCGCGAGGGCCGCGTGATCGAGTACGTCGATCACCTGCACGAGCATTTCGTCGAGCCATGCGTGGTGCGCGACGCGGCCTATCTGCCGCCGGCGGCGCCGGGCTTCTCGATCGAGATGAAACCCGAGTCGCTCGAACAGTACCGGTTCCGCGGCACGTCCGGGGCGCCTGCCGGCGCCGCGGCCTGAGCCCGCTGGACATCACGGAGGCAGCCAGTTGAATCTCGATCTCGAAGACAAGGTCGTGCTGGTCACGGGCGGCGCGGCCGGCATCGGTGCCGCGATCACGCGCGCGCTGGCCGCCGAGCACGCGATCCCGGTCGTGCTCGACCGCAACGCGCCCGACGACGCGTTCGCGGCCGAGCTGCGCGCGTTGCAGCCGCGCACGCGCTTCGTGCGCACCGACCTGCTCGACGACGCGCAATGCGAGGCCGCCGTGGCCGGCGCGCTTGCCGAATTCGGCCGCATCGACGCGCTCGTCAACAACGCCGGCGTGAACGACAGCGTCGGCCTCGGCGCCGGGCGCGCCGCGTTCGTCGCCTCGCTCGAACGCAACCTGATCCATTACTACGCGATGGCGCATTACTGCGAGCCGCACCTGAAGGCGAGCCGCGGCGCGATCGTCAACGTCTCGTCGAAGACGGCGCTCACCGGCCAGGGCGGCACCAGCGGCTATTGCGCGGCCAAGGGCGCGGTGCTCTCGCTCACGCGCGAATGGGCCGCCTCGCTGGCCGCCCACGGCGTGCGCGTGAACGCCGTGGTGCCGGCCGAGGTGATGACGCCGCTCTACGAATCGTGGCTCGCGAGCTTCGACGATCCGGCCGCCAAGCTCGCCGCGATCACGCAGCGCATCCCTCTCGGCCAGCGCATGACGAGCGCCGACGAGATCGCCGCCACCGCCGTGTTCCTGCTGTCGGGGCGCGCGGCGCACACCACCGGCCAGTGGCTGTTCGTGGACGGCGGCTACACGCATCTCGACCGCGCGCTGAGTTGAGGCGCGCAACGACGCACACGCGATCCAACGCATTGCAACCCACCCGCACGGCGCCTCGCTTCGCGTCGCGCGGCCAACCCCGGAGACACCCCGATGCGGCAATGCCTGGCGCTGGACCTGAAGGACGACCCGGAATCGATCGCGCGCTACGAAGCGCATCACGAGCGGATCTGGCCGCAGATCGCCGCGCATCTGCGCGGGCAGGGCGTGACGGCGATGGAGATCTACCGGATCGGTAACCGGCTCACGATGGTGATGGAGACCGACGACGCCGTGTTCGATGCGGCGCGGATGCGGGCGGCGAGCCTGGCCGATCCGAAGGTCGTGGAATGGGAGGCGCTGATGGATACGTTCCAGCAGCCGACGCCATGGAGCGAGCCGGGCACCAAGTGGACGCCGATGGCGCGCATCTTCGATCTCTCCCGGCAGTAACGCGGCGCATCCCGGGCGCATCAGGAACACGGCGGGCAGGGCGATCGACCGAGACGGCAACGGAAGGAGACAAGCATCATGCAACAGGTATCGAGGGCCGGCGCGGCGCCGGCCGGCACGACGGAACGCAGCCACGACTGGCGCACCGCGTTCATTCTGGTGACGAGCCTCTTTTTCATGTGGGGGCTGTCGTATGGGCTGCTCGACGTGCTCAACAAGCATTTCCAGGACGTGCTGCATGTCAGCAAGGCGCAGTCGGGCCTGCTGCAGGGCGCCTATTTCGGTGCCTACTTCGTGATGGCGATGCCGGCCGCGCTGCTGATGGAGCGCTTCGGCTACAAGCGCGGCATCCTGCTTGGCCTGGCGCTCTACGCGATCGGCGCGCTGCTGTTCATTCCGGCCTCGGCGGCCGCGAGCTTCCCGTTCTTCCTGTTCGCGCTGTTCGTGATCGCCGCCGGGCTCGGCTGCCTCGAGACCGCCGCGAATCCCTACGTGACCGAACTCGGCGCGCCCGAGACGGCCGAGCGGCGGCTCAACCTCTCGCAGTCGTTCAACGGGCTCGGCAGCTTCCTCGGGCCGCTGATCGGCGGCACGTTCTTCTTCCAGGCGGCGGCGCCCTCGGCGACCGCCGCTGCGGGTGCCGAGGCCGGCCTCGATTCGGTGCGCGTGACCTACGTGGCGATCGCGGTGATCGTGGTGCTGCTCGCGCTGCTGATCGCGCGCACGCCGATGCCCGACATCCGCCGCGCCGCCTCGCCCGCGCAGCGCGCGGCCGGCGCCTCGCTCTGGTCGCGCCCGCACTTCGTCGGCGGGATCGTCGCGCAGTTCTTCTATGTGGCCGCGCAGGTGGGCGTGGGCGCGTTCTTCATCAACTACGCGATCGTCCACTGGCCGGCGCTGACCGCCCAGCGCGCCTCGTTCCTGCTGTCGGTGGCGCTGCTGCTGTTCATGGCCGGGCGCTTCGTCAGCACCGCGCTGATGGGCCGGATCCCGCCGGCCGCGCTGCTGAGCGTCTATGCGCTCGCCAACGTGGCGCTGAGCGTGGTGGTGCTGGCCGGCATCCCGGTGGTGTCGGTGCTGGCGCTGATCGCCGTGTTCTTCTTCATGTCGATCATGTTCCCGACCATCTTCGCGCTCGGCGTGAAGGACCTCGGGCCGCAGACCAAGCGCGGCGCGTCGTACCAGGTGATGTCGATCGTCGGCGGCGCGATCATGCCGTATGCGATGGGGCGCGTGGCCGACGGCTCGGGCGTGAGCATGGCTTATGCGCTGCCGCTCGTGTGCTTCGCGATCGTCGCGTGGTACGGCTGGCGCGGCAGCCGCGTGGCCGGCGCCTGAGCCGCGCCCGAGAGGGGCGGCGGGAAGGGGGCGGACGGGGCGGCTCGCGCCGACGTATTAGAATCGCCGTCTGGTTCACGTTCGCCGCCTTGCCGGCCGCGGGCGGCGAACGCCTTCGACCCCGACGCTCCTCGCCCGCGCAAGTATGCCGATCCAGCCCATCCAGAACCGCCGTCTCTACCAGCAAATCGCCGACCAGCTGCGCGCGATGATCGAATCGGGCAGCTTTCCGCCGGGCAGCTACCTGCCGCCCGAGCGCGAACTGGCCGTGCAGTTCGGCGTCTCGCGTACCTCGGTGCGCGAGGCGCTGATCGCCCTGGAGGTGAACGGGCTGGTGTCGGTGCGGGTCGGCGACGGCGTGTCGGTGCGGCCGCGCGAGCCGCGGCCGGCCACGCCCGACACGGTGGCCGCGCCGCGTTCGGCGCGGCTCGAAGTCGATCCCGAACTCGGCATCGAGTTCGACCTCGACGCGGAAATCCCGCCGTTCTCGCTGTTGCAGGCGCGCAAACTGATCGAGCCCGAGGCGGCCGAACTCGCGGCCGTCCATGCCTCCGAGGCGCAGCTCGCCGCGATTCACGACGCGTTCCTGCGCAACCAGCGGGACAACCGCAGCGGCTCGACCACGCATCCGGGCGACCGCCTGTTCCATATCCGCATCGCCGAGGCGAGCGGCAACGACGCCTACGCGATGATGGTCAAGCAGATGCTCGCGCATCGCTACGATCCGCTGTTCCAGCGTCTGCAGCGGCTCTACACGCCGCGTGACATGCCGCATCGCTCCGAGGTCGAGCACCGCGCGATCCTCGACGCGCTGGAGGCGCGCGACGCAAAGGGCGCGCGCCGCGCGATGCTCACGCACCTGAATTCGGTGATCCGGATTTTCTCGCGGCAATCGGCTTAGGGCCGCGCGGCGGGTTCGGCTCCCGCTGCCTTCCGCCGTCTTCCGGCACGGCTCGCGTCGTCGTCGCCCGCAGTGCCTCAGCCGCCGGGCCGAGCCAGCAGCAGCACCGTCAGCGAACGCACGCCCTGCGCGCCCTGGATTAGCACGCCCTCGATATCGGCCGTGGCCGACGGGCCGGTCACGAGCGCCGCGTAGTTCGCGGTGTGGAAGTCGCCGAGGCGGTAGATGTCCTGCAGGCCGTCGACGATGTCGGCCGGATCGAGCAGCACCACGAGGTGCTGGACCAGATAGCCGAGCGCGTTGACGCGATATTCCTCGTCCGACAGCCAGACCGAGCCGGTTTCGGCCACGCCGTAGCGCGCCCGCACCACGCCCACTTCCACCTCGTGCAGCGAGGCCGGCAGGCGCGCCGGGTCGAGCGGCTCGGCACCCGTCAGCTCGGGCGTGGCGGTGAGCGGCGTGTGGCCGGGGAAACGCTCGGCGAACCAGCCGGGCAGCTCGGCGGGGGAGGCGGGCGCCGCGTGGCGGCCGCCCATCGTGGCGAGATTCGCGCAGAAGCGCTCGAGGCGCCCGCCGGCGGGCGTCGCGAAGCGCGGCAGCTCGGGCAGCGGATGCGGATCGTCGGCGGCGACGCGGCCCGCAAGGGGGCCGTCATCGTCGCGCACGGCCACGCGCTGCGCCGCGCGCACGCGCATCAGGAATTCCTCGCGGGAGGTGCTCATGTCGATTCCTTGTCGTGGTTCGCGGCGGCGTGGCGGTCGTCGTCTGCGGCGTTCGCGGTGGCCTGCGATGCGGCGGGCACGGGCGAGGTGGTTGAGGCGACTGAGGCGACCGAGGCGACCGAGGCGGCTGAAGCGTTTGAAGCGGTCGAAACGGCATGCGGCGCGCCCTTGCCGCGGTGCGCCTCGTACCAGTCGCGGAACGTCTCGCGCGGCGCGTCGGGCAGCTCGCGGCCCTTGCCCCAGGTGTTGAGCGGGTTGTAGAGCACGAGGTTCGGCAGGCGGTGCAGGGCGCCCTGCAGCGAGCGCACCGAGGCGCGATACAGCGACGGGTTCGCGAGCAGCTTGCCGGCCACCTTGATCAGCCCGCGCTTCACGCGCGGCAGCTCGCCTTCCTCGGCCACCACCTGCCGCCACTTGTAGAGCTGCTCGTGGATGTTGATCTTCACCGGGCAGACGTTGCTGCAGCTGCCGTTCATGGTCGAGGCGAACGGCAGCGTGCTGAAGCGCTTCAGGTCGTAGGCCGGGTTCAGGATCGCGCCGATCGGCCCCGCGTAGGTGCTGCCGTACGACAGCCCGCTGCTGCGCCGGTACACCGGGCAGGTGTTCATGCAGGCGCCGCAGCGGATGCACTTGAGCGAGTACCAGAAATCGTCCATCGCGAGGCGCGCCGAGCGGCCGTTGTCGACGATCACATAGTGCAGCTCGGTGCCCGGCCGAGGGCGGCGGAAGTGCGAGGTGTACTGCGTGATCGGCGAGCCGAGCGCGCTGCGCGAGAGCAGCCGCACGAACACGCCGAGATCGGCGATGCGCGGGATCAGCTTCTCGATGCCGATCGAGACGACATGCACGGGCGGCACGTTGGCCGAGAGGTCGGCGTTGCCCTCGTTGGTGCAGACCACCACGGTGCCGGTCTCGGCCACCGCGAAGTTGCAGCCCGTCATGCCCGCGCCGGCCGCGAGAAAGGCCGGGCGCGTGGTGACGCGCTGGCTCTCGGCGAGATAGTGGATGTCGTCGTTGGCGGGATCGGTGCCGAGCGTGCGGCCGAACAGTTCGGCCACGTCACCGCGCAGCTTGTGGACGGCCGGCACCACCACGTGCGAGGGCGGCTGGTGGTCGAGCTGCTGGATGCGCTCGCCGAGGTCGGTTTCCATCACGTCGATGCCGCGCGGGCCGAGGTATTCGCGCAGCTCGCATTCGTCGGTCAGCATCGACTTGCTCTTGACCAGCGTCGTCACGCCATGCGAGGCCAGGATGTCATGCACGACCTGGTTGTGCTCGGCCGCGTCGAGCGCCCAGTGGACCGTTACGCCGTTGGCCTCGGCGTTCGAGGCGAACTGGGCGAGATAGTCGGCCAGGCGCGAGAGCGTGTGCTCCTTGATCTGCGAGGCGAGCGAGCGCAGCGTTTCCCATTCGTCGATCGAGGCGGCCTGCGCGTCGCGTTTCATGCGCAGGTCCCAGAGGCGGCGGTCGTGGAACGCGACGTGTTCGGTCTTGGCGAGAAACGCCTCGGCGGCCTTCGCGTGATCGACCCGGATCGTCTTGCTCATGCGCGTGCCTCCCCGCGGCCGGTGCCCGGCGCGGCCCGGCCGCGCGAGGCCGGCGCGAGCGCGGCCAGCTGCGCGGCGTCGAGGCCGTTGAGCACCTGCGCGATGTGCAGGAAGCGCACCGGCCGCTGCTCGCGCGCGGCGCAGCCCTGCTGGTGCATCAGGCACGACATGTCGGCCGAGACGATGAATTCGGCGCCGGCCTCGTGGTGGTCGCGCACCTTGTCCTGGCCCATGCGCACCGACACCGCCTGCTCGGTCACCGAGAACGTGCCGCCGAAGCCGCAGCATTCGTCGGGCCGGCGCGGCGCGGCGAAGCGGATCTCGCGCACGCCTTCGAGCAGCGTGCGCGCCTTCGACCACGGCTTGCCGGGAATCTCGCTGGCCGAGGCCGCGTGCAGGTGGCGGATCGCGCTGCAGCTGTTGTGCAGCCCGACCGAGTGCGGAAACGCGGCCCACGGGAACTCGCGCACGCCGAGCACGTCGTGCAGGAACTCGGTCAGTTCGTAGGCGCTGGCGCGCACCGCGGCCACCTTCGGCGATTCGCCGGCCGCCGTCAGGTGGCGGCGCACGTGGTGGATGCAGCTCGACGATGGCCCGACCACGTAGTCGTAGCCGGCGAAGTTCTCGACGAACAGCGCCTCGGTGCCGGCCGCGTCGGCCTCGCAGCCGTTGTTGGCGAGCGGCTGGCCGCAGCAGGTCTGGCGGCGCGGGTAATCGACCTCGAGGCCGAGTTTTTCCAGCAGTTCCAGCGTCGCGACGGCGACTTCCGGATACAGCGCATCGATGAAGCACGGGACGAACAGGGCCACCTTCACTTGAATCTCCTGCCGGGGGAAGCGGGCACCGCCGTGGGGGAGCGGGTGCCATCGTGGGGTCGTGCCGCCGCGCGAACGCCGCCGCGGGCGGAGGCTGCCGCCGCCTTGCTCGGGCGCCGTCAACCGGTGACCGCCATGATCGACAGCCGTGCCGCGTTCCGGCAAACTGGTACGACCAGTTTACGCGCCGCCAGCCGGCACCGCTCCCCGTGAAAACACCCTGATGAAGACGCTCAACCAGACCGACCGGATCATGCGCGAGATCGAAACCCGGCTGATCGAGGGCGTCTGGGCGCCCGGCCAGCGGATTCCGGGCGAGCGCAAGCTGGCCGAGGCGATGGGCGCCGCGCGCTCGACGGTGCGCACCGCGCTGCAGCGGCTCGTGGCGCGCGGGCTGCTGACGAGCCGGCCGATGTCGGGCTTCTACGTCTCGGACCGGCTCCAGACCGGGCTCATCTCGCCGTGGCGGCAGCTCGTCAGCGAGCATCCCGAGCTGCGCCCCGACATGCTCGAATTCCGGCTGATGCTGGAAGGCACCACCGCCTACCTGGCCGCGATGCGCGCCACCGACGACGATCTCGCGCGCATCCAGGCCGTGATCGACGCGATGGCCGACGCGCATCGCGACGGCGACCACGAACGCGGCTCGCGGCTCGACGGCGATTTCCACGCGGCGCTCGCGAGCGCCTCGCACAACGCGATGCTGCGGCACCTGCAGGGCAGCCTCGCGAAGATGCTGCACACCCACATCTCGCTCAACAACACCGGGCTCGTGGCGCTGCGCGAGCAGTCCTCCGGGCAGTTGCTCGGGCAGCATCTGGCGCTGTGGGAGGCGATCCGCGCGCGCCGGCCCGAGGAGGCGCGGCGGCTGATGCTGGAGCACATCGGCTTCGTCTGGCAGCGGCTCGAGCCGGAACTGCCGGTGACGATGCTGTGAGCGGCTTCGGTCCGGCGCCTGGTCGTCGGCGTTCCGCATGGCGCGGCTTTTTCCTCGAACCGATTCCGACGACACGATGACTTCACTGCTGATCCGCAACGTCCGGCTCGCGAGCGGCGCGAGCACCGACCTCCGCATCGACGGCGATCGCTTTGCCGCGTTCGGCCCCGCGCTCGACGCGCCGCCCGGCTGCGTCGTGGAGGACGGCGGCGGCGCGCTCGCGCTGCCGGGCCTCGTCGAGGCGCATACGCATCTCGACAAGACGCACTGGGGCATGCCGTGGTTTCGCAACGAGGTGGGGCCGCGGCTCGTCGACCGGATCGAGTTCGAGCGCCGCTGGCGCGCGACGAGCGGCCACGACGCGGGGCGCCAGTCGCTCGCGCTGGCGCGTGCGTTCCTCGCGGCCGGCACCACGCGGCTGCGCACGCACGTGGACATCGACACCGAGGCGGGGCTGAAGCACCTGGAGGGCGTGCTGGCCACGCGCGAGGCACTGCGCGGCACGATGGAAATCCAGGTCGTGGCGTTCCCGCAGTCGGGCGTGCTGGCGCGCCCCGGCACCGCGGCGCTGCTCGACGCGGCGCTGCGTGCTGGCGCCGATTGCGTAGGCGGGCTCGATCCGTGCGCGATCGAGGGCGATCGGGCGGCGGCGCTGGACTTGCTGTTCGGGCTCGCCGAGCGGCACGGCAAGGGCCTCGACCTGCATCTGCACGAGCGCGGGGCGACGGGCGCCGCGTCGCTCGACGCGATCCTCGATCGCACCGCCGCGCTCGGCATGCGCGCTCGCGTGGCCGTCAGCCATGGCTTTTGTCTCGGCGGCGTCGACGCGCCCGCGCGCGACGCGCTGCTGGCGCGGATGGCCGCGCTCGAGGTGGCGCTCGTGACGAGCGCGCCGCCCGACATCGAGGTGCCGCCGCTGCTGGCCTGCCGCGCGGCCGGCGTGACCGTGGCCGGCGGCAACGACGGGATTCGCGATACGTGGACGCCCTATGGCCGCCCCGACATGCTCGAACGCGCGATGCTGATCGGCATGCGCTACAACCTGCGCCGCGACGACGAGCTGGCCGTCGCGCTCGACTGCGTGACCGGCTCGGGCGCGCGCGGCTGCGGGTTCGCCGACCATGGGCTCACGCCGGGCGCGCGTGCCGATCTCGTGCTGGTGGAGGCGGCCACGCCGGCCGAGGCGGTGGCGGCGCGGCCGGCACGGCGGCTGGTGGTGGCCGCGGGGCGGGTGGTGGCGCGCGATGGCGTGCTGGTCGATTGACGGGATGAAGGCGCCGGAATGTCAAACAGGCGGCGGGCATGGGGCGTGCTCCGCCGCGCGCTGCGCGAAGCGTGCGTGATGCCGCCGGGCTCGCCATGTCGCTGCAGGCGAATCCGGCGCGACGGCTGGCGGGGCGAGGGCGCCGGGCAGTGGCAGGGCGCGCCGGGTTCGTCGCGCGCCGCGTGGCGGGACGGTTGCCGGCCGCCGGTGCGGGCCGGGCATCGACGCCGGATCGCTGCTGCAATGGGAGCCCATTTCACGAGCGCCCGGAGAGGCCCATGATCGAACGTCCCGACACCCCGGCCGCCGCGCCGCGCTCGGCGCCCGAGGCGCACGACGCGCTCGGCAAGCTGCTCGACAGCCTTCACCAGCGCGGTTTCCTGCGCGTCGCGCACGACTTCGTCGATGCCAACAGCCAGGTCGCGGAGATGCTCGGCGGCCTGAGCCAGCCGGAAGTCCAGGCCGGCATGCAGAACCTCGCGGTGCTGCTGACGGCGCTGTCGCGCATCCCGGCCGACCAGCTCGGCCGCTTCGCGTTCGCGGCGACCGACGCCGTGAATCACGTCGCGAACTGGCAGCCCGCCGAGCATCGCGATGCGGCGCCCGGCGTGACGGGCGCGTATCGGCTGCTGCACGACGAGGCGCTGTGGCAGGCGGTGACGCCGCTGCTGGAAGGGCTGAAGGTATTTCTGCAGCGCTTGCATGAGGCGCCGGGAGCGGCGAGTCCGGGAGCGGCGCCGCGAGGCTGATCCGACGTGCGGGATCGGGCAGCCTGAGCGCGACGCCCAAGGGGGAACCCGGCACCGTGCCCCGGCAGCCCCCGGATGCAGCGCTGCTACTTCCGCAACGCCGCCGCCAGCGCCGCTTCCAGCACGCCCTTCGAGCGGCAGGCCACGCGCGCGACCTTCGCCTTGCCGTCGGCGATCACGCTCGCGGTGCCGCTTACGTCGACGGACACCGTCACGCCCTGGTCGGCCTGATCGACGCGCGTGATCACCTTCAGCGTATTGGTGACGTTCGAGGTCTGCTTCAGCGCGGAGCAATCGAGGAAGTTGCCCGCGTTCGGATAGGTCGAATAGGCCGAGGCGACCAAGCCGGTCTCGCGGTCGTCGACGCGCACGGCCAGCTTCTGGTCGGCGTAAAACTGGCCGACCTTCTCCAGCACTTCCTCGTATTTGCGATTGCCGATCACGATCGGCTGATTCGACTGACCGCCGGTGCCCTTCGCCGCGGCGCCCTTGCCGCTGTTTTGCTGATCGGCTTGCTGGCTGTCGCTGCTGGCGAAGCCGCCGCCGCGCGCGCCCGGCCCATACAGGTTGATGCACCCCGCCAGGGCCGAGCAGGCGAGCAGGGCGAGTAACGGATATTTCATTGCAAACCCGGTTTGATTAACGGTAGTAAAGGCTGACGCAGCCGGAAAGCCCGACCGTCAGCAACAACACAAGCGCCCAGTCGATGCGCATCGCGGCCTTCAACGGTAATAGGCGGCGATGCAGCCGGCGAACTGGGTGCAAACGAAAATCAGAATCGCGATCGAAATACGCTTATGCATTGGGTGGTAATCCTCGTCATCGGTTGAAACGCGAGATGGACGGCATGTCCGTCACGCAGGCCGCATTCTTGTCGGCACGAATCGTAAGCACAATTTGACGAATCTCCTGATTTTTTGAGACAAATCCCGATCGTAAAATCCTTTTACGCAATGCGATTCCGGATGACGACGTTCGCCGCGTTTCTGTTGATTTATCCTGCCGTGGGGAAATGACCGGTGCCGGAGCCATCGCCGGGGGTGTCGCAACCAGCCCCGACGCCACGTCGGTCGGCTGCCGGCCGTTTTTGAGACATTCGACATCGTGGCCCGGCTCACTCACAATGACCGTGCCGCAACGATCAAGCGTGCCGCCAAGTCAATGACCCATCGAACGGCGCCAGGATGAACTCCAGCGCGGAAATCTATTTGAAGGACTTCCATCGCCGCCGGGCGGGCGCGACAGGTCGCGCCTTCGGCGATCAACCTGCACGATCGGGGCAGGCGGAATACGCATCTTCCTATCATGCACTGGCGCATCGCGTGCCAAACGATGCGATGCCGCGGACGGTGCTGGACCTGGCTTGTGGCGACGGGCCGCTATTGCGAATTCTGAACGACCGGGGGCATGCGCAAACGAAACTGATCGGCGTGGACATGAGTGACGGCGAGTTGAGCGCCGCCCGGCAAGGATTGCCGCGCGGAATTCGCCTGCTTGAAGAGCGTGCCCAGCAGATGTCGCTCGATAGCGGCTCGGTGGACTACGTGCTGTCGCACATGGCGCTCATGTTGATGGATGATATCGAGCAGGTAATCCGCGAGATCCGCCGTGTATTGCGTCGGAACGGCACCTTTTCCGCTGTCGTCGGACGCACCTTCTTGACGGGAAGGATCGGTACGGTCTTTTTGGACGTCTTCAAGCCGATTGCGAAGACTCACCTCCCGCGGTTGCCGCTCGGCGACGCACGCACCCGCAGTGAAGGCGGGTGGCGGGAACTTCTGGGACGTGAATTTGTTGACGTCGTGTTCGAGGACATCGAGATCGACTGGACACCTGCGCCCGAGCAGTTCTGGTTGGAGATGCTTGATACCTACGATGCCGACAGGATGCCGGAGGAGGCACGCGCACGGCTCAAGCGAGAACTATGGCCGGCGCTTGCGCCCTTGCAGGATGAAAACGGGCGGCTCCAGACGGGGTGGGGCCTTCGCCTGATTCAGGCCACCGCCGCCTAGCAGGCGGAAGCGGCCTGTCGGCGGTCCCGGGCAGATGGTTTCGATCGGAGAATCAGACCAAGCGCCTGGGGCGCCGAATCGGAACCGGGAACCGACGGACTCCCTGTGCCAATCGGCAAGCGCCATCGTTCACGGTCTCGCGGGGCATCTCGCCTCGCCCCGGGCGCCTGTCTAACTCATTGACTCATCTCGTCGAGTTTCCGCTCGGAAGATTGGCCGGGGAATTTGCACTGCCCATATCGAATCACGAGTACCCCCGTCGCCATCAATACCACCGCAAGGGCGGAGGCAAGCAGATGCGCCTCGGTATTCGTTGCGGCCCGCAGGATGATGTCTCGCGCAATCGAACCGATCGCAATATACAGTGGAAAACGCACCGGCAACTGACCGGATTTGAGATATTGGCTCACCATCGCAAACACTTCCAGGAACAGGAACATCAGCAGCAGGTCGGTGAGGGTTACCTGCTCCGTGCGGATGACGCTCCATACCAGATTCGCCAATGCGATCGCGGTGCCGAGGCCGATGACGACGAGGCCGAGCATCTCGCAAATTTCCATCAACCATTTCAGATGCGATTCAAGTCTCTCTCGCAGCATGGTGTTCCATCCAGTACGCGTTTGCCGACGTGAGCCGGGTCGACCCGACGCCGGGGCGAACGTCCGGTCGATGGGCCCGGGCGGGGCGACGGGGAGCCGGGGAGCCGGGCATTGGGCGTGTCGGCTTGCTCCTGGTGGTTCGCCGATCGGGAAATCAGCGAAACGCCCGGCTCCAGGGACGACTCACGGGCCTTATCCACGACTCGCGGTTTGCGGTATCGCATTGATGTCGAGATGATCGAATCGCACGCTTGCCTGTATCTGGCGCAGCACCTGTCCGGCCTCGTAATACTTTCCCGCGTCCAGCAACGCCGAGGCCTGGTCGATCCTCGTGGCCGTCGTCGCCAGCGGCACCACGTCAACGGTGTAATCAACGTTGACGTCGGCGAGCTTGAGGGCGCGGATCGCCGCGCCGCGATCGCCGCTTTTCAAGGCCGCATTGGCGTGTTCGACGGCCTTGGCCTTGATCGGCTGGCTGGCGAAATTGTCGAGGATCGTCACATCGCCGGCGACTGGAAGCCACGCTGTCCGCGCCTCGCCGGCCGGACTCGGGTGTTTTCCTGCCGCGTCGGTCAGCGACGATGCCGCCCGCAGAAATGCGGAATCGTCGGATGCGGCCGCTTTCATCGCCACCTTGGCTTGGGCCAGCAGGTGCGCCGCGCCGTCCGGATCGCCATTGAACAGCGCGGAACGTG
Source organism: Burkholderia plantarii (assembly GCF_001411805.1). Taxonomy (NCBI): domain Bacteria; kingdom Pseudomonadati; phylum Pseudomonadota; class Betaproteobacteria; order Burkholderiales; family Burkholderiaceae; genus Burkholderia; species Burkholderia plantarii. The sequence goes on along the minus strand of NZ_CP007212.1, from coordinate 2,147,803 downwards.
CGGCGCCCACATCGTCCATGGCGTGACTGCCGGCGTCGGACAGCTTCGTGAAATCCTGCCTCATGGCAGTCGGTTCGGATGTCGAAGCAAATACGTAATGAATCGGCAGGATCCCGACCGACAGGGCGACCGCGGCCATCAGGCAGGCTGCTGCATTCCTTTTTCTCTGGATTCGCATTTCAACTCTCCTTTCGAGAACATCGACTTGGATGACGACCCGGACCGGCTTTCGCATGCATCACCTGTCCGGTGCTGGCAAAGATAGGGCGCGGAAATTAACGGATACTTAAGGCGATGTGGCGGCGCCGTTGCTCCCGCGCGATGCATGGTCGTCAGTGGGTCCGGCACACCGGGCGAGGCACCCGGCGTCGCACCTGGCGGCGATCGTCGAACCTGATGGCACGGCCTGCACGCCGGCGCCGCGCTTCATCTGCGATGTGCCGACGTGGCAGCGTCTCGACGCGGGTCTTGTCGCGTGCCCCGGTTGAAACGAGAAAGGCCGCTCCGGTTGCCCGTGAGCGGCCTGCATCGTTTTCGCGCCGTGCGTTACTTCGGCGCCGACTGCGTGCGGACATCGTGCCGACCGATCGTCGGGCGGAACTCCTGATTCGCGGCCGCCCGTGGTCGGCCCGGTCCCGCTCGAGGCGCGCCGCGGCCTGCCGCGGACATCCGGCCGGGTAATCTGCCGCCTGAAAGCTTGCGGCATTGCCGTTTTAGATAATGAATTTTCGAGCGCGGGCGAGTGAGGCGAGCCCTTGAATGCTTGGGCAGGTCGCTTGTTTGCAATAACGGACACATAATCGCAGGATTGTTGAGCGTTGCGAAATCGTGACCGAAAGCGTGAATTTTAGGCTTCGATAAAACAAAATGCTCGGGATCGACTGGTCAAACCTGCGGGGCGAAATTCAATGAAGCCGGTTAATGTCACGGATGCCACGGTTGCATCGATGCGGCGGCGATGCCTTGCCGCCGCCGGCGTCATGACAAACCGGTTAGCCGAGCGTGAACTTCAGCGTGCCCAGGCTGCCGACTTCCACCACGCCATCGCTATTGACGAAGGCGCGCGTACCTTCGGCAATGATCGTGTTGTCCGTCAGATAAGCGCCATTCCAGCTATCGACGATGTTGTAGGGGCGCTGGTCGGGGCGCTGGCTGCCGCCGAAGCTGATGTTGAACGGCGCGACGCCGTCCTTGCCCTGGGACTTGCTGAACACCCAGCCATAGTGCCCGACGTTGCCTTCGGAATTGAACGCACCGATCGGGCTGTACTTGGTGCCATAGCCGCCGGCGATGACGCCATTGGACGGATCGGCGGACGTGATTTTGAATGTGAAATTCTTGTCCGACGAAGTATAGGTGCCGGTGAGCGGGACATTTGCCATGTTGATCTCCATTTTGCGTGGTTGTGAGTAATGCAGTTCAGCGCGTTGGTCGCGCATCTGCCACGGCAATATATACACCGAATACCGTAGATACATCCTGTCAGGGCTGACAGGGCGGAAAAACAGAATCACTCGATTATCATTTTGGATGGTCGTTGCCGAACAATGCCGAGAATCATCGGCAATAAGGCGGCGAGTGACAAACGATGGCGACGGTTTTCGGAAAAAATGAATATTAATATGTGAATAATTTATATCCTGATGAGGTGTGGATTGATTCGATGACGCCGCCGGCAGCGGGAGATGCCTTTCGCTTGCCGCTGCGCGAGCAGATCAACCCGGCGCACCGGCTGGTTTGCCCTGCGGATCTGATCGACCGGCCGCGAGCGAGCGCGTCGATCAGTGCGTGCCTCGTGTCGCACTGGGTCCCTCGCGGCGCGACGCCATCGGCCTCGCCGACGCAAAACGCTTCAGACCATGGTCGGCCGTAGGCGGTTGTTGAGGCCGGGCTCACAGATCGGCGACAATCGATCATTGCGCAACGCGATACTGTCGATTGCGCCGATGTCTTTCTTGTCCACGGCAACCCTCTCCGACTCGCCGTTCCATTCACCTTCTCGAAGTCACCGAGAACCCCTTGACCGCGCCAACGCAACCAATCCGTCCGGATTTTCAAGGACGCAGGCCCCGAGACTCGTCGAGCCGGTTCGCCACATCATGACGCCGACGAAAAAGCTGGCGCTCATCCTGACATGCGTGTTTGCGTTTTCCCGGCATGGCCACGCGCAATGTGTCGACCTGGTCGCCAGTCTCGATGACGGCCAGTTGATGCAGTCGCGGATTGCGCTGATCGACCATGCCACGCCCGCCGAGCCGATCCGCATTCTTGCCTACATCTTCGAAATCGATCAGACCGGCGGCGTGCTGCTGCGCCATCTGGTCGAGGCCGCGCGCCGTGGCGTGCCTGTCAGGCTGCTGATCGACGGCATCGGCCCCGAGCCGCACTTCCCGTTCGAGGACGAGCTCATCGTCGCCCTGCACCAGGTGGCTCCGGGTATCGAACTGCGGATCTTCCATCCGCGACCGGATCTCGTGGAGCTTGCGCATCGCATGCACGACAAGCTGTTCCTGGTGGGCAACACGGCCGTGATCGGCAGTACCTCGATCTGGGACGAGAGCTTCCGCAACTGGCTCAGCGAGCGCGATCTGCTGGTGTCGGGCGACGCCGGCCAGGACGCATCCTCGCTGCACGCCATGCACCAGCATTTCGACTTGTTCTGGAATAGCCCGCAAGCGGTTCGCCCCGAGCCGGAAAAATTCCTCGAGGTCGACAGTCCTTATCGGATTTCGCGCGGGTATCTGACGCTGGATCTGGCGCGCATCCATGATTGGCGGGCGTGGCTGCTGGCGCCGCCCGACGCCGCGGCCGCGGCGACAGACGCATCCGCGCCCGATGCGCCCGCTGCCTATGTCGATCCCGTCTCGATGCCGATTGCCTGCGATCGCCTGCGCTATGTCCACGACTGGCCCGACAAGCACTCACCGGGCACGTTGCGGGACATGCTGCAGGCGTTCGCCGCGGCGCGGCACGAAATCCTGATCATCAACCCCTACCTGATCCTCGTGCCGGAATTGCGCGAGGCGCTTGCACGCAAGCAGCGCGAGGGGGTGAAGGTGACCCTGGTGAGCGCCTCGCTGGCGAGCGTCGCGCAGGAATTTCCCGCGGTCGGGCGCGCCTATGCCGACGATCTGCCCGGCCTGGTGAGGGCCGGGATCGACGTGCGCGAATATTCCGATCGGGAGAACCGCATGATGCACGCCAAGCTGGTCGTCATCGACGGGCATCGATACTATCTCGGCAGTTTCAATTTCGATTCGCTGTCGGCCCGCTTGAATACCGAAAACGGCCTGTGGATAGACGTCCCCGAGGGTGGGCTCGATCCGTTGCAGGACAGCGTGGCGTACTTCGTGAACCATTCGAGTCCGGTGAGCGACGCCAATGGCCGCCTTCTGGCGGATCCCGACGCGCGCTGCCGGGCCGCCGGCTGCGGCGGCGCCTGGCGGTGGGTGGCGGTGATGATCCGGAATTTGCTCTGAGCGCGGCCTGGCCGGTCATTTTCGGCCTGGCTTCGCGTGCAGCACTTCATTACCCGAAATGCAGCCGCCATCGCATGCCGGCAAGTTCGCGGATGACTGCCGCCCGGTAGCGGACCCACAAGGATGCCGTCAGCGACCGTTCACGTGACGACGCCCGGCCAACCCGTTCGAAGTTCGCCGTCGCCGTGATCGGGTTGCTCATGCCGTTACGGTGTCCGTGCTCGTCCGTTTCGGAAATAGGATGCCCTCCCTGATTTTGCTTCCCGGCTTCACGCCATGGCCCCACGGCAAGCCCCAGCGCAATTCAGCGGGGGCGCCGAGCAGCGATCGCAGCTCGGCCATCTTGCCGGGCATCACCGGGGAAAGCAGGTTGGACACACCGTGGATCGCTTCCACCAGCGTATACAGCACCGTATCCAGCCGGTCGGACGCCTCGGCGTCTTTCGCCAGCCCCCATGGCGCGCGACTCGCGACGTAGCCGTTCAGCTCGGTTACGAACTCCATCACCCGCTTCGCGGCACCGCCCGGTTTCATCTCGTCGACCAGCGCCAGAACGGTGGCTGGCAACTCGCTCGCCCGCGCGATGATCCGTTCTTCCGGCGCCTCGTTCGCCTTCGGCGCAGGCACCGTTCCGCCGCGGTACCGCGTCACCATGGCAAGCGTGCGGGCCACGAGGTTGCCCAAGTCGTCGGCGAGGTCGCGGTTCAGCCGCTGTTCAATCACGGCGTGACTGATTATTCCGTCAAAACCAAAGCTGACCTCGCGAATCAGCGTGTAGCGCAGCGTATCGACGCCGTACATGTCCGCCGCCTCCAGCGGATCGACGCCGTTGCCGAGCGATTTGCTCATCTTCCGGCCGTCGGCGCCGAGCAGGTGTCCGGAGACGTGCAAGCGTCGATACGGAGGGATTCCCAGCGCATGCGTCATGCTCAGCCAGAACAGGGTATGCGTACGCAGGATGTCTTTGCCGATGACGTGCCGCACCGATGGCCAGTAATCACCGAAGACGGATTGCTCGGGATAGCCGAGCGGTGAAATGTAGCTGAGCAGCGCGTCGAACCAGACGTAGGTGACGTGTTCGGCATTCCACGGAATCGGGATGCCCCAGTCGAGCCGATCCACCGGACGAGAGATGCTCAAGTCACCTATCGGCTCTTCCAGCAGCGTCAGGATTTCGTTGCGATAGTGCGCAGGCTGAATCAGGTCCGGGGTGTCCAGCAATAGTTGGCGCATCCAGTCACGGTGGGCCTCCATGCGGAAGAAATAGTTGGGTTCGCGCCGCAACACCGGCGGCTCCTTGTCCTCGGGAAGCTTGCCGTTCACCAGTTCCTTGTCCGTGACGAAGCGCTCCTGGCCGACCGAGTAAAGTCCTTCGTAGTCGGCCAGATAGATTTCTCCGGCCTCGAAGAGCCGCGTCAGGCAATCGGAGACGACCTTGGCGTGTGCGGGCGCGGTGGTGCGAACGAACAGGTCCGGTTCCACGGCCAAGCGCCGCCAGGCTTCTTCAAACGTCCGTGCGTGGCGTTCCGCGAACGCGTGAGGCGGTTCGTTGGCCAGCATCGCGGCCTTGGCGATTTTTTCGCCGTGCTCGTCCGCGCCGGTGAGCAGCAGTACCTCATGTCCGGCGGCCCGCAGGTAACGGGCCATGATGTCGGCATGTACGCTGGCGTAGGCATGGCCCAGATGGGGGCGATCGTTCACATAGTAAATTGGCGTGGTGATGTAACGATGCGTCATTTGCCGCTCCAAAAAAGAAAAGGGACGCCCGCGGCGTCCCTTTTTAGAAGCAAAAAGCCCTCAGCGCCCGGGGAAATATCCTTCCTGGGGCATGCGCATCGAATGCACGAGAGCTTGACGGGCTTGAGTGTTCATTGAGTTGAATTTCACGACGAACGAGCGCGGATTGGCGCGCGATTGCTGCATCGTGCCAGCTAACGCCAAGCCTGTCCAGCGTCGCGGCCGGCGATAACCCGGGCAGACCATTCATGCCCCTTGCCGGCCATTGCGGCGCGCTCGTCGAACCACCGCTGCGGGTCGGTGACGGGCAGCGCTGCCCAAAGCGCCGGCGGAGGTCCTGGCGCGGCTTTTCCTGCTGCGGCCTGTCGGATGAGGCAAAGGCGCCGCATCAAACGCGCCGGCCCACCCTGTACGTCACGCGCCCGCATTCAGCGAGTAGGTTTCCCGCCCGGCACTGCGCAACGCCTCGATCATCAACGCGGCGGCCGGCGAAAGCAGCTTCTCGGCCGGCGTGATGAGCCCGAAATCATCCATCCAGCACTCCATCGGCAGCGGCAGAATCTCCACCATGCCGTGCCCGGCGTAGTAATCCGCCACGTCCTTGGCCAGCACCGCGATCATGTCGCTCTTTTCCAGGACGCGCGTGATGAACAGCAGGGCCGCCGTCTCGACCACGTTCGAGGGCGGCGCAAGGCTCGCGCGCTGGAACATCAGCTCGAAGCGATGCCGCAGCACGCTGCCGGCCGGCGGCACGATCCAGGCGTGGCGGCGCAGTTCCTCCAGCGCACTCGGCGCGCCGGTCAACAGCGGATGTCCGCGCCGCACCACGGCGCGTACCAGCTCGCCGGCCAGCGTCTCGTAGCGCAACTGGCGTTTGTCGTGCTCGGGCGAGAGCCGGCCGATCACGATGTCGAGTTTGTCTTGGGCCAATCGCTCGAGCAGTACGTTGCTGGTGTCGATCTCCACCGAAATGCGGATGTCGGTGTGCTGCCGCTTCACGGCCGCCACCGCGGACGGCAGCAGCCGCACGCCGGGCGAGGTGATCGCGCCCACCGCCACGTGCCCGAGGCGTCCCGCCTTCAGCGCGCTCAGTTCCTCCTGCGCCTGTTCCAGGCTGCCGAGCGCGGCGCGCGCATGGCGGATCAGCGCGTCGCCGTACAGCGTCGGCTTCACGCCGCGCGGCATGCGTTCGAACAACACGGTCCCGAGCATCTCCTCCAGTTCGCGCAACAGTTTCGAGGCGGCCGGCTGCGTCATGCTCAGCGCCGCCGCCGCGCGGTGGATGTTGCCTTCCTCGGCGAGCGCCACCACGAGCAGCAACTGCCGTGTCTTCAGGCGCGTGCGGATGTACCAGGGATTCGAATCGAGCATGGAATTAGGTGTTTGCACCGATACGGAGATCGATATGTGAGACGTCCAACTTTTCATTAGTACGTTATCAACTTTGTTAATAGACTGCACGCAAATCTGGCCACCCCAAGGCGAACGATGTCGGCAAGCAAACCGAAGCTGCGGTCCCAACAATGGTTCGGCACCACGGACAAGAACGGCTTCATGTATCGAAGCTGGATGAAGAATCAGGGTATTCCCGATCATGAATTCGACGGCAGGCCGATCATCGGCATCTGCAATACGTGGTCGGAGCTGACGCCCTGCAACACCCATTTCCGCAAGCTCGCCGAGCACGTCAAGCGCGGCGTGTACGAGGCGGGCGGCTTCCCGGTCGAGTTCCCGGTGTTCTCGAACGGCGAATCGAACCTGCGCCCGACCGCGATGCTCACGCGCAACCTGGCGAGCATGGACGTGGAAGAGGCGATCCGCGGCAACCCGGTGGACGCGGTGGTGCTGCTGGCCGGTTGCGACAAGACCACGCCGGCGCTGCTGATGGGCGCGGCCAGCTGCGACGTGCCGGCGATCGTGGTGAGCGGCGGCCCGATGCTGAACGGCAAGCTCGAGGGCAAGGACATCGGCTCGGGCACGGCGGTCTGGCGCCTGCACGAATCGCTGAAGGCCGGCGAGATCGACCTGCATCATTTCCTGTCGGCCGAAGCGGGCATGTCGCGCTCGGCCGGCACCTGCAACACCATGGGCACGGCCTCGACGATGGCCTGCATGGCCGAATCGCTCGGCGTGACGCTGCCGCACAACGCGGCGATTCCGGCCGTGGACGCGCGCCGCTACGTGCTCGCGCATCTGTCGGGCAGCCGCATCGTGCAGATGGCGCTGGAAGACCTGAGGCTCTCGAAGATCCTCACGCGCGCCGCGTTCGAAAACGCGATCCGCACCAACGCGGCGATCGGCGGCTCGACCAACGCGGTGATCCACCTGAAGGCGATCGCGGGCCGCATCGGCGTGCCGCTGGAGCTGGAGGACTGGATGCGCATCGGCCGCGGTACGCCGACGCTGGTGGACCTGCAGCCGTCGGGCCGCTTCCTGATGGAAGAGTTCTACTACGCGGGCGGCCTGCCGGCGGTGCTGCGCCGGCTCGGCGAGGCGCAGCTGCTGCCGCATCCGGACGCGCTGACGGTGAACGGCAAATCGATCTGGGACAACGTGCGCGAGGCGCCGAACTACGACGAGGAAGTGATCCGTCCGCTCGACCGGCCGCTGATCGCCGATGGCGGCATCTGCATCCTGCGCGGCAACCTCGCGCCGCGCGGCGCGGTGCTGAAGCCGTCGGCCGCCACGCCGGAGCTGCTCAAGCATCGCGGCCGCGCGGTGGTGTTCGAGAACTTCGACCACTACAAGGCGACCATCGGCGACGAGTCGCTGGACGTCGACAAGGATTCGATCCTGGTGATGAAGAACTGCGGCCCGCGCGGCTATCCCGGCATGGCCGAGGTGGGCAACATGGGCCTGCCGCCGAAGCTGCTGCGCCAGGGCGTGAAGGACATGGTGCGGATCTCGGATGCGCGCATGAGCGGCACGGCCTACGGCACGGTGGTGCTGCACGTCGCGCCGGAAGCGGCGGCGGGCGGCCCGCTCGCGGCGGTGCGCGACGGCGACTGGATCGAACTCGATTGCGAGGCGGGACGGCTGCATCTGGACATCAGCGACGAGGAACTGGCGCGACGCCTCGGCGACATCGATCCGGCCGCCGCGCCGGGCGTGGCCGAGCAGGCGGGCCGCGGCGGTTACGCCCGGCTCTACGTCGACCACGTGCTGCAGGCCGACGAAGGTTGCGACCTCGACTTCCTGGTCGGCATGCGCGGCGCGGAGGTGCCGCGCCACTCGCACTGACGGCGCGTGCCGCGGCCGATGCCGCTGTCGGGATGCCTGACGGCGGCCGCCCGGCACCGGCCGCGCGCCGCGCGACGGGACCGGTCGGCAAGTGCCGCCGATCGCCGGAGCGGGCGCCGCCGCCAACGGTGTCCGACGCGCAACGCACGCGCCGCGCGCGACGCGGATCGCCGACAAGGTTCAAGGAGACACGATGACGAATTCGCAGGACGGGCGCGCCGGCGCCACCGATAGCGCGCAGGAGCGGCAGATCGTCGGCCACATCTCGCGGCGGCTGGTGCCGTTCCTCGCGCTGATCTACGTGGTCGCCTACGTCGACCGCACCGTGGTGGGCTTCGCGAAGCTGCACATGAACGCGGCCGTGGGCTTGAGCGACGCCGCCTACGGGCTCGGCGCGGGGCTGTTCTTCGTCGGCTACTTCCTCTGCGAGGTGCCGAGCAACCTGGCGCTGTCGCGCTACGGCGCGCGCGTCTGGTTCGCGCGGATCCTGTTCACGTGGGGCTTGATCACCATGGCGATGGCCTGGGTCAGCGGCCCGCACAGCTTCTACGCGCTGCGCTTCCTGCTCGGCGCGGCCGAGGCGGGCCTGTTCCCCGGCATCCTCTATTTCCTCACGCAATGGTTTCCGATGCGCCATCGCGCCGGCGTGATCGGGCTGCTGGTGCTCGCGCAGCCGGTCGCCGGGATCGTCACGGGGCCGCTGGCCGGCGCGCTGCTGGAGACGCACGGCCTGTTCGGCCTCGCCAACTGGCAGCTGCTGTTCATCGCCACCGGGCTGCCGGCGGTGCTGCTCAGCGTGCCGACGCTGCGCGTGCTGCCGGAGTCGCCGGCCCAGGCGCGCTGGCTCGCCGATCACGAGCGCCGCTGGATCGAGCGCGAACTGGCCGCCGACCAGCGCAGCCACGCGCTCGACCCGCACCGCAACGCGCTGGGCGCGCTGAAGGACCGCCGCGTGCTGCTGCTGGCCGCGCTGTACCTGCCGTTCCCGATCAGCATCTACGGGCTGTCGCTGTGGCTGCCCACCATCATCAAGGGCTTCGGCGTGGGCGATGCGACGGCGGGCTGGCTGTCGGCCATTCCGTACCTGTTCGCGGTGGCGGGCCTGCTGATCGTGCCGCGCCACTCGGATCGCCGCCGCGAGCGCTACGGCCACATCGTGGTGGTGACCACCGCGGGCGGCCTGACGCTGGCCGCGAGCGCGTGGGTTCACGCGCCGGCGCTGCAGTTGCTGCTGCTGAGCCTGACCGCGTTCTCGCTCTACTCGATCCAGACCGTGGTGTGGGCGCTGCCCGGCGAATTCCTGAGCGGGCCGAGCGCGGCCGTGGGGATCGCGACGATCAACTCGCTGGCGAACCTGGGCGGCTATTTCGGCCCCTACGGCGTCGGCGTGATCAAGGACGCCACCGGCAGCCTCGCGGCGGGCCTCTATTTTCTCGCGGCGACGCTGTTGTTCGCGGTGCTGATGACGTTCGTCGTGCGCGCCGCGCTGGCCCGGCCGCGCGACGAACGGGACGGCACGCTCGCGCGCCAGTCGTGACCCATCGTGACCAGCCGTGACGCCGCCCGCATGATCCGTTTATCGAAGCAGGACCGAAGGACACCATGAATACGAGTCGTTCCCCCCGTTATCGCGGCGTTTTCCCCGTCGTGCCCACCACCTTCACCGAGACCGGCGAGCTGGATCTGGCGAGCCAGAAGCGCGCCGTCGATTTCATGATCGACGCGGGCTCGGACGGCCTCTGCATCCTCGCGAACTTCTCCGAGCAGTTCTCGCTCGCCGACGACGAGCGCGAGCTGATCACGCGCACCGTGCTCGAGCACGTGGCCGGCCGCGTGCCGGTGATCGTCACCACCACCCACTACGGCACCGGCATCTGCGCGGCGCGCAGCCGGCGCGCGCAGGAGCAGGGCGCGGCGATGGTGATGATCATGCCGCCGTATCACGGCGCGACCTTCCGCGTGCCGGAGCCGGCGATCCACGAGTTCTACGCGCGCGTGTCGGACGCGATCGAGATCCCGATCATGATCCAGGACGCGCCGGCGAGCGGCACGGTACTGTCCGCGCCGTTCCTCGCGAAGCTGGCGCGCGAGGTCGAGCAGGTGGCCTACTTCAAGATCGAGACGCCGGGCGCGGCCAACAAGCTGCGCGAACTGATCCGGCTGGCCGGCGACGCCGTGGAGGGGCCGTGGGACGGCGAGGAGGCGATCACGCTGCTGGCCGACCTGAACGCCGGCGCGACCGGCGCGATGACGGGCGGCGGCTATCCGGACGGCATCCGCCCGATCCTCGAGGCGCACCGCGAGGGCCGCGCCGACGACGCCTACGCGCTGTACCAGCAATGGCTGCCGCTGATCAACCACGAGAACCGCCAGGCCGGCCTGCTGGCCTGCAAGGCGCTGATGAAGGAGGGCGGCGTGATCGACTGCGAGCTGCCGCGCCACCCGCTGCCGGCCATGCATCCGGACACGCGCGCCGAGCTGATCGCGATCGCGCGCCGGCTCGACCCGCTCGTGCTGCGCTGGGGCAAGTGACATCCACAGGACCATGACCATCAATACGACCACCTATACCCTCGGCATCGCCGGCGTCGGCAAGATCGCGCGCGATCAGCATCTGCCCGCCATCGCCGCCAACCCCGGCTTCGAACTCGTGGCCGCCGCGAGCCGCAACGCGCAGGTCGATGCGGTGCGCAACTATCCCGACATCGCGGCGCTGCTGGCCGCCGAGCCGGGCCTCGACGCCGTCTCGCTCTGCACCCCGCCGCAGGTCCGCTACGAGCAGGCGCGCGCCGCGCTGCTGGCCGGCAAGCACGTGATGCTCGAAAAGCCGCCCGGCGCGGGCGTGAGCGAGGTCGAGGCGCTGCGCGCGCTGGCGCGCCAGCACCACCGCACGCTGTTCGCCACCTGGCACTCGCGCCATGCGGGCGCGGTGGAGCCGGCGCGCGCATGGCTCGCCGAGCGCGAGGTGCGCGAGGTGCGGGTGCGCTGGAAGGAAGACGTGCGGCGCTGGCATCCCGGCCAGCAATGGATCTGGGAAGCGGGCGGCCTCGGCGTGTTCGATCCGGGCATCAACGCGCTGTCGATCGTCACGCGGATCCTGCCGAACCCGGTGCTGCTGCGCGCTGCCACGCTGCACGTGCCGGCCGACTGCGCGACGCCGATCGCGGCCGAACTCGACTGCGTGGACGCGGCCGGCGCGCCGGTGCACGCCGAATTCGACTGGCGCCACGGCCCGGTCGAGCAATGGGAGATCGACGTCGACACCGCCGACGGGCGGCTGTCGATCGCCGAGGGCGGCAAACGCCTGACGATCGCGGGCGAGGCGATCACGCTCGATGCCGAGCGCGAATACGCGTCGCTCTACGAGCGGTTCCACTGGCTGATCGGCCATGGCACCGACGACGTCGACGTGAGCCCGCTGCGGCTCGTGGCCGACGCATTCATGTTGGGCAAGCACGTCGAGGTCGAGCCGTTCGGTCACTGAACGGCCGCGACCCGACCATCACCATAACCGAGGAGACAGAAACATGATTCGCAACACCCGCCGTCTGACCCTGCGCGTCCTGCTCGCGGCCCTGTGCGCCGCGCCGCTCGGCTTCGCCGCCACGGCCAGCGCCGACGCCCCCGTGAAGATCGGCTTCCTGGTCAAGATGCCCGAGCAGGCCTGGTTCATCAACGAGCAGAAGGCGGCCACCGCGCTCGGCCAGAAGGAGAACTTCTCGGTCGTCAACATTGGCACGCCCGACGGCGAGAAGGTGCTGGCCGCGATCGACAACCTCGGCGCGCAAGGCGCCAAGGGCTTCGTGATCTGCGCGCCCGACGTGCGCCTCGGGCCGGCCATCGAGCGCCGCGCCAAGCAGTACAACATGAAATTCGTGACGGTGGACGACCAGCTCGTCGATTCGTCCGGCAAGCCGCTGCCGAACGTGCCGCACCTGGGCATGTCGGCGTTCAAGATCGGCAACCAGGTCGGCCAGGCGATCAGCGACGAGATCAAGAAGCGCGGCTGGAAGCCCGAGGAAGTCGGCGCGCTGCGCATCACCGACTACGAGCTGCCCACCGCCAAGCTGCGCACCGATGGCGCGACCCAGTCGCTGCTGGCCGGCGGCTTCCTCAAGCAAAACATCTTCGACGCGCCGCAGAAGACCACCGACGACGAAGGCGGCTTCAACGCGGCCTCGCCGGTGCTCGCGCAGCATCCGAACATCCACAAGTGGGTGATCTTCGCGCTGAACGAGGAATCGGTGCTGGGCGCCGTGCGCGCCACCGAGCAGCTGCACGTGCCGAGCGCCGACGTGATCGGGGTGGGCATCAACGGTGCCGGCGAGGCGTTCGCCGAGTTCCAGAAGACGCAACCGACCGGCTTCTACGGCACGATCGCCGTCAGCTCGACCAACCACGGCAAGGACAGCGCGCAGAACCTGATCGACTGGATCCGCACCGGCAAGCAGCCGCCGGCCGACACGCAGACCACCGGCAAGCTGATGACGCGCGAGAACTGGAAGGCGGTGCGCGCCGAGCTCGGGATCTGAGGATGACGCAACCAGGCGACCGACAGGGCGGGATGCAATGACCGATCAACTCATGATGGATGCGGGCGTGGCGCCGGCAGGCGGCGACGCCGCGCGCGCCTACCTGGAACTCGACGGCATCACCGTCAGCTTTCCGGGCGTGCGCGCGCTCGACCAGGTCTCGCTCGCGGTGCGCGCGGGCGAGGTGCATGGCCTGATGGGCGAGAACGGCGCCGGCAAATCGACGCTGCTGAAGGTGCTGTCGGGCCTGAACCAGCCGCAGGAAGGCACGCTGCGGCTGGCCGGCGTGGAGCGCCGCTTCGCCACCACGCGCGCGGCGATCGATGCCGGCATCGCGATCATCTACCAGGAGCTGCATCTCGTGCCCGAGCTGACGGTGGCGGAAAACCTGATGCTCGGGCAGCTGCCGAACCGCCTCGGCGTGCTCGACGAGCGCGCGCTCGTCAAGCGCGCCACCGACGAACTGGAACGGCTCGGCGAGCGCATCGATCCGCGCACGCCGGTCAAGGATCTCTCGATCGGCCAGCGCCAGATGATCGAGATCGGCAAGGCGCTGATGCGCGACGCGCGCGTGATCGCGTTCGACGAGCCCACCAGCTCGCTGTCGGCGCGCGAGACCAAGAACCTGTTCCGCATCATCGACGCGCTGCGCGCCGACGGGCGCGCGATCATCTACGTCACGCACCGCATGGACGAGGTCGATGCGCTGTGCGACCGCGTCACCGTGTTCCGCGACGGCCGCCGCATCGAGACCTTCGAGTCGGTGGCCGACCTCGACCGCAACCGCCTGATCGCGGCGATGGTGGGGCGCTCGATCGCCGACGTGTACGGCTACCGGGCGCGCGCGGCGGGCGAGGTGCTGCTCGAGGCGAAGGGGCTGATGGGGCCGGGCCTCGCCGAGCCGGTGTCGTTCACGGCGCGGCGCGGCGAGATCGTCGGCTTCTTCGGGCTGGTGGGCGCGGGGCGCTCCGAGCTGATGAAGCTGATCTACGGCGCGGTGCGCGCGAGCGCCGGGCACGTCGAACTGGGCGGGCGGCGCATGAACTTCGCGAGCCCGCGCGACGCGGTGCGCGCCGGCATCGCGCTGTGCCCCGAGGACCGCAAGCAGGAGGGCATCGTCGCGATCGCGTCGGTGGCCGACAACCTCAACATCAGCGCGCGGCGCCATTTCAGCCCCGCGCGTTTCCTGCTCGACGAGAAGCGCGAGCGCGAACTCGCGCAGGAGTACATCCGCAAGCTCGCGATCAAGACGCGCAACGGCGATACCGCGATCGGCACGCTCTCCGGCGGCAACCAGCAGAAGGTGATCCTGTCGCGCTGGCTGGCCGAGCGCATCGAGGTGTTCCTGATGGACGAGCCCACGCGCGGCATCGACGTGGGCGCGCGCGCCGAGATCTACCACCTGCTGTACGACCTGGCCGAGGCCGGACGCGCGGTGGTGATGGTGTCGAGCGATCTCGCCGAGGTGATCGGCGTGGCCGACCGCATCGTGGTGATGCGCGAGGGGCGCATCGTCGGCAGCGTGCCGAAGGCCGAGGCCTCGCCCGACGAACTGATCAAGCTCGCGCTGCCGCGCTGAGCCAACCACTGCGGCGCGCCTGCGACGTTCGCGGCGCGCCGTTTCGAAACGATGGACCGGACATGAACCAAGCCATGCAGCCAAAGGGTACGCCCACCGCCAACGAAGCCGCCGCGCCGATCACGCCCTCGCGTGCGCGTGCGTGGGAGATGATCAACAAGTCGGGCATCGTGGTGGTGTTCGTGGTGCTGTTCGCCGTGCTCTCGGCAACCGTGCCCGACTTCCTCACGACCCGCAACATCCAGGGCCTGCTGCTGTCGGTCACGCTGATCGGCTCGATCGCCGTGACCATGATGTTCGTGCTCGCGCTGGGCGAGGTGGACCTGTCGGTGGCCTCGATCGTCGCGTTCTCGGGCGTGGTGGCCTCCACCGTGATCACCGCCTCGCACAGCGTCATGCTCGGCGTGGCGGCCGGGGTGCTCGCGGGCGGCGCCGTGGGCCTCGTGAACGGCGTGCTGATCGCGCGGTTCCGCATCAACTCGCTGATCGCCACGCTGGCCATGATGGAGGCGGTGCGCGGGCTCGCCTTCCTGACCTCGAACGGCGACGCGGTGATGATCTCCGAGGAGCGCTTCTTCGATCTCGGCAGCGGCTCGTTCCTCGGCATCTCGTTCCCGATCTGGAGCAACATCGTCGGCTTCGTGGTGTTCGGCTTCCTGCTCAAGAAGACCGTGTTCGGCAAGAACGTGCTGGCGGTGGGCGGCAACAGCGAGGCGGCGCTGCTCGCGGGGCTGTCGGTCACGCGCATCAAGATCGTCGTGTTCGTGCTGCAGGGGCTCGTGACCGGCTTCGCCGGCGTGATGCTGGCCTCGCGCATGAGCCTCGGCGACCCGAAGACCTCGGTCGGGCTCGAACTCGGCGTGATCTCCGCCTGCGTGCTCGGCGGCGTGTCGCTGACGGGCGGCGTGGCCACCATCGCCGGCGTGCTGGTGGGCGTGCTGATCATGGGCGCCGTGCAGGACGCCATGAGCCTCGTGAACGTGCCGACCTTCTACCAGTACCTGATCCGCGGCGGCATCCTGCTGCTGGCGGTGCTGTTCGACCAGTTCCGGCGCAGCAAGCGGGCGGTGTGAGCGTGGGCCGGCGGGGCCGGTCGGTGTGTGAAAGCGTGGCGTGACGGGAGCGGCCGATCGTGGTGGTCCGGTGGTGTTGGCCGGGTACCCGGTCGGCCTTGTCGTTGGTGGCGCGTTGGCGCGGCCGGCTTCGCGCGCCGGAAACGTCCACGAAGGCCGAGGCGGGGCAGGGTGCCGCCGCGAGCCGGAAAGCCCCGGCGCCGAGGCCTGGCAGTAAAGCGGTCGCGCTGCCGGCGATCGTGGCCGGGCAGCGCCTCGGCCGCGCGCATTCGCTCGCGCGCGGCATGGGCGACCTGGTGGCGGCCGCCAACCCGCGCACGATCGGCGCGCGCCTCGGCGCCGATTCCTGAGCGGCGCCGCCTGATGCGGCGGCGCGCCCACCGGCTCACCCGGCCGCGCGGACTCGGACGGCCAGCCGCAGCCAGCTGAGCAGCGAGGCGAGCGCCGCGAAGATCGCGCCGAGCGTCAGCGCGACGGTCGAGCCGTGATGCGAGAACAGGCCGAAGCAGAGCGCCACCAGCGCCGCGCCCGTGGCCTGGCCGATCAGCCGCGAGGTGGCGATGATCGCGCTGGCGCCGCCGCTGCGTTCGGGCGGCGCGCTCGAGATCATCGATTTCAGGTTCGGCGACTGGAAGAAGCCGAAGCCCGCGCCGCACAGCGCCATGCGGATGCCGATGTCGAACGCGCCCGGGTTGGCCGGCAGCAGCGCCGACGAGGCCAGCCCGAGCGCCAGCGCCGCGAGCCCGAGGCCGCTCAGCATGCCGGGCTGATAGCGGTCCGACAGGCGTCCGGCGATCGGCGCGGCCAGCGCCACGAACACCGGCCACGGCGTGAGGATGAAGCCCGTCTGCACCTGGCTCAGGTGCTGCACGGTCTCCAGATAGAACGGCAGCGACACGAACGCGAGCCCCTGCGCCGCGTAGGCCGACGAGGATACCGTGGCGGCCAGCGCGAACGAGCGGTTGCGGAACAGATCGACGGGCAGCATCGGCGCCGGATGCCCGGCCTCGCGGCGCACCAGCAGCCAGCCCGCCAGCAGCGCGACGAGCGCGGTGGCGACCGTCCAGGCGGCCGGGCCGCGCTGCGTGGCCTCGCCCAGCGCGTAGATCAGCGCCGCGAACGTGACCACGTTGAGGCCGGCCGCGAGCGGATCGAAGCGGTGGCCGGTGCGGATCGAGTCGGGCAGCGCCGGCCACGCCACCAGCAGCGCGAGCCCGCCGAGCGGCACGTTGATCGCGAACAGCCACGGCCACGACGCCACCGACAGGATCAGCGAGGCCACCGTGGGGCCGACCGCGTAGGCCACGCCCACGATCAGCGTGTTGATCCCCATGCCGCGCCCGAGCCGGTTGGGCGGGTAGATGATGCGGATCAGCGCGGTGTTGACGCTCATCACCGCGCTGCCGCCCAGGCCCTGCAGCACGCGCGCGGCCGTGAGCGTGGCGAGCGAATCGGACAGCGCACAGGCCAGCGAGGCGAGCACGAAGGTGGCGAGGCCCAGCAGGTAGACGCGCCGGTGGCCGACGATCGCGCCGAGCGCCGCGAACGGCATCAGCGTGGCCACCATCGCGAGCTGGTACGCGTTGACGATCCAGACCGAGGCGGCCGGCGAGGTATGCAGGTCGGCCGCGATCACGGGCAGCGCGACGTTGGCCAGCGCGGTGTCGAGGATCGACAGGCCCACCGCCATCAGGATCGCGAACATGGCCCGCCGCGACGAGGCGGACATCGCGGGCGGTACGGCGGTGGGCAGGGCACCGGCGGCGTTCGCGCCGGCGCCTGCAACGGGTTTTCGGTCCGGCACGGGGTTCCTTTCGAGTAGCCGACGGCAGGGCGTGCGCCGGACGACGCGCTGCCGTCACGTGGAACGCCCTCACGCCGTCACATCCGGTTCAGGCGCCAGAGATCATACCGCTCGTCGGCTGTTTTCACCGCGAGCACGCCGTGTTCGTCGAGCGCAAACAGCAGGCGGCCATCGCGATGGCAACGCAGGCGGGACGTGGGGTTTTCGCATGATCGGTACATGAGCGAGGTCTCGGGGTTCGCGGCATGGCGGCATGGCGGCGTCGTGCGGCGCGGACGGCGTGACGGCTACCGAGGCCGCGCGCGGGGCGTCGGCAAAGCCGCTGTTTCGTCTCGACGGCCGAGCGAAAACGAACAGGGCGCGGCAGGGCGACGGCACCGCGCGCCTCGATGCAGGAGCGGCACGAGGCGCGCCGCGGGCGCCGGTACATGGGTGCAAAACGTTCGACGCGTCCGCTCGATCCATGCCGTCCAACCTCGTCGGACCCGCCCGGCATCAAGCCGATGGAGACCGCTCGGTCCACGCCGGGCCGGCCTTGCCATCGCTCCGCGCCGCGCCCGACATGACCGGTGAAACCGGCGCTTGCCGCCGCACGAACGCCGGTGCCGGCGCGGCGAACGGCGGGCGCGGGCGCGCGGGCCTCCCGTCGCCCGACCCGTTCCTCAACCACCCACCGGCAGATCCCCCACATAGGCACGCACGTAATCGTCCTGCGCGATCGGCGCCGCCACCATCTCCGTGTTCAATTCGAACGCGTCGAGCAGCCGGTCGAGCTGCGCCAGCACCGCGTCGTAGGCCGTGAACGCGATCCGGTCGCGCGTCACGTAATCCAGCGCGCCGCCAAAGTGCTCGAGCGCATGGATTGCCGCGAGCGCGAGCAGCGCGTCGCGATCGGCGCCGTCGGCCGGATGGTCGAGCATCGCCTCGAGCGCGAGGCGCGCGCCGTGCGTGCGCGCCAGATCGAGCAGGGCGGGCAGGCGCGGCTCCCAGGTCGCCGAGAAATCCGCGTCGCCGAGCTGGGCCGGCGTGAGGCCCGCGGTGGCGCGCGCATGCTGGCGGCGCTCCTCGAAGCGCGCGAGGCGGCGGATCGCGTCGGCGCTGTCGAGCGCCCCGGGCGGGCTCGGTTCGTCGGGCAGCTCGCACGGCGCCGAGGCGAGCTGGCGCCCGATCTCGATCAGGATCAGCTGGTTGTCGCCGCCGGCCCAGGTGTAGGCATCGGTCAGATCCTCGTAGGCGTGGTAGCGATTGACGCCGAGGCAGCCGTGGCTGCCGCTCGCGTTGCGGCAGCGGCGCATCACCTCGGCCGCGCCCGACACGGCCACCGCCTTGGTCAGCGCGGCCAGCCGGTTCACGGCCGCCCACGGCACCGTGGCGATGTCGTTCATCTTGCGCTGCGTGCCCTGCTGTTCCACCAGCCGCCGCGCGAAGCCGCTGACGACGTAGGCCTCGGCCAGCGCCGTGAATAGCAGCCCCTGCTGGTTGCGCAACGCCAGCAGCGTGCGGCCGGTGCCGAGCCGCGCGCTGGTCTTGCGATGCGAGGCATAACGCAGCGCGGTCCAGACGCAGGCGCGCGCGGCGGCGGCGGCGGCCACCGAGGTGGCCGTCGAGGCGTTGGTGCTGATCGCGAGCGAGCGCACCAGGCGCTGGTCCGAGCCCGCGAGCGGATCGCTGACGTTGCCGTCGCGATCGAGCGTGGCGCTGTCCTGCAGCCAGTGCGCGCGCGGCACCCGCACGCGGTCGAACGAGGCGATGCTGTAGTCGAGATCGAGCGAGGTCGGGCCGGGCAGCGCGCGGATATGGATGCCGTCATGCACCCGCTCGCGGTCGCGCACCGGCACCACGAACGGAAACAGCCCGTGCTGCCGGCCGCCCGCGCGCAGCCGCGCGTAGACGATCGCCGTCTTCGCCACGCCGTCCAGCGCGATGTTGCCCATGAACTTGCAGGCGCCCGCGTGCGGCGTGGTGAGCACGAACTCGTCGGCCTGCGGATCGTAGTCGGCGTGCGTTTCCACGCTCATATGGCTGCACGCCACGCCGACCTCGGTGATCAGGATGGTGGCGGCCGAATCGAGCCGGTCGAGTTCGCCGATCAGCGTGTCGAGCGCCGGCGAGGGGCGGCCGAGCATCATCACCGAGCTGAGGCAGACGCCGTAGTGCGATTGCGCCGCGCTGAACAGCGCCGGATCGATGGTGGCCGCGAACGCCAGCATGCTGAAGAAGCGATCGCGATCGACCAGCAGGGCCGAGCCCGAGCCGGCCCAGTCGTTGATCGCGGCGAGCCGCGCGTAGGTGCGGCGATGCTGGGCGACGCGGTCGGCGTCGTCGTGATGCGGCTGGAAGGCCGGCTGGCTCAGCAGGGCGGTCAGTTCGGCGTGGACGCCCTTGGCATGACCGTGAATCAGCGTGCGCAACATGTCGAATCCTTGATGAATGGGAGGCTGGATTGGGTTCCGGGGGAGCGGGGCGCGGCGTTACCAGCCCGGCAGCTCGGCGTCGCCGGTCACGGCCTCGGCGGCGGCGGGCTGGGCGGCGGCGCCCGCCAGCTGGCGGTGCAGCGCGTCGGCCAGCGCGGCGAGCGTCGGGTGTTCGTAGACCACGGTCTGGTCGACGGGCATGCCGAGCCGCGTCTCCAGATGCAGCGCGAGTTCGACGGCGCGCACCGAATCGCAGCCGAGTTCCGCGAAGGTCTGCCGCGCATGGGTGGGCGCCTTCAGCCCCTCCCCGACGAGCCAGGCCGTGGCGAGCGCGACGATCGCCCCGGCCGTGAGCGGCGCGGCGGCGACCGGTTCGACGGACGCGTCGGGCCGGTGCGTGGCGGCCGCCGCCGGTACGGCGGCTTCACTCGTGCCGAGCGGATTCGCGCGCGACGAGCGCCCCTGCACGATCCGCTCGAGTTCGCCGCGCGCATGCAACTGCCGGCACAGCACGCGTTGGATCTTGCCGCTCGAGGTCTTCGGCACCACCTCGGGCTTGACGAGCACCACCTCTGCCACCGCGAGATCGTGCTCGCGGAACACCGCCTCCGAGATCAGCGATATGAGCGCCTCGCGATCGACCGTGGCCAGCATCGATCGCTCGACTTCCTGCACCACCACCAATGCTTCTCCGTCGCCGCCCTCGACCGCGAACGCGGCGCCACCGGCCGGCCGCAGCGCGTCGTGGGCGCGCTGCACCGTCGCCTCGATGTCCTGCGGATAGATCTTGCGGCCGCGCACGATGATCACTTCCTTGATGCGGCCGGTCACGTACAGCTCGCCGTCGAGGATCACGCCGAGGTCGCCAGTGCGCAGGAACGGGCCGTCGCCGTCGCGGGTGGTGGCGCGGAAGCCGCGCTGCGTTTCGTCCTCGCGTGCCCAGTAGCCGTGCGCGACGCACGGGCCGCCCACCCAGATCTCGCCGACCGTGTCGGCCGCGCACGGCACGCCGGTCTCGGGATCGACGACGCGCACGCGCTGCGGCGCGCGTACGCGGCCCGAGCTGACGATCTCGCGCTGCCGCCCGGCCTGTTCGGTGTAGGCGATGCGCCCCTGGTCGAGCGCCTGCGAATCGACCGACAGCGTCACCGGTTCGGCCTGCGGATCGCCGGCCGACACCACCAGCGTGGCCTCGGCGAGGCCGTAGGCGGTCTGCATGCTGGCGGCGCGAAAACCGCTGTCGCGATAGGCGTCGCGGAACCGCGCGATGGCGCTGGCGCGGATCGGCTCGGCCGCGTTGAACGCCACGCGCCAGCTCGACAGATCGAAGTCGCGGCGGCGCGCCTCCGGGATCCGGCGCACGCAGAGTTCGTAGGCGAAGTTCGGCGCCATGCTGACGGTGGCGCGATAGCGGTCGATGGTCTCGAGCCAGCGCGCCGGGTTCTGCACGAACGAGACGGGCGGCATCAGCACGCATTCGGCGCCGGCCCACAACGTCTGCAGGATGTTGCCGATCAGGCCGAGGTCGTGATATGGCGGCAGCCAGGTCACCACGCGCGCGTCGTGATCGATGCCGGTGGCCGGCCCGGTGATGGCGGCGTTCGCGGCGAGGTTGCCGAAGCTGATCACGGTGCCCTTCGGGTTGCCGGTCGAGCCCGAGGTGTACTGCAGGAACGCGGGCGTGTCCGCGTGCGGCCGCGTGCGCGCGACGGCGGCACGCGCGGGCGCATCCTCGAGGCAAAGGATGTCGAGCGCCGACAGCTCCGGATTGGTGGCGAACCAGCCGGCCAGCTTGGTGGTGGAGGCCTGCTCGGTCAGGATGCAGGTGGCGCCCGAGTCGCGCACGATCGCCACCAGCCGGTCCCAGCTGGTGCGGCCCGGCTTCGCGATGTTGGCCGGGATCGCCACCACGCCGGCGCGCAGGCAGCCGAGGAAGGTCACGACGAACGCGAGCCCCGGCTCGAACAGCATCAGCGCGCGCTCGCCGCCCACGCCGTGCGCGGTGAGCGCGCCCGCATAGGCTTCCACGCGGCGGTGCAGCTCGCCGTAGCCGAGCCGCTCGGTCTCGGCGCCGTCGGCGCCCACGGCGATGTAGGCGATGCGCTCGGGGTGGAGCGCGGCGCGCTGTTCGAGCAGGTCGAAAAAGCTGCGGTCGTGGTCGGACAGGGGATCGATCGACACGGGAACTCTCCAGGTATCGGGTTGCATGGCCGGCTGACGTCGGAACGTCGGAACGTCGGAACGTCGGAACGTCGGAACGTCGGAACGTCGGAAACATCGGGAAGCTCGGATACGGGTGAAGCGGGCGCCGCACGGGCGCCGCACGGGCGGCGTTCGTCACGGCATGATCGATCCGGAATCCTCATCGATCGGTCGGGCGGGCCACGTCGATCCGCCCGTGCCGCCCGTGCCGCGAGCGGTCGCCGCCCGCCTCGATGCCCGTCATGTTGGCATGGCGGCAAGCCACGCAATCTGAACTTTTCTGAACGGCGCGCCGGCCCCGGAAAACGTGACAAATGTTCACTTTGCCCCCGGTCGATGCGACTTATGCTGGCCGCCATCCGCATCACGAGTGCCCGCGGCCGATGCCGGCGGCGGCCCCTGTACCGTGCCTCCCAGGAGAACCCATGACTGATCAGGTGATAGACGAGGTGATCGCCGCGCCCGCCCAGGTGCCGGACGTATTCGACGTGGGCGCGACGATCCCGTTCGGCGTCGTGCCGCGGCGCATGCATGCGTGGACGATCCGCCGCGAGCGGCACGGCGAGCCGCAGCAGGCGTTCACGCATGAAGTCGTGGCGGTGCCCGAGATCGGCGACGACGACGTGCTGATGCTGGTGATGGCCGCCGGGGTCAACTACAACGGCGTGTGGGCCGCGCTCGGCGAGCCGTTCTCGGTGCTCGACCTGCACTCGCAGCCGTACCACGTCGCCGGCTCCGATGCCTCCGGCATCGTCTGGAAGGTGGGCCGCAACGTGCGGCGCTGGAAGGTGGGCGACGAGGTGATCGCGCACTGCTCGCAGGTGGACGGCGACGACGAGGAATGCAACGGCGGCGACCCGATGCTCTCGGCCACGCAGCGCATCTGGGGCTACGAGACCTCGCACGGCTCGTTCGCGCAGTTCTCGCGCGTGCAGGCCACCCAGCTGCTGCCGCGCCCGCAGCACCTGAGCTGGGCCGCCAGCGCCTGCTACACGCTCACGCTCGCCACCGCCTACCGGATGCTGTTCGGCCATCGGCCGCACGCGCTCGGCCCGGGCCAGTCGGTGCTGATCTGGGGCGCCGCGGGCGGGCTCGGCACGATGGCGATCCAGCTCGCGGCGCTGGTCGGCGCGAAGCCGATCGCCGTGATCTCCGACGACGCCAAGGCGGCCTTCGTGCAGCGGCTCGGCGCGGCCGGCGTGATCAACCGCGCGAAGTTCGACTGCTGGGGCGTGCCGCCCGCGACGACGGCGCCCGGCCATGCCGCCTACATGGACGGCGTGCGCGCGTTCGGCAAGGCGATCTGGCAGGCCGCCGGCGAGAAGCGCGACGTCGACATGGTGTTCGAGCATCCGGGGCGCAACACGTTTCCGGTGTCGTGCTTCGTGGTCAAGCGCGGCGGCATGGTGGTGTTCTGCGCGGCGACGAGCGGCTACGACCTGACCTGCGACGCGCGCTACGTCTGGATGCGCCAGAAGCGGATCCAGGGCAGCCACTTCGCGAACCTGAAGCAGGCCGCGGAAGCGAACCGGCTGGTGATGGCGGGGCGGATCGACCCGTGCCTGTCCGAGGTGTTCGGCTGGGACCAGCTGCCCGAGGCGCACCAGAAGATGCGCCGCAACGAGCACGCGCCCGGCAACATGGCCGTGCTCGTCAACGCGCGGCACCACGACGACGGCCGCCGCATCGCGCCGCCGAACCTGCCGTCGAATCCGTCGCCGATCGCGCGCTGACCCCGCCGGCGCCCGCCCGCCCTTCATCCATCTGACTCGAGGAGCATATGCAGACGCCGCCCGACTCGCGCATCGCCATCATCGGTTCGGCCTTCCGGTTTCCGGGCGAGGCCGGTTCGCACGCCGCCTACTGGGCGCTGCTGCAGGCGGGGCGCACGGCGCTGCGCGACACGCCGGCCGAGCGCTTCGACATCGAGCCGTATTTCGACGCGGACCCCGGCGCGTCCGGCACCACCTATGCGCGCCGCGCCGGCTACGTGGACGGCGTGTTCGAGTTCGATCCGGCGTTCTTCGGCATCTCGCGCGCCGAGGCGCTGGCGATGGACCCGCAGCAGCGCTGGATGCTGGAGCTGAGCTGGCACGCGCTGGAGCATGCCGGGATCGTGCCGTCCACGGTGCGCGGGCGCAATCTCGGCGTGTTCGCCGGTAGCGGCGAGGTGGACTACGGACGGCGCAGCGTCTGGTCGGGCGACCCGCACCGCATCACCACCTACGCGCGGCTCGGCACCAACAAGGCGGTGCTGGCCGGGCGCATCGCCTATTGCCTCGGCGTGCATGGCCCGGCCGTGTTCGTCGATACCGCCTGCTCGTCGTCGCTGGCGGCCGTGCATCTGGCCGCGCAGAGTCTCGCGAGCGGCGATTGCGACATCGCGCTGGCGGGCGGCATCAACCTGATCCTCGGCCCCGAGGAAACCATCGCGATGGCGCGGCTGCAGGCGATGTCGCGCTCGGAGGCCTGCCGGCCGTTCGACGCGGCGGCCGACGGCTACATGCGCGGCGAGGGCGGCGGCATGGTCGTGATGAAGCGGCTGGCCGACGCGCTGCGCGAGCGCGACCGCATCGACGCGGTGCTGGCCGGCTCCGCGATCAACAGCGACGGCGCGAGCAACGGCCTGACCGCGCCGAACGGCGCCGCGCAGGAGCGCGTGATCCGCCGCGCGCTCGAACGGGCCGGCGTCGGCGCCGAGGCGGTGGCCTATGTCGAGGCGCACGGCACCGGCACGCCGCTGGGCGATCCGATCGAGCTTGGCGCGCTGCGCAACGTCTACACCCATCAGGTGCCGCGCGCGAAGCCGCTCCTGGTGGGCTCGGTGAAGGCGCAGCTCGGGCATCTGGAATCGGCGGCCGGCATCGCCGGGCTGATCAAGGCGCTGCTGGTGCTGCGCCATGGCGAGGTGCCGGCCCAGGCGAACTTCGCCGAGCCGAACCCGCGCTTTCGCTGGGACGGCAGCCGGCTGGAGGTGCCGCGCGAGCGCGTGGCGCTGGCCGCCGACGCGCATGTCGGCGTGAGCAGCTTCGGCATCAGCGGCACCAACGTGCACCTGGTGCTCGCGCGCGCGCCGCGGGTCGAGGCGCCGCCGCTGCCGGCGCGCGAACGCGTGCTGCCGCTGTCGGCGCGCTCGCGTGACGGCTGCCGCCGGCTCGCGCTGGCGCTGCGCGAGCAGCTCGCGAATCCGGGCACCGCCTTGCGCGACGCCTGCTACACGGCCAGCGTGCGGCGCGAGCATTGGGCCACGCGCGTCGCGCTGGTCGGCACCACGCGGCGCGACTTCGTGCAGGCGCTCGACGATTTCATCGCCGACGATCCGAGCGGACGCTGGCATGCGGGCGAGGCCGAAGCAGGCCCGGGGCAGCGCGGCAAGCTGGTGTTCCTGTTCCCGGGCCAGGGCGCCTGGAAGCCCGGCGTCGGCGGCGGGCTCTATCGCGACAATCCGTTTTTCCATCGCCACGTCGATCGCGCGCTCGCGCTGCTCGATCCGGCGCTCGCGCGCGAGGTGCTGGGCGCGCTGCACGGCGAGCGGCCGGCGGCGGTGCGCCACCGCGTCGGCCAGCTCGCGCACTTCGTGTTTCTTCATTCGCTCGCGCAGGCCTGGATCGAGCTGGGCTGCACGCCCGACGTGGTGATCGGCCATTCGCTCGGCGAGCACGTGGCCGCCGTGATCGCCGGCGTGATGTCGGTGGAGGACGGCCTGAAGGCGGTCGAGGCGCGCGGGCGCCTGTTCGACACCGAGACGCCGCGCGGCGCGATGCTCGCGGTGGCGGCCAGCGTGGACGAACTGCACGCCTGGTTCGAATTCGGCACGGTGCTGTTCGTGGCCGGCATCAACGGCCCCGGGCAGACGGTGCTGAGCGGCACCACCGAGGCGATCGCGGCGGCGCAGGCGGTGGTGGCGGGCAAGGGGCGTCGCGTCTCGGCGCTCGGCACCTACGACACGCCCGGGCATTCGCCGCTGCTCGCACCGCTGCGCGAGCACTTCGCGCGCGCGCTGGCGCCGCTGCGCTTCGCGCCGCCGCGCATCCGCCTGATCTCGACGCTGACGGGCCGGGCCGCCGGCGCGGAGATCGCGTGCGTCGAGCACTGGCTCGATCTGGTCGAGCAGCCGGTGCGCTTCGCCGAGGCGCTCGAGCAACTGGCCGGCGAGGACTGCGTGCATCTCGAGGTGGGGCCGGGCAGCGCGCTGTCGAACCTCGCGCGCGCGGCCACCCAGCGCTGGGATCGCTCGATCAGCTCGCTCGCCGACGGCCCGGACGGCGACGAACACACCGAGCCGGCCGGCTTCGCGCATGCCTGCGCGCGGCTCTATTGCGTCGGGCAGCTGTCCAGCTGGGCCGCGCTCTACCGGCAGCCGCCGGCGCCGGCCGAGCTGCCGGGCTATCCGTTCGAGCGCGTGCATCTGGAACTGCCGCGCGTGACGATGCGGGCGGCCGAGGCCGGCAACGGCCATGCGCCGCTGGCCGAACCGGCCGGCCTCGCCACCGCGGCCCGCGCGGTGGCCGGGGCCGCCGGGCACGACGGGACGAACGTGGCCGGCGCGCTCGCCGTGATCCGCGAGCTTGCCGCCTCGGTGCGCACGGTGCCGGGCTCGCTCGACGACATCACGCCGCTCGCGCGCGGCGGCTTCGATTCGCTCGCGCTCACCGAGCTGCGCACGCGGCTGCAGCAGCGCTTCGGCCGGCCGGTGCCGGTCTCGCTGCTCGCGCGCGGCGCGTCGATTGCCTCGCTCGCCGCGTTCCTCGGCACGGCGCCGCGAGACGGGCAGGTCGCCACGGTGGCGCCGGCCACGCGCCACGCACGTGCCGGCGCGCCGCTCGTCGAGACGCTGCGCGAAGGGCGCGGCGCCACGCTCGCGCTGGTGCATCCGGTGGGCGGCGACGTGCTCTGCTATCAGGCGCTCGCCGCGGCCTGGCCCGGCGACCCGACCATCGTCGGCCTGCGGCACCCCGATCTCGACGCGCCGCCGCCGTTCGCGGCGCGCACGCTGGCGGGCCTCGCGCACGACTATCGCGACGCGCTCGTCACGGCGCTCGGCAGCCTGCCGGACCGGCTCGGCGGCTGGTCGTTCGGCGGCCTCGTCGCGCACGAGATGGCGGCGCAGTGGGAGGCGCAGGGGCATGACGCGCCGCCCTTGCTGATCATCGACAGCCCGTTCCCGCGCGGCGCGTTCGTGGGCCGCCTGCACGCGATCGTGACAGCGGCGCCGAGCCTCGAGGCGCTGCGCGACGACGCGCGACTGCGCGAGCTGATCGAGCACGAGCTCGGGCTGGCGGCGCTGCGGCCGAGGATGACGGCCGACGCGTTCGCGCGGCTGCTGGCGGTCGTCACCTCGAACGCCGCCGCGCTCGGCGGCCACGCGCCGCGCGTGGTCGACGCCCCGATCGTCTACGCGCTCGCCACGCGCGGCGCGAACGGCCGCGACGGCGCGCAGGCGATCGCGCACCTGCACGGCATGACGCGCGGCGCGGTCAGCTTCGGCGAGTTCGACGAGGATCACGACTCGATCGTGGCCGAGGCGGCGGCGCGGGCCGTCACCGCGTTCCTTGGCGAGAGCCACGCCGATCGCGGCGAAGCCGTGGCCGACGCCTGACCGCGCAACCCTGTTTCACCATTTCACGTCTTGCTGGCCATGGAGGAAAGCGCATGAACGAATCGGGCGGATACGACATCGAGGACCTGGCGGTCGGCATGAGCGAGCGCTTCGTCAAGACCCTGACCGAGCACGACGTCGTGCTGTTCGCCACCGCCACGGGCGACCACAATCCGGTCCATCTCGACGACGACTACGCGCGCGGCACGCGCTTCGGCGGACGCATCGTCCACGGCATGCTGTCGGCGTCGGTGATCTCGGCGGCGCTCGCGTCGCGCCTGCCGGGGCCGGGCACGATCTATCTGTCGCAGAACCTGCATTTCCGGCGGCCGGTGAAGCCGGGCGAGACGCTCAGCGCGATCGTGACGATCCGCGAGTTGCAGCCGCGGCGGCAGCGCGCCGTGCTCGCCACGGTATGCGAAGTGGACGGGCGCGTGGTGGTGGAGGGCGAGGCCGTGGTGATACCGACCTCGCGGGCCCCGGCGGCGGCCGGGGCGGCCCGGCGCGCGCCGCCGCTCGCGGTCTGAATCAATCGGTCCTGGCCGCACGCGGGACGATCCGGCATTTCAACCGACAGGAATCCTCATGAAGCTGAATGGCAAGGTGGCATTGGTGACGGGCGGCACGTCGGGCATCGGCAAGGGCGTCGCGATGCGCTTCGCGCGCGAGGGCGCCAAAGTGGGCATCGCCGCGCGGCGCGAGGAGGAGGGCCGGCAGGTGGTCGAGCTGATCCGCGCCGCGGGCGGCGAGGCGATCTTCACGCGCACCGACGTGGCCTGCGCCGAGGATTGCGCGCGCGCCGTGGCGGCCACCGTCGAGTCGTTCGGCAAGCTCGACATCGCGATCAACAACGCCGGCACGGAAACCTACGGCAAGCCGCTCGCCGAGACCGACGAAGCCGCCTGGGACACGGTGCTCGACGTCAACCTGAAGGGCGCGTTCCTGTCGATGAAGTATGAAATTCCCGAGTTGCTGAAGCAGGGCGGCGGCGCGATCGTCAACATCGCCTCCGTGTACGGGCTGGTCGGCTCGGCGTTCGGGGCCTCGCCCTACCACGCGTCGAAGCACGGCCTGATCGGGCTCAGCAAGGCCGCCGCGCTCGAATACGCGCCGCGCCACATCCGCATCAACGCGCTGTGCCCGGGCCTCGTGCTGACCGAGATGGCCGAGCGCTGGCTGGCCGAGACCGACGTGGGCGCGCAGCTGAAGGCGCTGCATCCGCTCGGGCGCTTCGCGTCGGTCGCGGAGATCGAGGAGGCGGTGCTGTTCCTCGCCTCCGACGCGTCGAGCTTCATCACGGCGGCGTCGATGCCGATCGACGGCGGGTATTCGGCGGGTTGAGCGGAGGGTTGAACGGCCGGCCGTGGGGTGACGCGGGCGGCCTGCGTTCGATCGCACCGATGGTTGGCGGGACTGCCGACTGCCAGCCGCTTTACCCGTCCTTCAACCGCCCGCCGCCGGCCGGTATTGCCCGATCACGGCGTCGGCGCGCGACTCGTCGCACGGCTTGCCGATGAAGAAGCCCTGGCCGTCGAGATCGCCGGGCCGGCAGGCCCAGGCAAGCCGCGCCGCGCTCTCGATGCCGGCCCGCACGATGCGCTGGCCGCACTCGCGCGCGATCGCGGCCAGCCTCGCGAGCCGGGCCCCGCCTCGGCGCTCGCCGGCAGGCGCACGAGCAGCGAACGGTCGAACTTCACGATGTCGGCCGGCAGCTGCTGCAGCGTCAGGGAATTGAAGCCGGCGCCAAGATCGTCGAGCGCCACGCGCGCGCCCGCCGCCTGCGCGGCGTGAATCGCCTCCCCCAGCCAGTCCGGCCGCTCCGGCTCCACCGTGCAGGTCAGTTCGATCCCGATGCCTTGCGGCGCCACCGCGCGGGCGCGGCAGGCGTCCGCCAGCCGCCGCGGCGGCGCCGTGAACTGGCCGGCGAGTCCGGAATCCTCCACCACGCTGATGAAATATGCGGGATGCGGCACGGCGCCCTCCGGATGGCGCCACCGGATCAGATATTCGAATCCGCACCGACGGTGCACGGGCAGCCGCGCTTTCGGCCGTGCCATGAAGAGGAATTCGCCCTGGTCGAGGCCGCGTTCGGCGTCGTTGACGACGGCTTCGAAATGATCGGTCGGGGCAGGGGGCATCGGCCGGCCGCGGGACGTTGGCTCCTTGGCGCGTCGCGCGCGAGCCGATCGCAAGCATTCCTGACGATGGCGGCGCGGGACGGGATGGGGCGCAAACCTGGCATATCGGCGGTGGATTAAAAACACGCAATTCGATGACCACTTCCATGGAAAAGGCATGCCATCGATGAATTCCAGGTTCGTCATATTCCTTCAATAAAAATGACGTCATTTTTTCCGTGAATTCACCCCGCCCGTCGGACCACCCGGAACCCACGCCATCAATCCGTCAAGCCCGCCGCCAGCCTGCACGAGCTGAAATTTTTGACAGTTGTCCGGGTTCGATAATTTTGATAAGCGATTGGAATGGCCGGCTGGATTTACCACGCAATTTATTCGTGACATTTCAAATTCCGGAGATCGGCGTACTATCCGTGCGATCGCACTCATAAACGAAATTCATCTTGAGTTCATTGTCTTGCATCAATGTCTCGTTCGTCGGGGAACGGACAGGTTGTAGTGCAGGTGTCATCGAACGATTGACGGCGTGCGGCCGCTATCAGACAAGTCATGATGAAACGTAAATTCCCTGCCTTCGGGCGCCTGCGCCGGGCCGGCCGGAACGCGCCCGTGCCGGCCCGGCCGTATCCGGACCTCGCGCGGGAGTGGCCGGGGCTGGCGGCGGTGCTGCTGCTGGCCTGCCTCGTGTTCGTGTATACCGGCATCCTGCAGCGCGCGGACCTGGCGTTCCTGGACCTGGCCTCGCGTTCGATGCATCGCGGCGCGGTGCCGGGCGTGATCGTGGCGGCCATCGACGCGCGCACGCTGGAGCGGCTCGGCGGCTGGCCGCTGCGGCTCGACGTGCAGGCACGCCTGATCGACCGGCTGACCGAAGCCGGCGTGGCCGCCGTCGGGCTCGACCTGACCGGCGCCGACGACGCAGCCGGCGCGCGGGGCCGCGCGGCGCCCGACGGGCTGGCCGTGCTGGTGGCCGCGATCCGCCGCAACGGCCACGTCGTGCTGCGGCGCCCGGCGCCGGCCCCCGACGGCCTCGACGGCACCGACGGCGAGGCGCTGATCGACGCGCTGGCGAATGCGGGCTACGCGGCCGGGCAGGCCGAACTGCTGCGCGACGCGGACGGCATCTACCGCGGGGTGCCGCTGCTGGCCGGCGCGGCGCGCCTCGAACCGCACGTCGCGACGCTGTTGCTGCGGGCCAGCGGCAGCCGCGCCGTGTTCTGCGACGAGGCCGAGATCGCCGCCGCCGCGCGCCAAGGGCGCGGCTGCCCGCGCTACCTGCCGTTCGGCGCCGCGCGCGGCTACCAGACGGTGTCCTACCTCGACGTGCTGCAGGGGCGGGTGCCGGCCGACCTGCTGCGCGGCCATATCGTGCTGGTCGGCGCGACGGCGGCCGGCCTTGCCGCGCGGCTCGCCACGCCGGCCGTCCACGGGCCGCCGCTGAACTGCATCGGCTTCCTCGCGGAAGCGACCAGCGCGCTCGCCGGCGCGACGCCGATCCGGCCCGCGGGCCGGCGGCTCGCCTTGCTGTTCAACCTCGGCGTGGTGCCGCTGCTGTGCCTGGCGCTGTCGCTGCTCGGCCCGCGCGCGAGCCTGCTGGCGGTGGTGGGGCTCGCCTGCGGCCTGACCGGCTCGGCCTGGGCGCTGCTGCGGCTCGGGCACCTGTTCGTGCCGGCCGCGGCCGGCGTGCTGACCTGCGCGCTCGCGTATCCGCTGTGGGCGTGGCGCTCGCAGGAGGCGCTGCTGGCCTACCTGTCGCGCGAGGCCGGCGGGCGCCACGCCGCCGGCCCGCTCCGCCGCCGCCGCGGGCTGATGGCCTCGTTGCTGCGCGACGTCCACGACTACCGCGAGCTGGTGGCCGAGTGGGTGGACGGCCTGCCCGAGGCGACGCTGGTCGGCTCGGCGCAGGGCACGGTGCTGCTGGCCAACGCGCAGGTGCTGGCGCTGGCGCGGCGCGCGGAGCTGGCCGGCGACGGCCAGCGCTCGCCGCTCGGGCGCCGCGTGGCCGACGTGCTGTTCGAGATCACCGCCTCGCATCGCGCCGTGGAATTCGCGAGCCAGGCGCTCGCGCTGCTGGCGCCGCGCGCGGACGGCGCGGCGGTGCCGGCGCAGGCGCTCACGCGGCTCGCGCGGGGCATCGAGATCACCCATGCGCGCGGCGCGCGCTCGCTGCTGATCAAGTGCGCGCCGCTGCGACCCGGCGCGGCGCGGCCGGCGGGGCTGATCTTCCACGTCGCCGACGTGTCGTCGGTGCGGATGGCCGAGCGGCAGCGCGACATGGCGCTGCGCTTCCTCTCGCACGACATGCGCTCGCCGCAGGCGGCGATGCTGGCGCTGGTCGAACAGATGCGCGAGACGCCGCCGCGCTTCACGGGCGAGCGCTTCGTCGAACTCGTCGCGCACTACGCCACCACGGCGCTGAACCTGTCCGACGACTTCATCTTCCTCGCGCGCGCCGAGAGCGCGCCGCCCAGGCTGGCCTGCGTGGATCCGGCGCTGGTGCTCGGCGACGCGGTGGACGATCTGTGGCCGCAGGCCAGCGCGCGCGCGACCACCGTGGAGCTGATCGCCGAACCGGGCGCCACCACGCTGGCCGACGTGCAGCTGCTGCGCCGCGCGTTCGGCAACCTGATCGGCAACGCGATCAAGTTCAGCCCGCGCGACTCGACGATCCGGGTTCGGCTCGCCATGAAGGGCCGGCACCTGATCATCTCGGTGGTCGACCAGGGCATCGGCATGTCGGCGCAGGACCGGCGCAACCTGTTTCGCGAGTACGGCCAGTTCGACGCGCGGCTCGCGCGCGAGGGGCACGGCCTCGGGCTCGCGTTCGTGAAATCGGTGGTCGATTCGCTCGGCGGGCGCCTCCTGGTGCGCTCGGCGCCCGGGCGCGGCACGATCTTCTCGATGCGCCTGCCGAGGCTGGCCGGCGCGGGGCCGTAGCGCCCCGGGGGCGGGTCGGAAGCGCCGCGCGGCGGCCGTCACCGGAGCGTGACAATTGTTCACAAAGGCGCAGGACGGCTGGCATACGATCTTTCGTCGGAAGGATGAAACTGCTCCGGCAAACGATTGCGCCCGACGGGACGCGGCCGCCGGGGAGCGAAAACATGCAGTTTGAACACGCTACGGGGCCGAGCAAAATGAGGATCTTGATTGTCGAGGACGACCCGGTGCAGGCAGAGGCCGTGTCGAACGTGCTGTCACGCCACCGTCACACGGTCAACGTGGTCGCGGACGGCGAGAAGGCCGTGCGCGTGCTGCGCACCGAGCCCGTCGACGCGGTGGTGCTGGACTGGCATCTGCCGCGGATGAGCGGGATCGAGGTGCTCGGCTGGATCCGCGACCGGCTCGGCGCGCGCTACGGCGTGCTGTTCCTGACCAGCCGCGCGCACGAGGTCGACATCGTGCGCGCGCTCGAGGCCGGCGCCGACGATTACCTCGTCAAGCCGTTCCGCGCCGACGAACTGGCCGCGCGCGTCAACGCGCTGCTGCGGCGCGTCAAGCGGCTGTCGATCCCGGACGGCTGCGTGCGGGCCGGCGACTACGTGCTCGATCCGCAGGCGCGCACGATCTCGCTGCGCGACGAGCCGATCGAGCTGACCACCAAGGAATTCCAGCTGGTCTCGGCGCTGTTCGGCAATCTCGGCGCGATCATGCCGCGCGACCTGCTCGCCACCACGGCGTGGGGGCGCGATCTCGGCCGCGAGTCGCGCTCGCTCGACACGCATATCTACCGGATTCGCCAGAAGCTGAAGCTGCGGCCCGAGAACGGGTTGCGGCTGACGTCGATCTACACGGTCGGCTACCGGCTCGATCCGGTCAAGGCGGCGGCCGGGGCGCCGGCCATGCCGTTCGAATGCGTGCCGGCCGTGTGAGGCCCGTCACGCGATCGGGCGGGGCGGGGCAGCCGTGGCGAGGGCGGCCCATCGGCTCGCCTCGCTGCTTTGGCCCGCTGTCGGCCCGCTGTCGGCCCGTCGTTCGATCCCGTCACAACCGCACGCCGTCGCGCGTCCATCCCCGCTGAACCACGCATCGTTCCCGCCACGCCGTGCCCGCCGCTGCGCATGGCTCGCTTCTTGCTGTTACCGACGCGCGGATCCGACGTGCATCGCTCGGTCGCCCGATGGTGGCCGGTGCCGCCCGCCGGGGCGATCCGCCCGCATGTCTTTCGCGACGGCGGCATTGTAGTTTTTTCCAGGCAATGGGACCTCGCGCGGTGGCCGGGCGCGCCGCGAGACCGTGCCCGGCCTGCCGCCGCTCGATCCCGTCGGACGCGCACCCAGCTAACGGAGTCAGTCATGTTCATGAATGAGTGGTTCTTGCGGCGCGCGCTGGCCATGGCCTGCGCGCGACCGATCGGCAGCGCGGACCCGACCGGCCGCCCGCAGGTGATCGCCCATCTGGCCGCGCGCGCCGGCCACGCCCGGCGCCTGCTCGTGACCGGCCTCGACGGCGACCGCGTCACCGGGCTCGGCGGCGAGGCGGCGGCGGGCGAGGCCGCGCCGGTGTCGATGACGATCGACGAACTCGACCGGCGGCGGGTGAGCTACGTGGTCTACCTGCGCCGCTACATGTTCCATGAGCGCGAGGCGTGGCGCGTGGTGCTCGGCGTGCGGCTGCACGGCTACCGGCTCGCGGCCTGGCTCGGCGACCTGCGCATGCGCGGCTTCTGGCACGCCAACGCGCCGCGCGCGGCGCGCATGGAAGTGCTCGGGCGGATCGCGGCGCTGTCGGCCGAGCTGTCGTCGCAGGTGGCGCCGGCCGCGCTGCTGGCGCTGGCCGACTGGCCGCAGGTGCCGCGCGACGCCGCCGTGGACGAGCGGCGCCGGTTCCTCGACCGCACCATGGCCACGCTGGTCGCGGCCGGCTACGTGCGCAAGACGGCGACCGGCGGCTTCGAGGTCAGCCCGCGCGGGGAGGAGGCGCTCGAACGCTATGATGCCGACCGGCAGCGTTACTGCCACCAGTCCGCGCTGCGCCACGCGCTGAACGTGCTGGTGGTGGTGGCCGGCATCGCCGCGCTGGAGGCGGGCGGCACCGCCCGCGCGCCGTCGCGGCCGGCCGACGGCGGGCTCGGCGCGGTGCGCTCGTGCGTGCCGGCCGATGGCGACGACGACGGCGGCAGCGACGGCAACGGCTGCGGCCGTTTCTTCAGCGAGGGGCCGTCGACGATCGCGCCGGCGCCGTACACGCTCGACACCGCGCGCCGCCTGCCGCCCTCGGCCGGCATCGAGCCGTTCGGCGCGGGGCGGCACGGCTCGCGCAAGGGCGCGCGGCCCGCGGCGAGCTGGCCGCGCGTGGCGCCGTCCGGCGCCACCGGGCCGGGCGGCCACCGGCTCGCGGCGGGGCAGCAGAGCGCCTGACAGGCCGCGCGCGGTTCACCGGCGGCTCACAGATATTCCACGTTGCCGTCCACGCTGATCGCCTGCCCGGTGATGTTGCGGCCGGCCGGCGAGGCGAGGAACAGCGCCATCGCCGCGATGTCCTCGACGCTCACCATCCGGCGCAGCGAGATCTTGCGCAGATAGTCGTCGCGCATCGCCTCGAACGTCACGCCGGTCGCCTCGGCGCGCGCGGCGATCACGCGATCCATGCGCTCGCCCTGCACCACCCCGGGCAGGATCGCGTTGACGCGGATGTCGCTCGGCCCGAGTTCGACGGCGAGCGACTTTACGAGCCCCACGATGGCCCACTTGGTCGACGCATACGGCGTGCGGTACGCGTAGCCGAGCCGGCCCGCCACCGACGAGATGGCGATGATGCCGGGGCAGTCCGAGCCGGCCTTCAGGATCGGCACGACGCGATGCAGGAAGGCGTGCTGGCTGTTCAGGTTGGTGGCGACGGTGCGCTCCCATTCATGCGGCTCGATCGCCTCCACCGCGCCGGTCGGCCCGGCGATGCCGGCGTTGTTGACGAGGATGTCGAGGCCGCCGAGCCTCGCGTGCGCGTCGTCGACCACGCCGTCCACCTGGCGCGGGTCGGCGACGTCGGCCACGCCCGCATGCAGGCGCGGGTCGCGGCCGCGCGCGCGCGCCACGGCCGCTGCATCGACGTCGCAGACGTAGACGTGGGCGTCGGCCTGCAGGAAGGCGTCGGCGATCGCCGCGCCGATCCCGCTGGCCGCGCCGGTGACGAGCACGCGCAGGCCGGGGCGCGGCTTCAGAAGGTCGAGGGTGTTCATGGTGGTCCTGATTGAATGGGCTGACTGAAATAAGCGAGGGCGGGCGCGCGGCCTCACCAGTGAATCATCGGCAGCCCCGCGACGGGCGAGGCAAACGCGGCCAGCGCGCTGCCCTTGAGGCTGCCGAGGTAGACGGTGCGCAGATCCGGGCCGCCGAACGTGATGCTGGTCAGCCAGGGCGCGAGCGTGCCGCCGGTGGCCTCGATCACCGGCATCGGCACGATCTCGCCGGTCGCGAACGCGGCGTCGAAGCGTGCGGTCGCGGCCGCGTCGCCGTCGTCGAGCAGCAGATGGGGCTCGCCGTCCGGGTCGATCGCCACCAGCCGGTCGGCGAAGATCATCGCGCACCAGAGGTTGCCGTGCGCATCGAACGCGATGCCGTCGATCAAGCCCGCTCCAAGCTGGCTCGGCCCGTAGGTCTCGCGCGCGCCGAGCGTGCCGTCGGCCCGCACCGCGAACCGGCTGACGCGCTTCGCCGTGGTTTCCGCCACGTAGAGAAACGCCTCGCTCGCGTCGAGGCGGATCTCGTTGGCGAACGCGAGGCCCTCGGCGACGATCCGCGCGCCGCGCCCGTCGATCAGCACGATGTAGCCGTCGGCCAGGTTCGAACGCACCGCGTCCGGCCACGGGTCGACGCGCGTGGAAACCGTGACCCACAGCCGCTCGCG
Organism: Burkholderia plantarii; assembly: GCF_001411805.1. Lineage (NCBI taxonomy): Bacteria > Pseudomonadati > Pseudomonadota > Betaproteobacteria > Burkholderiales > Burkholderiaceae > Burkholderia > Burkholderia plantarii. The sequence continues at coordinate 2,111,163 of NZ_CP007212.1, read as the reverse complement.
GCTGTCGCGCAGCACGAAGTTGACCTTGCCGAGCGGCCGGCCGTCGATCCGGTCGAGCAGCACGCGCGAATCGCCGCCGCGCGTGATCAGCTCGACGCGATCGGTGCCGATGTTCGCGACGATCAGGTTGCCGTGGGCGTCGAACGCGAGGCCGTTCGGCAGCGAGCCGCTGGTCAGGCCGTCGCCGGCCGCGACGTCCGCCGGCGCGCCGGCGTGGTTCGGCACGATCAGCCGCTGGCCGCCCGCGGCGTCCAGATGCATCACGCCGCCGCGCGCGTCGGCCGTCCACAGCGAGCCGTCGCGCTCGGCGAGGATGCATTCGGGCCGCCGCAGGCCCTGGCCGACCGAGGTGACGGCGGCCCGCTCCACCTTGAAGCCGTGAATCGGATTCATCGTGTCCTCCCTATCTGCTGTCTGTCCCGGTTGTGTCGATGGCCCGCTCGATCGCGGGCGGGCCGCGCGTTCACAGCGTCATGCCGCCCGACACCTCGATCACGGCGCCGTTGATGTAGCTCGCCTCGTCGCTGGCGAGGAACGCATACACGCTGGCAATCTCCTCGGGCTTGCCGAGCCGGCCGAGCGGCACCTGCGCCTGCATCTTGTCGAGCACCTCGCCGGGCATGCAGGCGAGGATCGGCGTCTCGATGAAGCCCGGCGCCACCGCGTTGACGCGAATCCCCTTCGGCCCGAGTTCGCGGCTCCAGGTCTTGGTGAAGCCGATCACGCCGAACTTGGACGCCGCGTAATTGGTCTGGCCGTAGTTGCCGTGGATGCCGACCACCGAGCTCGCGTTCAGGATCACGCCGGCGCGGCGTTCGATCATCGAATCGACCACCGCCTGCGTGGCATGGAACACGCCGCGCAGGTTCACGTCGATCACCTCGTCGAACTGTTGCGCGGTCATCTTCTGCAGGCGCGCGTCGCGCGTGATGCCGGCGTTGTTGACGAGCACGTCGATGCGCCCGAAGCGCGCGAGCAGCGTGCCGACCACCGCGTCCACCGCGGCGCGGTCGCAGACGTCGAGGCCGAAGCCGAGCGCCTGCGCACCGGCCTCGCGGCAGGCGCGCACTACCGTCAGCACGGCTTCCTCGTTGCGGTCGCAGACCGCCACGCACGCGCCCTCGCGCGCGAATTTCAGCGCGGTGGCGGCACCGATGCCCTGGCCCGCGCCGGTGATGATGGCCAGCTTGTCGTTCAATCGCATCCGGGGTTCCGTTGATGATGAGTGGGTTCGTCGAGTCATGAATTCGTCGAGGCGGGTGCGCCGGGCAGCGATGTCAATGAAAGCGCGGTGCCGCGTCCGGCAGCGCGGCGGCGGGGCGGTCCTCGGCGCGGATCGCGCGCGCCAGCAGCGGCACCAGGCAGAGCCCCGCCACCGAGGCCGCCACGATCACCTTGAAGCCCGCGTCGCTGCGATGGGTCCAGGCCTCCACGAGGCCGAACAGGTAGGGGCCGGCGAAGCCGCCGAGCAGGCCGACCGTGTTGATGAAGGCGAGCCCGGCGGCGGCCTGGATGCCCTGCAGCCGCTTCATCGCCACTGCCCAGTACGACGGCAGGATGCCGCCCGCGAACAGGCCGGTCACGCCGAGCAGCAGGATCTGCACGGTCTGGTCGCGGGTGGCGATGAACGCGCCGCCGCTCGCCACCAGCCCGGCCGTCAGCGCGCCGAGGAACGCGCAATCACCGCTCACGCGCCGGTGCAGGCGCGGCAGCACCAGCACGCCCACCAGGAAGCCGAAGCCGACGCTGCTCGACAGCAGACCCACCAGCAGCGGCGAACTCACGTGCATCTGCGCGACGATCGCGGGCGTGAAGAAGTAGAGCCCGACGAACGCCACCTGGTTGAGGAAGTAGATCAGCGCGATCAGCACCGTGGTGGGCCGCCGGATCGCGGCGAACCAGTCGGCGGGCGCATGGCGCGCGTGGCCCTGGGTGGTGATCACGGCATGCGTTTCGAGCGCGCGCGCCTCGTCGGGCGCGAGCCACGCGACGGCGCCGGGCCGGTCCGGCAGCACGAAGTAGAGCACCACGCCGGCCACGATGGTCGGCAGGCCTTCGAGCAGGAACATCCACTGCCAGCCGCGCAGGCCGGCCGTGCCGCCCAGCTGCATCAGCGCCGCGCCGAGCGGGCTGCCGATGATCAGCGCGAGCGACGGCGCGGTGTAGATCCAGCCCACCGCCACCGCGCGGTCGCGCGGCGCGAACCAGAGCGTGACCATGTACATCAGCGCCGGGAACAGCCCGGCCTCGGCGATGCCGAGCAGCACGCGCAGCAGGTAGAACGACGCCGGGCCCTGCACGAACATCATCGCCGTGGACAGCACGCCCCAGCTCACGGCGATCCGCGCGATCCAGCGGCGCGGCCCGACGCGATGCGCGGCCAGGTTGCTCGGCACCTCCAGCAGCGCGTAGCCGATGAAGAAGATGCCCGCGCCGAGCCCGTAGGCGGCCGCGCCGATGCCGAGATCGCTGGCCAGCGCGGCCTTGGCGAGCGCGACGTTGGTGCGGTCGATGAACGACAGGAAATAGATCAGGCACATCAGCGGCAGTAGCCGCGCCATGGCGCGGCGGGTGGCGCGGCGATGCAGCTCGCCGGGTACGGCGTCGACGGTCGGGGTGGTCATGGTGTCTCCGGTAAAGGGCCCGCGAGGGTTGTATGTCCGGCGCGCAAGCGGGGCGAACGCGGCGGCCGCGGGCTGTGGTGTCGTGGTGTCGTGGTGTGGATCGCCGACGGCAATGCGCGCGGCCTGGTGCAATGGCCGCTACAGCGACACGCGCTCGCGGCCCTTGAGCCCGAGCATCGCGCGCGCCTCGTCCGGCGTCGCGATCTCAAACGACAGCTCCTCGAGGATGCGGCGGATCTTGCGCACCTGCTCGGCGTTGGACTTCGCCTTCACGCCGCGCGCGAGGTAGACGCTGTCCTCGAGCCCGACCCGCACGTTGCCGCCGAGGATCGCGCCGAGCGTGACGAGCGACATCTGGTGGCGCCCCGCGCCGAGCACCGAGAAGGCATAGTGATCGCGGCCGAACAGGCGGTCGGCGGTGGCGCGCATCACGTTGAGGTTCTCGGGATCGGCGCCGATCCCGCCGAGGATGCCGACCACCGACTGGATGAAGAACGGCGGCTCGAGCAGCCCCGCGTCGACGAAATGCGCCAGGCTGTAGAGGTGCCCGACGTCGTAGCACTCGAACTCGAAGCGCGTGCCGTGGTCGCGGAACTCGGTGAGGATGTTGCGGATGTCGCGGAACGTGTTACGGAAGATCATGTCCTCCATGCCTTCCAGATAGTCCTTCTCCCAGTCGAAGCGCCACGACGCGATGCGCGCCGCCACCGGGTGCAGCGAGAAGTTCATCGAGCCCATGTTGAGCGAGCACATCTCGGGCTTGGCCACGCGCGCGTAGGCGAGCCGTTCGTCGAGCGTCATGCGCGTGCTGCCGCCCGTCGAGATGTTGATCACGGCATCGGTGCGCGCCGCGATGGCCGGCACGAACTGCCGGAACACCTCGGGCGAGGGCGTGGGACGGCCGTCGGCCGGGTCGCGCGCATGCAGGTGCAGGATCGCCGCGCCGGCCTCGGCCGCCTCCACGGCCTGCGCCTCGATCTGCGCGGGTGTGATCGGCAGGTAGTCCGACATCGACGGAACGTGCGCGGAGCCGGTCACGGCGCAGGTGATGATGACCTTGCGGTTCGGGGTGTTCATGGAGCGGTCCTTGGAAAGCCGGGCGCGCGCGGCGGCGGGCGTCCGTGGGCAGGCGCGCGCGCCGGGAAGGGCGCGCGCGGCGCGTAGGCGGTTCGGGTGGCATCGGACAGGAGCGGGCCGACGCCGCTGAGTCAGCGCGTCAGCATCCGGGCCGGGGCCGTCGATGCGATCGCCATGCATGCGGCGCGCGCGGGCCGCCGCGCCATGCGAGGAAGAGGGCATTCATGCGTGTCTCCGGTATCGGTCCGGGGCGGCCGACGAGCCGCCGCCCCGTGTCTTGTTGATCCGATAATAGTGAGATACGATCCGCCGCGTAAGGTCAATTTCGGACAGAGTGGTGTCCCCGGCGGACATCCGGGAGGGGACGCGATGCCGTCGAAATATCCGTTGCTCAACGAGCGCGTCTACGCGCCGTACAAGATCGCGGCGCTGGTCGAGGTGCTCGCGGAGCAGGGCATCGCCGTGGCGGACAGCCTGCAGGGCAGCGGCGTCGAGCCCGGGCAGATCGACGACGCGTCGGTGCTGACCTCGGTGCGCCAGTACGCGGCCGTCTGCGCGAACGCGGTGCGGCTCTCGACCGACCCGGCCACGCCGTTTCGCACCGGCGCGCGCCTGCATCTGGCCGCCTACGGCATGTACGGCTACGCGCTGATGTCGTGCCTGTCGCTGCGCGACTACTTCCGGCTCGGCGTCAAATATCACCGGCTCGCCACGCCGACGCTGACGATCGAATGGCACGAGTATCCGGACCGGGCCGTCTGGACCTTTCCCGACGCGTTCGCCTCGAACCTGCCCCACGAGGTGCAACGCTTCCTGCTGGAGCAGCAGTACACGCAGCACGTCACGCATCTGCAGGACGTGGCCGGGCGCAGCTGCCCGCCGCTCGTCGCGCGCTTCGCCTATCCGGCGCCGCCGCACGCGGCCGTCTACAGCGACTATCTCGGTTGCCCGTGCGAGTTCGACGCCGCGCGCTGCGAGCTCAGCTACGACAGCGCGATCCTCGAGTTCCGGCCGCAACTGGCGCACCGGCATTCGGCGGCGCTGCTGCAGGAGACCTGCGATCGCCTGATCGGCCAGGACAAGACGTCGTTCGGCGCGTCCGGCGAGGTGTATCAGGAGTTGATGCGCAAGCCCGGCGAGTTTCCGAACATGGAGGCCGTGGCCGTCGCGCTGAAGATGACGAGCCGCACGCTGCGGCGCCGGCTCGAGGCGGAGGGCACTTCGTTCGTGGCGATCGTCGACGACGTGCGCTGCTCGCTCGCCACCGAGTATCTGCGGACCACGAAGATGAGTACCGAGGACGTGGCGATGCTGGTCGGCTTCAGCGACACCGCCAACTTCCGCCGCGCGCTGAAGCGCTGGACCGGCAAGGGGCCGGCGGAGATCCGCCAGCAGTGAGCGCGGCGCGAAGCGTGTCGCCGCGCGAGGCCTGCCAGACGGATCGGGGCGGGCTCGCCGAGCCCGCCGTGCCTGATCTCGAAGCCGCTTGCGCGAGCCGCGCCCGGGAATCGGGCGGCGCCTCGCGCCTCGTCCCCGGACGATGCGCTATTTGACGACGCGCTTGGCCACCACCACGCCGATCACCAGGAAGATGATGCAGAGCACGAGGAACAGGCCGAACAGGAACTTGGCGATCGCGGCCGAGCCGGCGGCGATGCCGGTGAATCCGAACAGTCCTGCGACGATGGCGATCACCGCGAAAATCAAGGCCCATTTGAGCATGGCGATTGGCTCCCGAGAGTTGAAAGTAGTGGATGCTTGAAATGTCGAAGCTCGACGCCGTGTACGGCGAACCGTGCCGGCGGCCCGTTCACCATGCAATTGCCGCGCCAGCTCCGGTGATTCGCGCCGCGCGCTCGCGCCGGCAGGATCGCGCGTCGCGACGGCTCGCCCGCGCCGCGACATGTCACGGGAAAAGCGGCCGGTAAATACTACAAACCGGGCACGACCGGCTTGCAATATTGGCCGCGTTCGTGCCGCTCTGGGGCCGCGTTCAGCGGCTGCGGCGCGGCAGGCGCGAGGCGCCGAAGCCCGTAGCCCGGGCGGGCGGCGCCGCGTGATGGCGAGCGCCTGCGCGCGGGTGGTATCGAACCTGCTTGCCGTATCTGAATTCGTCTAATGACAAGGAAACCCGAATGAATCGCTCCCTGGTACGCCTCGCCGCGCTGACCGTCGCCGTAACGGGCGCCGCGCTGCTGCTCAACGGCTGCGGCCTGATCGGCGGCAAGCGCGGCAACGCGGCGGTGCCGCAACCGGCCAGGCCCGTCGATCTCGATCGCTATCTCGGCCGCTGGTACGAGTTCGCGCGCTACGAGAACCGCTTCGAGCGCGATTGCGACGGCGTGACCGCCGATTACGCGCGGCGCGCGGACGGGCTGATCGACGTCGTCAACGCCTGCGCGCGCGATGCGCACGGCGCGCCGCGCGTCTCGAAGGGCCGCGCGAAACCGGTAGCCGACAGCGACGGCGCGAAGCTCAAGGTGTCGTTCTTCGGCCCGTTCTATATCGGCGATTACTGGGTGCTCGACCACGCGGACGACTACAGCTGGTCGATCGTCGGCGAGCCGTCGGGGCGCTTTCTCTGGCTGCTGACGCGCGAGGCGCATCCGTCCACGCTGCTGCGCCAGCAGCTCGTCGCGCGCGCGGCGGAACTCGGCTACGACACCTCGCTGCTGCGGATGACGGCGCAGTAGGCGCCCGGTCCGGTTGCCGCTGCCGGCCGCCGGCTCGCCGTCATGCCGGCGGCGCGCTCGGCCCGCCGGCCGAAGGGTCGGGCCGGTTCGCGCGCCGCCGTCAGGTCTGGAGCCGGCGCGCCCGCCGCGCGCGCGCTTCGCCTTGGCTTGCCGCGATGCGCATCGGCCGCGCACGCCGCCGGCCGGCTCCTTATACTGGCGCATCCTCATTTCGAAGCTCCGACGCGCAATGTCTGTCAAACGGATCGTCATGGCCGGCTGCCTGATCGCCGCCGGTGTCTACCTGGCCGCGGCCGCCGCGCTGTACCTGATGCAGGACCGCATGCTGCTGCCGACGACGCCCGGTGTCGCCGATCCGCGCGACCTGCCGCATCCGGGCGAGCGCATCGAGCGCTGGCAGATCCGCGGCGACTATGCCGGCTACGTCGTCACGCCGGACGGCCCGGCGCCGCGCGGTACCGTGATCGTCTATCACGGCAACGAGGAATCGTCGGAGACCAAGCTGCCGCTCGCGGACGTGTTCGTGCACGCGGGCTACCGCGTGGTGATCGCCGAGTATCCGGGCCACGGCCGGCGCGCCGGCCCGCGCACGCTGCACGCGGCGCTGGCCGCCTCGCGCGACGCGCTCGCGCAGACGCTCGCGAGCTGGCCCGGCGAGGTCTGGCTGGTGGGCGAATCGCTCGGCGCCGGCATGGCCGCGCGGGTAGTGCAGGGCAACGAGCAGGCGCTGGCCGGCGTCGCGCTGATCACGCCGTGGGACACGCTCGCCTCGGTGGCGCGCGAGCAATATCCGGCGTTTCCGGTGCGCTGGCTGCTGCACGACCCGTTCGATTCGATCGCGGCGACCGCCGCCTACCGCGGCCCGCTCGTGATCATCGGCTCGCAGCGCGACACGCTGATCCCGGTGGCGCACGCCGAACGTCTGGCGAGCGCGCATCCCGGCAGCCGCCTGATGCTGCTGCCGGAGGCGAACCACGACACCTGGTTCGACGCGATGACGGCGCCGCGCTGGCAGCAGGTGCTGCGCTGGATGGGGGCGGCGTGAGGCGGTGAGGGGCGGGCGGCGGATCACCGTCGCCGCTGCCGCGCCGTCACCCCTTCGTCGCCCCGAACGTCAAGCCCGCCACGAAGTGCTTCTGCATCAGGAAGAACATCGCCACCGACGGCAGCGCCGCCAGGATCGAGCCCGCCGAGACGAGATTCCACGACGTGGTCCACTGCCCCTTCAGCGCGGCCACGCCGACCGTGATCGGCGCCGCGTCGTCGCCCTGGGTCAGGCACAGCGCCCAGAAATAGTCGTTCCAGACGAACGTGAACACGAGGATCGCGAGCGCCGCGAGGGCGGGGCGGATCAGCGGCACGACGATGCGCCAGAACACCGTCCATTCGCCCGCGCCCTCGATGCGCGCGGCCTCGATCAGCTCGAACGGCAGCTGCTTGATGAAGTTGCGCAGGAACAGCGCGCAGAAACCGGTCTGGAACGACAGGTGGAACAGGATCAGCCCCTCCACGCTGTTGTAGAGGCCGAGCTTCAGCGTGAGGTCGCGCACCGGGATCATCAGCACCTGGATCGGCACGAAGTTGCCCGCCACGAAGGTGCCGAACAGCGCCGCGTTGCCGGGGAACCGGTAGACGGCGAGCGCGAAGCCCGCCATCGCCGCCAGCGCGATGGCGCCGGCCACCGAGGGCAGCGTGATCAGCACGCTGTTCCAGAGGTAATGCAGCATCGGCGACGCGCTCAGCGCCTCGCGATAGTTCTCGACCAGGGCGAAGTGTTGCGGCCAGCCCCAGTAATGGCCGGCGTTCAGCTCCTCGGTGGAGCGCACCGAGGTGATCAGCACGGCGACGAGCGGCAGCAGCCACAGCAGCAGCGCGAGCGGCAGCGTGAGCTTGTAGAGCCGGCGCGAGGCCGGTTTCCAGCGGTCGATCGGCATCGGAAACATGCGGGCGTCTCCTGTCGGACGGTCAGTGTTCGCTGCGCAGCAGATGGCGCAGGTGGTAGACGATGTAGAGCATCATGATCGCGAACAGCACCACCGCGATCGCCGACGAATAGCCGAAGCGGAAGTACTTGATGGCCTGGTCGTACATGTAATAGGCAAGCACGGTGGAACTGTCGAACGGGCCGCCCGAGGTCATCACCGAGATCAGGTCGAAGCTGCGCAGCGCGCCGATCACGGTCACCACGATCGCCATGAACGTGGTGGGCCGCAGCTGCGGCAGGATCACGTGCCACAGCAGCGTCCAGCCGCGCGCGCCCTCCATGCGGGCGGCCTCGATCTGCTCGGCGTTCAGCGTGGTCAGGCCGGTCAGGTAGAGGATCATGCAGTAGGCCGTCTGCGGCCACAGCGCGGCGAAGATGATGCCGGGCGTGGCGTAGCGCGGATCGCCGAGCACCGGGATGCCGTGCCCGATCAGCAGCTTGAGCAGGCCGAAGGTCGGATCGTAGAACCACGAATAGATCAGCCCGACCACCACGCCCGACAGCACGAACGGCGCGAAGAACAACGACTTCACCACGCGCATGCCGGCCACCGCCTGGTTCAGGTACAGCGCGATCGCGAGGCCCAGCGGCGGCGCGAGCAGGAACAGCAGCAGCCAGATCAGGTTGTTCTTCAGCGCGGTGTAGAACGTGTCGCTATGGACCAGCTCGGCGTAGTTCGCGAGGCCGATGAAGTCGGGCTCGCTCATGCCGTCCCAGTGGTAGAACGACAGCCGGATGGTGGATACCACCGGCCACACCACGTAGAGCGCGAACATCAGGCAGGCCGGCGCGAGGAACAGTGCCGCGGCGAGCCGCTGGCGGCGTTCGGTCGGCGAGGCGCGCCGGCGCGGCTTCGGCCGCGGCGTCGATGCCCGGGGCCGGGCCGGCGGCGCCTCGCGGCCCGCGCCGGCGGTGCCGCCGGGCTCGCCGCCGGGGTCGGTGCGCTGCGCGGCGGCCGGTGCCGGCGGCGAGGAAAGCACGATACGTGACACGGCGGATCTCCTTGATCGTCGCGGGCGGCGGCAGCGGCGGCACGGGCGGCGTCCAGCCCGCCCGGCGCCGCTGCCGCCGGTCCCGCTCACTGCGGATTCACTGCGGGCTCATTTCCCGCGTCACTTCCGGTAGATGCGCTGGCGCGCGGCCTCGAGCTGCGCGAGCACCGCGTCGAGCTTGCCCGGGTCGGCGAGGAACTGCTGCATGCCCTTCATCCCCTCGTCGGCCATTTCCTTGGTCATGTCGCGATCGTAGAACTGCGCGATGCCGCCCTTGGTATCGGCGAGGATGTGGAAGGCGACCTTCGAGATCGCGTCGTCGGGCTCCGGCGACTGGCTGTTGGCCGACAGCGAGCCGAGCCCCCTGGCCAGTTGCGCGCCGATCGCCGGCGTCTCGACGAACGCGAGGAACGCGCGCGCGTCGGCCTTGTTCTTCGCCCTGGCGGGGATGTGCAGCGACTCCACCGGGCCGTCCTCGGCGGTCGGCACGTTCGCGTCGATCACCGGGAAGCGGAAGAAGCCCATGTCCTGCCGCACCGCCGGCGTGAAGCCGCCGGTGATGAAGGTGCCCATCAGCATCATCGCCGCCTTGTCCTGGAACAGGAACGGCTGGGCCGCGTCGAGATCGTAGGACAGCGCGTTGTCGATGAAGTAGCCGGCGTCGATCAGCTGCTTCCAGGTGGTGTAGACCTTCTTCACGCGCGCGTCGGTGTAGGCGATCTGGCCGGCCATCAGCTGCTGGTGGAACGCGTTGCCGTTCAGGCGCAGGTCGAGGTAGTCGAACCAGCCGGCCAGCGTCCACGCATCGCGGCCGCCCACCGCGATCGGCGTGATGCCGGCGGCCTTGAGCTTCTTGCAGTCGTCGAGAAACTCGGCCCAGGTGGTCGGCTCGGCGGCGATGCCCACCTTCCTGAACAGGTTCTTGCGATAGAACATCCCCCACGCGTAGTAGACGGTGGGCGCCGCGTAAGGCTTGCCCTGGTACGACGAGGCCTCCTTGGTCGAGGCGTACATCGTGTCCCAGTGGTTCTTCTGCCAGTCGGCGGAGAGATCCTCGAACAGCCCGCGCTTGGCGTAGTAGGCCATGCGCTCGCCGTCGTGCCAGTTGATGATGTCGGGCGGCGCCGTGGTCAGCCAGTTCGGCAACTGCACCTTGTAGGCTTCCTCGTCGACGAACGCGAGCTTGACGTCGGTGCCGGGGTGCGATTGCTTGAACTGATCGACCACCTGGGTCCACACCGCGCGCTGGCTCGCGCCCTTGAACGCGATGTTGACGCTCAGCGTGCCGGCCAACGCGGCCGTCGCCGACAGGCCGGCCAGCGCGGCCACGGCAAGCGCGGCGAGGCCGCGCCGGAAGCGGGGTTGAGTGTTCATCTGCTGTCTCCTGGTTTCGGTTTTTGTCGGAACTGCGGAACTGCGAAACAACGAAATCGAACGGCGCGACCGGACCACCGACGCGCCGTGAAAACTCAACCGGCCGCCGTGCGATACGCGGCGACGCCGGCCGCCTCGATGCAGCGCGTGCCGACCAGGATCGCCGCGTCGGGAATCGCGGCGTCGATCCGGTACGGCTGCGGGCCGTAGTTGAACACCCAGGTCAGCGCGCCGCGCCGGCTCACGCGCACCGCGTCGCCGAGCGCGACGGGCGCGAGCCCGGCCTCGCGCGCGACGCGCGCCAGCAGCGCGGCCGTGCCGGCCTCGTCGAACAGGCTCGCGAAGTAGTGGAACACGCCGTGCCGCAGATAGGCGGGATGACCGTCGTGAAAGCGCGCGCGGATCTCGACCGAGTCCGCCCGCGCGGCGTCGACCTCGATCAGGTCACGCCAGTGGCGCGCCTGCGTCTCGAACGCGGCGGCGTCGCCGCCGGCGGCAACCTGCACGGTCTCGGCGAGCGTCGGCCGCAGCGACTCCACGCGCCAGACGCGGACCGGCAGATGCGCCGCGAGCGGGCCCGGCGGCAGGTTCGCGGGAATCTGCAGGTCGGGCGTCTTCGAGCCCGTGCGCGGGCCGAGCACGACCTGCGCGCCGCAGCTGGCGAGCCGCTGCGCCAGCGCCTCGGAGACGATCGGCAGCGGCGGCACCACCACCAGCTGGTAGCCGTCGAGCGGCGCGTCGGCGGCCACCACGTCCACGTCGAAGCCGAGCGAGCGCAGCGCCGAGTAATACTCCACCACGAAGCGCGGATAGTGGAAATCGGCACCTTGCGGATGCACCTCGAACAGCCACTTCGCCGTGTAGTCGAACAGCAGCGCCACGCGCGAGCGGACCGGCGCGGTGGCGTCGGCCTCGGCATCGGCGAGCAGCGCGCGCAGCTCGCCGGCCACCGCGGCGGCCTCGCTGCCGCCGATATCGAGCCGGTTGTCGGGCGTGTTCAGGCCCGCGTGCATCTGCTCCTGCGCGAACGGCGCCTGGCGCCAGCGGAAATACGACACGCAGCCGGCGCCGTGGGCGAACGCCTCCCAGCTCCAGAGCCGCACCATGCCCGGCAGCGGCGCCGGGTTCCAGTGCGCCCAGTTCACCGGCCCCGGCTGCTGCTCCATCACCCAGAAAGGCAGCCGCGACATGCCGCGGTAGAGGTCGTGGTTGAACGCGGCGAAATCGGGGTGGCCGGTGCGCAGGTAGCGCGCCTTCACGTCCGGCGCGTACCACTGCTCCTCGAGCGCGCCGAGCGGGTAGCTGTCCCAGCTCGCCACGTCGAGGTCGGCCGCCACCGGATAGTGGTCGAACTCGGTGAACAGCTGCATGAAGTTGTGCGCGATTGGCCGGCCCGGCGAATGCGCGCGAATGATCTCGACCTGCATCCGGTTGTAGCGGCGCACTTCGTCCGAGGCGAAGCGGCGATAGTCGAGCCGATGCGACGGATGCGCCTCGGTGACCGTGCCGACCGGCGCGTCGATCTCGTCGAAGCCGCGGTACTCCATGCTCCAGAACACCGTGCCCCAGGCCGTGTTGAGTGCCTCGATGGTGCCGTAGCGCGCGCGCAGCCAGTCGCGAAAGCGCGCCTGTGCGGCCGGCGAATAGCTGACCACGGTCTGGTGGCAGCCGTATTCGTTGTCGGTCTGCCAGTAGGCGACGGCGGGGTGGGCGCCGTAGCGTTGCGCCACCGCCTCGCAGATGCGCCGCGACGCCTCGAAGTAGCTCGGCGACGAGAAATCGTAGTGGCGGCGCGAGCCGAACGCGCGCGGCCGGCCGTCCGCGCCCACCGGCAGGATGTCGGGATGCCGGTCGATCAGCCACTTCGGCGGCGTGGCGGTGGGCGTACACATCACGACCTGCAGGCCGGCCGCGCCGAGCACCTCGATCGCGCGGTCGAGCCAGCCCCAGTCGTATTCGCCCGGCTGCGGCTCGATCCGGCTCCAGGCGAATTCGGCGATCCGCACCTGCTCGATGCCGAGCGCCTTCATGCGCGCGGCGTCGTCGTTCCACATGGCTTCGGGCCAGTGCTCGGGGTAGTAACAGACTCCAAGGCGCATCGGTCGATCCTCGATCGTTGGGTGGGGCTCGTGGGTTTTGGCGGCCCGGCGGCGGGCGCGCGCTTCGGTGAATGTCGATGAACGAATCGGGCGCCCGCCTCAGGCGGGGGAGAGCGCGGCCGGCGCCGGCGCGGCGATCGCGAAGCCGTCCTCGGCGAACAGGTGGCATGACGCGGCCGGGGCGCGCAGCCGGACCCTGTCGCCGGGCGCGACGCGCAGCTCGCCGGGCGCCTTCGCGATCAGCGTGCCGTCGGGCTGCTCGAGGTGGACGTAGCTGTGTTCGCCGAGCGCCTCGACCAGCGTGACGCGGCGCGTCAGCAGCAGCGCGCCGTCGGGCGCCTTGCCGCCCGCGCCCGCCGCCACGAACTCCAGATGCTCGGGGCGGATGCCGAACGTGACGGCGGCGCCGGGCGCCGCGCCGTCACGCGCGAGCGGCAGCACGGCGGTCTCGCCGCCGCCGTCGAGCTGCACGCACAGCCCGCCGGCCTCGGCCGCCAGCACGCGCGCGGCCAGGAAGTTCATGCGCGGCGAGCCGATGAAGCCGGCCACGAAGCGGCTCGCGGGCCGGTAGTAGAGATCGAGCGGCGCGCCGACCTGCGCGATGCTGCCGTATCGTTCGGTATCCTCACCGCTGTGCAGCAGCACGATCTTGTCGGCGAGCGTCATTGCCTCCACCTGGTCGTGCGTCACGTAGACCACGCTCGCCTCGGCGAACTGCCGGTGCAGGCGGCCGATCTCGATGCGGGTCTGGCCGCGCAGCGTCGCGTCGAGGTTCGAGAGCGGTTCGTCGAACAGGAACACGCCGGGCTCGCGCACGATCGCGCGGCCGATCGCAACGCGCTGCCGCTGGCCGCCCGAAAGCGCCTTCGGATGGCGCTCGAGCAGCGCCTCCAGTTGCAGGATGCGGGCCGCCTCGCGCACCTTGCGGTCGATCTCGGGCTTCGGTGTCTTCGCGAGCCGCAGGCCGAACGCGATGTTCTCGTAGACCGTCATGTGCGGGAACAGCGCATAGCTCTGGAACACCATCGCCACGCCGCGCTGCGCGGCCGACAGGTCGTTGACGCGCCGTCCGCCGATCGCGATCTCGCCGTCGCTGACGTCCTCCAGGCCCGCGATCATCCGCAGCAGCGTGGATTTCCCGCAGCCGGACGGCCCGAGGAACACGCAGAACTCGTGCGCGCCAATCTCCAGATCGACGTCGCGGATCACCGGGGCGGCGCCGCCATACGCCTTCTGAACGCCTTTCAACGAAATGCTCGCCATCGCTGCGTCTCCATGTTTTAATCGCAGAATCGCGGAGATTAAGCGCTTAACCTGCGAGCCACGAGAAACGATCGCCGTGGCGATCGGGGCAGGTCGTCTCCGTTTTTCCTTCTGATATCGGCCCATCATGCAACGGGCCGGCGCCGCCAGCAAATATTGAGACAAGATTTCATCTATTGAGACAATGCCGACGCTTGCCGAAGTCGCCCAAGCCGCGGGCGTGACGCCCGCCACCGTCTCGAACGTGCTGCGCAACCGCGGCCGGGTCGGGGCGCTCACGCGCGAACGCGTACTGGCCGCCGTCGAGGCGCTCGGCTACCGGCCGCACCTGGCCGCGCGCGCGCTCGCGGAAGGGCGGGCGCCGACCATCGCGTTGATGGTATCGAGCATCGCCAACCCGTTCTATCCGGAGTTCGCACTAGCGGTGGAGAACGCGCTGCGCCGCAGCGGCCGCTACCTGATCATCTGCAACACCGAGAACGATCCCGCCATCGGCCGCGGCTACCTGGAGCAGATCGCCGGCACGCTGTCGGAGGGCGTGCTGGTGATGAACGCCAATCTCGATCTCGACGACCTGCACGCCACCGTGGCGCGCGGCACGCCGGTAGTGCTGTGCATGTGGGAGCGGCCCGAGCTGCCGCCGGGGCTGCCTTGCGTCGCGGTGGACTTCCGCCTCGCGGGCGAACTGGCGGCCGCGCATCTGCTCGCGCTCGGCCATCGCCGGATCGGCGCACTGGTCGGCAGCAAGGCGTCGGGCATCCATGCGGCGCGCTACGACGGCTTCGTCGCCGCGCTCGACGCGGCGGGCCTGGCCAGCGCGAGCGCGCCGGTGCGCCATGCGCCCGACACGATCGAAGGCGGCTACGCGGCCGCGCGCGAACTGCTCGCCGCGCATCCGGACCTCACGGCGCTGTTCGCCACCAACGACCTGCCCGCGCTCGGCGCGATGCACGCGGCGGCCGACGCCGGCCTGCGCGTGCCGCACGACCTGTCGGTGGTCGGCATCACCGACATCCAGCTGGCCGCGCAGTCGCGTCCCGCGCTGTCCACCGTCGCGGTGCCGACCGCCGGGGCGGCCGCGCTGGCCGTCGCGCTGCTCGCGGAGCTGGTGGGCCTGAACGGTTCGGGGGGGCAGGGTGGTCATGGCGATCAGGGCGCGGAAGGCGACAGGCACGACGCGCCGCTCATGCGCGTGGCCGGCGAGCCGCGGCTCGTGGTGCGCGCCTCGACAGCGCCGCCGCGAGGCACCGGCCGCTGACCGCGAGCGGGCCGCTACCGGCCGTCACGAGACGAACGCCCGACATTCGGTTAGGCTGTGCCGGTCGATGAATCGATTACAATCTGATTAACATATCAACCCGGCCTCTGCCTGCAAATGGAAACCAAGACTGCACGATTGACCATCCTGATCGACCCCGCGAAAAAGGCGGCATTCGAGAGGCTCTGTGCAGAACAGGACATCACGCCGTCGCAGGTCGTCCGGCAATTGATCCGCGAGTATCTGGCGCAGCACGACGTGAAATACGAAACCGCGAGCATGGCCGCCGAACGCGCCACGCGACGCGACAAATAATCGGGCGCCGCGTTATTCCGCGTTTATTTTTTCGATTTTCCAGTGGGGCCGACCGCACTCGCTCCACTTCAGTTGCCCGATCTCGAAACGCTGGCCCCGCTTGATCCGGGCCGCCAGTTCGTGCAAGTCGAGCGCCGCCGAGAAATCGAAACCGCCGGCCCGTTTGAACAGCACGGCGGCATGCGGCAGCGCACTGACGCCGTTCCACGCGAACACGATGCAATTGCCGCCGTTATTCGACATCAATACCGAGCGTGCCGTGCCGAACACGGCTTCCACGCGCCCCAGATAAACCGGCAGTCCCGGATCGTCATCGACGAAATTCGCCACCAATACGCCGTGCTCGCGCAGCCGTTCGCGGCACGCTTCAAGAAACGCCTGGCTCGCGCATTGGGGCGACATGCCCTGCGCCTCGAAGGCGTCGAGCAGGATCACGTCCGCCGAAACCTCGGGGCGGCGCATGTAGTGGGCACCGTCCGCGCAGATCACCTCGAAGCGGTCGCCGTCGGCGGGCAGGTGGAAGCGTTCGCGCAGCGCGATCACGTCGGGATTGATCTCGACCGCGGTGATCGCGGCGGCGGGCAGGTGCCGATGGCAGTACTTCGCCAGCGAACCGCCGCCAAGCCCGATCATCAGGATATGCGCCGGCGCGGGCGCCAGCAGCACGAAACCCATCATGCTGCGCGTGTACTCGAGCACCAGCCGCTCGGGTTCGGTCAGCGACATGAAGCTCTGCGCCGCCGACAGATCGAAATGCAGCGACACCGTGCGCCGCGTCTCCAGCACGATCGGCTTGCTGCCCCCAAGCGACGCGGCGAACACCGCCGCGAACGCGTCCCACGCCGTCTTCCGATCCGTCATCGTCCTCCCCAAAAAGGATCCGCGTCAGGCCTTGCGCAGGTAGCACGCCTTCAACATGAAATTGCCGGCGTCGGTGCGGCAGTCCACTTCGTGATCGCCGCTGGCGAGGCGAATGCCCTTGATCCGCGTGCCGACCTTCAGCGTGATCGACGAGCCCTTGACCCGCAGGTCCTTGATCAGCACCACCGAATCGCCGTTCGCGAGCACGCTGCCGTGCGCGTCCTTCACCACCGCCTCGGCGGGCGCCGCCGGCTCGTCGGCGTTCGCCCCGGGCGACCACTCGTGACCGCAGTCCGCGCAGACGACGAGTTCGCCGTCGGGATAGGTGTTGTTCATCGCGCATTGCGGGCATGCGGGCAGGGCTGACATGAGGGGTCCGGTCGAGGGGTGGCGGGGTGGCCGCGCGAGGGCGGCACGACGTGAATGTGCGTTTCATTATAATGCACGACACATGCTATGATGATATCGAGATAACGTCGGCATTGCCGTTTTTCCCCGCTGGTTTGCATGTCCCGCCGGGCTTGTCGGGGGAGGAACCGGCAGGCGCGCGGCAGGCGTTCGTGCCGCTCGCGCCCCTCGGAGATGTCATGGCAATTTGGGTGGAGGTGAGGCTCGCGACGACGCGGGACTTCTCGGCAACCGGCGCCTGCGGCGCGGCGCTCGCCGAATGCGCGCGGCGCTTCGGCAGCGACATCCGGCTGATCGCGGACGGCCGCGAGATCGATGCGAAGGCTCCGGCGGCATCGCGCCTGCGCGCGGGTTCGCTGGTGCAACTGCTGGTGGACGGGCACGACGAGGAAGCGGCGGTACGCGACCTGCTATCGTTGCTGCAGGCACACTGAGCGGGCGCCGTGCGGCGCCGCCAGCGAGAAGATTCAGGGAACCGTTCGACGGCCTGCCGGCAGCGCCCGGGACAATCGAACGTCACGCCGCTCGTTTCTCCAGGAAGCGCGGCGGCAGCAGAAGGGTTTTGCCGTGCCCAAACATTTGACCTATGCCGATATCACGGCGCGCGCCGAACTGGAGATCCACTACTATCTCCAGCGCGCGGCCGTCGATCATGCCGGCGACGACACCATCGATCAGGCGCTCTCGCGCGGGGCGGCGCTTGGCGCGCTCTCGCTGTGGGATGCGCTGGCCACCGATCTGGCCGCGTTCCATACGGCGGACTACACGGCCGACCGCGCGCGGCTGACGGCGCTGGTGGCTTCCGGCAGCCCGCCGGCGGTGTGAGGCGCGCGGTACGTTTGTCTTGGTGACGGCGTTGGCGATTGAGCCGGCCCGTCCTGCATCCCGATTCCTGCCGGCCGGTTTTCCGGCCCCGCGTCTGTCCGCTCACGACGCGCCGCGCCCGCGATCCGCCTCGTTGCTGCTCTCCGTACCGGGCCGCCGCGTTACTGTCGAATGCCAATCAAAAGAAATCGATAGGGACCGGTAAACGGGACTGGTAAAACGAAAGCGCACGAGCACTTCGCGGCTTTCAAAAATGACAGCTTTGCGTAAGCAGATTAATGCGCGGCGGCAGGATTATTGCGTCGGGCGTAGAAGTCTTTGCGCACGCACGAATCAATGCAGCAGGCAACGGAACGTAGTATTTTCATTTTCGCGCTCCGGGTCGATCCCCGGAAGTGACGACTGCCCATGGCCCGCTTTCCGCAATGGTATCGTTTCCGTCCTGACGGCACGAATGCGGAGCAGCGCGGCATCGGGCGCAGCGATGGATGTTCGAATTCGGCCAACCTGAGAATGGAGGCAGCGACCGTGGCCACACAACCGGAAGATCGCGTCGAACCCGTGCAGGCGGAGGTGCATACGTCCGCCGCCTATCGGCTTGTCGAGGAACTGCTGTCGCGCGCCGACGTCCGTCTCGACGGTTCACGCCCGTGGGACATCCGGCTTCTCGACCCCAAGGTACCCGAGCGCGTGCTCGCCTACGGCAACCTCGGCTTCGGCGAAGCCTACATGCAGGGGCAGTGGGAGTGCGACCAGCTCGACGAACTGTTCCGCCGCATCCTGATGGCGCGGGTGGACGAGCAGGTGCATGGCACGCGGCTGATCTGGCAGGCGCTGCGGGCACGCTGGACCAATCGCCAGACCGCGCGCCGCGCGTGGCAGGTGGGCGAGCAGCACTACGACATCGGCAACGCGTTCTACGAGGCCATGCTCGACCGGCGCATGACCTACACCTGCGGCTACTGGGGCGACGGCGCGACGACGCTGGATCAGGCCCAGGAGCACAAGCTCGACCTGATCTGCCGGAAACTCGGGCTCAAGCCCGGCATGCGGCTGCTCGACATCGGCTGCGGCTGGGGCAGCCTGATGGGTTACGCGGCGGAGCGCTACGGCGTGTCGTGCGTCGGCGTGACGATTTCGAAGGAGCAGGCGGCCTGGGGCGCGAAGCGCTATGCGCACCTGCCGATCGAGTTTCGCCTGACCGACTACCGCGACGTGGACGAACGCTTCGACCGGATCGCCAGCGTCGGCATGTTCGAGCACGTCGGCGCGCGCAACTATCGAACCTACATGGAAGTCGCGCAGCGCTGCCTCGCCGACGACGGGCTGTTCCTGCTGCACACGATCGGCAAGAACCGCCGCGAGACCACGCCCGATCCGTGGATCGACCGCTACATTTTCCCGAACGGCGAAATCCCGGCGCTCGCGCATGTGACGGAAGCGCTCGAAGGGCTGTTCGTGGTCGAGGATCTTCACAACTTTGGCGCCGACTACGACCGGACGTTGATGGCCTGGTACCGGAACTTCGACGCGGCCTGGCCGCGCTTCGCTGCCGAGAAGGGCGAGACGTTCCGCCGGATGTGGCGCTACTACCTGCTGTCGTGCGCGGGCGGCTTTCGCGCGCGCGAGATCCAGCTGTGGCAGTGGGTGCTGTCGCCGCGCGGGGTGGTGGGCGGGTATCACCGGCCGTAGGCCGGAAGCGCGCCACGAGGCGCGCATCACGGTGGCGCGCCGCGCGCCATCGATGTCGCCGGCCGGGATCGACCGAAAGCCCGGCCGGTGACGGCCCCACGGTCGCCGTCGGCCTATGGCTACGGCGTGCTGGAGTCGGCCTTCATCTTCACGGCGTGGCCGCTCGCGGTGGTGGTGGTCGCGCCGCTGGCCGGCAAGCTGGCGGGGCGCATCAATGGCACGCTGTCGTCGTCGGCGGGCGTGATCGTGATGGCCACCGGTCTCGCGCTGAGTGCCTGCATGCCTTCGCCGGCGTCGATCGGCACGATCCTGTTGTGGCGCCTCTGCCGGTGCGGGACCGGGTACGGCCTGTTCCTGCCGCCGAACAACAGCGGAATGCTCGGCAACGTCCCGAAGGCGCGCTCGTTGTTTGCGTCGGGCGTGCCGTCGACCGCGAAGACCATGGGGCAGTCGCTGGGCGCCGCGCTGGGGGCGGCGCCGGCGTGCCGGGCACGGCGTTCACGCGACTGGCCTTCGGGTTGGCGGCGGCGGTGACGCTGATGTCGAGCCTCGTGAGCGTTGCGCGGATTCATCGGTAAAGAGAGGCGGGCGCCGGATCGGATCGGAGTGCGCGAACGGCGTTGCTTTCCCAATCATTTCTGCTAGATTTCATCTTGCAAACACATCCAGGCCGTCGAAAAAAAGATACGAACAAACAGGGGGTGGAACGTGAAACGAGTCAATGGCCTGGCCGTCACCGCATTTGGTGCCGCGTTTCTGCAGATCTATTCGGTCACCGCGAGCGCTCAGGCCGGCGCGCTGGCCGCTCCCACTGATTCTGTCGCGGCGATCACCAACATCGTCTCCGCGTCATCCTGCCGAAGCATTGACTGGCGCGATCGCGGCCTCGCCCCGAAGTCCTACGTCGTCGGCCTGTCGCTGGTGTTCGCGCGTTCCGTCTGTCATCCGGCGAACGCCGATGTCGTGGTCGCATCCAGCGCCGCCTCGCTCGAGCACGAGAAAACCGACGGGCTGGCCGCCTACGACGCCATCTTCAAGCAACTCGGCATGCGCAACGAACAGTCGGGCGTGGACACCTTGCGGCACACCTATCTGCTGCTGCTCGGCCTGGGTATGCGCGAGAGTTCGGGAAAATATTGCGAAGGGCGCGACGTGAGCCAGTGCTTCAACGATCCCGGCAGCGCCGAAGCCGGACTGTTCCAAACCTCCTACGGCGCGCGGCGAGCCGATCCCTCGCTCGAGACGCTGTTCCAGAAATACACGGCGAGTCAGGACGGTTGCATGCTGGATCAGTTCAAAGGCAAGCTGTCCTGCAAGATCCGGAAGAGCCAGAACCCGAAATGCCCGGACGCCACCAGTGACGTGGTGGGGACCGGGCCCGGCGCGGACTGGCAACGCCTGACCAAATCGTGTCCGGCCTTCGCCACCGAGTACGCGGCGGTCGTTCTGCGCAAGAACGGCGGCTTGAAAGGGGAGTTCAATCCGATTCGCAAGCAGCAGGCGCAACTGATCCCGGCTTGCGACGCCATGCTCCAGAACGTGCAGCGCTACGTCGAACACACCGCCGGCGCCTGCGATTCGCTGCCATAGCGCGATGGCCGGTACGCCGGCCGTTCCCGTTCAATCCCCGTCATCCTCTCCATCGCGGCGCCCACCGGGCGCTGATCCATTCGCCCCCGTTCCCACCGCATCGCGATCCGCATGCAATCGCGACCACACCCGCTACTGGCGTGTGCGGTAATCAGCCGTCGTGATCACCGAATCAAAAAAGACTATTGGCGCGGCCCGCGACAGGCGCCCCAACATACCGACAGCCGATCACACGAGCCTCGCCGCGACAGCCGCCGCGGCGGGTTCCACGCTCGGCCCTCGCATTCCCGAAAGCACCCGCCGCATGAGCGGGCCGACGTCCCGCCGCGCGCCGCGCGAACGGGTTGAGGAACGGAAGCAGGAGACAGGAGACAACCACGATGGATCGCATTCCCCCGCCGCCCGCGCGGCACGATGCAGAGGGCGGCGCACGCCGCGGCGTCGATACCCGGCAGCTGAACCGCGCGGCCTGGACCTGCTCGCTCGGCAGCGCGCTCGAATACTACGATTTCGCGTTGTATACGCTCGCCTCGGCCCTGGTGTTCGGGCCGCTGTTCTTCCCGTCGCAAACCACGCAGATGCGGCTGATCGCGAGTTTCGGCACCTACTTCGTCGGCTTCGCGGTGCGTCCGCTCGGCGGATGCGTGTTCGGCGTGCTCGGCGACCGGCTCGGCCGCAAGTTCGTGCTGACCGCGACGGTGTTGCTGATGGGCGTCGCGAGCACGCTGATCGGCGTGCTGCCGACCTTCGAGACGGCCGGCTACTGGGCGCCCGCGCTGCTGGTGATGCTGCGCATCCTGCAGGGGCTCGGCGCCGGAGCGGAGCAGGCCGGCGCCGCGGTGCTGATGACCGAATACGCGCCGCCCGGCAAGCGCGGCCTCTATGCGTCGCTGCCGTTCCTCGGCATCCAGCTCGGCACGGTCCTGGCCGCGGCCGTCTATTTCGGACTGCTCGCGAATCTCGACCACGTCACGGACGGCTGGAGCTGGCGCGTGCCGTTCCTGCTCAGCGCCGTGATCGTCGCGGTCGGGTTGTACATGCGGATTCGCCTGCACGAGTCGCCGACCTTCGTGCGGCTCGAAAAGCGCGCGCAGCTGGCGACCAATCCGCTCAAGAGCGCCTTGCAACATTCGCGGCCCGCGCTGCGGATCGGCATCGGCCTGCGGATGGCCGAGAACGGCGGCTCGTCGATCTATCAGGCGCTCGCCGTCAGCTATCTGGCGGGCGTGATCGGGATGAAAGGGCCGATCGGCGCGTTCGCGCTGGTGTGCGCGGCGACCGTGGGCTCCTGCACCGTGCCGCTGACGGGGTGGTTGAGCGACCGCTACGGCCGCGTGCGCGTGTATCGCCTGTTCGCGTGGCTGCAGCTCGCGCTCGCGTTCCCGGTGTGGTGGACCTTCAGCCAGGGGAACGTGGTCGCCAGCGTGATCGCGATATCCGGAGTCAACTGATTGTTGTGCGTTGGTCAACTCTACTCATCAAACACCCAGCCGCTGGTAAGCGACTGGTAAGCAATCATTCCGCGTCGAGCACCAGGATGACGCCGTGTGGACCCAGGCCATCCGGCTTTGTGTTCGGGTCAAGTGGTTGTGCGCCGAGTGGTATCAAATGAAAGTGGGAATCCTCTGTTTTCACGGGCCAAACACGAGGGGCATTCGCCGGCACGACATAGAGTCCGGCGTCCGTGTTCACTCTCGGATTTCTCTGGGCGACCTCAATGTCTAGCCCCGCATACTGCTTCTGCAGGCGCTGGAGATGCTCGATGTACTCGTCAAGCTTCATTTCGTTTCCTCATTGCGTACCGGGTAACGTGCAATCGTGATCGCCGTGCCCAGATACCCGTGCCTGCGATATCGCGGGGTAGTTCACAACGACTGCACGCCCCACGATTCGGGTTTGTGCTTTTCGGCCACGGGCAGCACAGGCACCGACAATCTCACCAGTCGTTTAGACAGAGCGATCTTCTTGTGTCCGGCTCACGTTCGTCAGTGTCCGAAAATGCCACTGCCACGTCCGTAACTTGTTTGTCATGCTAACTGCATTTTGAATGGCAAGCGACCCAGATGCAATGTTTCTGACCCGCTGATATGCTCCGCATGCGCAAGCGTGTTTTTCCGGGCGCGCTCAACGACTCCCGCGGGAGGTCGAGGCATTTCCAGATTGGACCACATGTGGGGTCGTCTGCAGCGTCAGCCTGATCTTGGCCGGTCGCACAATCCAAAAACAGCCTTCCGCGCGTACGTTGCAAGAGATCGGCGGCGTCGCCGTTGTTCACCCGCCGTGGAATGGTTAGTCACTGGTATCAAACATTATGGCAACGGTCAAAACTGAAGACCTGGAACGATTTGCAACTGCAGAACGGGGCCCGACTCTCCTGGGTGAGCTTATCCGCCGGTTGATATATTGCTGGGTGCCCAATCGGCTCGCGACGATCGGATTTCATTCCGGAACCGCGAATAATCTTTCTGGCTGGGACGGACATGTGCAACTGCGGGCGACAGAAGGAGAGCCGGCGTTCAACGCCCTTTGGGAGTTGAGCACGCAAAATGCGACCCGAAGCAAGATCCTCAAGGATGTGAAAAAGTCTTTTCGCAGGGAGGTTCCGGACGGTTGGGACAAGAGTAGAACTGCATACGTTGCGGTGACGTTGAGAAAGTTGCAGGACGTCAGAAAGCTGGAGAGGGAAATATCGAACCTGCCAGGCAACACCTGGGGCCGAGTCTACGTCATCGATGCACCGGCGTTAGCGCAGTGGATCGAGAAATGCCCCGCCGTTGAAGCATGGTGTGCGGAACATCTCGAGATTGGTACTGGCGTGTACGGCGTATCGCTGGAGACTTTCTGGTGGAACTGGTCGACGCAGCACCGTCCCCCGATATCTACTGAACTCGTTACGGCAGGGCGACCCGCTAAGGCGACGGATGAGCTGTTCCGGCCACAGAGAGGGCAGACCCTCACGCTGTTGACGGACTCGGCCGCGGAAACGGCCGGATATCTCTATGCATATCTCAAACAGCGGGGCGAGAGGGAGGGGGCTGAGAACGCGCTTAGTAACTCACTCGTCGTTTCGTCACTGGACGCCGCAAAGATCCTGGCGCTTCAACCTGTCGCGGACACACAACTTCCGGTGACAGTCCTTTTGCCGCCCGCCAACGAAGCAGCGTTTATCCTGGCTAACGCTGGACATTATGTTGTGAACGCTATTGGGTATGCTGTACCGAGCCACAAGCCTGTCACGATCAGGCGCGCACTTCGAAGGGATTTTGCGGAAGCGCTCCAGCAGTCGATGGGTATGGAGGCTGAACGTGCTGAGCAGGAGGCACGAACCTGCGGGGCTAGCGTTTCTGTCTGGTCGGTCTGGAATCGGCATGAAGGCAATGCCCTCGCGAACGCGCCGCAGTGGTGCGAGCCGGGGCACCTGGCAAGGACACTGCCCGCGGTTCTCGCGTCGGGGTGGGATGAGCGAGCCACGGAAGACAAGGAGATTCTCCAGACCCTGAGCGGTGTCGACTATCAAACATTTGTTCAGGAGATCGGTCTCCACATGCGCAGCGATCCACCCTTTCTGGAGCGGGTGGACAGCGTGCTCTCCGTGGTTGCGCCGACAGTCGCTTTTGCACTCTCGGCGAAGCGCATACCGCAGCCTCTCCTGAAGACGCTGGAGCAATGTATCGAAACTGTCTTCGCGCAAATCGATCCGACGATCGTTCCCGCGTGGGACGGCCCGCTCACGCTTCCAGCAGAGGTGATGGTGCAGGACCATTCCAACTGGCTTCGGGATGGTTTGCTCGAAACCATACTGCGCATTTCTGCCTTCAAAGAGGTGCTGGATAGCGAACACATCGCGTACGAGTATGGAGGTTGTCAGGCATTCGTGGACAAGATGGTCGGGAGAATTGCGATGTTCCGCGATGAGCCACGCTTTTTCGCTGCACTATCATCCAATCTTCCGACGATGGCTGAGGCGGCACCTATCCCTTTTGTTGAAGCCCTGGAGCAGGCCCTCCAGGGCTCTCCTGCAACATTGCAGCCGTTATTCGAGGACAAAGGCTTTTTTGGGCCAGTACTTCATACGGGACTTCTATCCGCACTTGAATGCCTCGCGTGGGAGCCAACGTATCTCACCCGCATCGCTATCCTGCTTGCGCGTCTCGTAGAGTACGAAGGTGACGGCAGGATTGTGAACAGGCCATCAAACAGCCTCCGTTCTATCTTCCTAGCGTGGAGTCCTGGCACTAGTGCGACGCTATCCCAGCGCCTGGACGCCCTGAACAGCCTTGCAGAAACATTCCCGACAGTAGCATGGCGACTTGCAGTGGCTATCCTGCCGCGAAACTCGGACACTAACTTCCCCACGCAGGAGCCGGTGTGGAAAGACTTTGGACGGTCTACTCGTGCGCCGTTGACCGATGAACACAGACGGGAAGCGTTCCTGGCCTATATCGATTTTGCACTTACCTTGAGTGATTCCGCTCCCGAGCGTCAACTGATCCTCATCGACCACTATCCGATGTTTTCTCCGGAACATCGCGCGATGCTGCGGACGCAATTGACGACTACAGCGAGGGCACCGAATCTCGCTCCGTCCACAAGGGAAGGTATCCTAGAAGGGATACGGCAGCTGGTAGCCAGACATCGCAGGTTTTCGAACGCAGTTTGGGCGATGCCGGCCGTCGAAACTGACGCGCTGGACGCAGTGGGCCAAGAATTCCGGGGTTCTACAGTAGTGGAGGAAGTCAGGTGGCTGTTCGACGAATTTCTTCCGGACCTGGCGGATGTTGAACCTGACATCAATGTGGCTTCGGAGAAGGTAAAGGCATTGCGCGACCAGGCACTTCGCAAAGTGCTGGAAAGCGGTGTTGGCGCGGTGGACGATCTGTTCTGCAAGGCACGCCAGCCGTATCTCGTGGCGCAGCAGGCGGCCGAGAGCATTCAGGATACTGAAGGGATCTTTGCCTTGCTCGACCGGTGGTTTGGACGACTATCCTCTCGTGACGAACGGGGCGTACCGGTTCTTTGTGCGACGCGCCTTGCTCTCGCGGGTGACGACTGGATGAGACAGCTTTCAGACGCGACTGTCTCGCGTGACTGGCCGGAATGGTCTCTCGGACTTTGTCTGGCGGACATGGCAGACAGCCGGACGCTAATAGACAGTCTGAAGGACAAGCCGCCTTCAGCGGTATCGCGTTATTGGGCGACGCGAAGTCAATACATTCGTTCTACTGACAAGTCACTCAGTGACGAGATCGCAGTCGCGCTTGTTGCCCATGGGCGGGCAGCCGAGCTGGTTAACCAGAGCATGAAGATGTTGAGTACCGGGATTGCGATCGACGTGATGAACGCAGCGCTGAGTCAACTGGCGGAAAAGTGGGAATCGATTCCGATGCTGGGGTACAACGTCAAAGAGACCATCAGCTGGTTGCGCAAGCAAAACGACGTATCGCAGGAAGCGCTCGACAGCCTGGAGTTACGTTGCCTTCCTTTCCTTCTGGGTGAATTGGGGGAAGGGGAGCAGTTGTCCTTTCATCGGACCATGGCTCAGAAACCTCATGAGTTTATCGCTGTAATTTGCGCCGCGTATGCGCCCGCGAACCGGGCGGACGAGCATGCCGAGAAGGACTCACCAGACCCTTTGGAGCAGGCGAATGCCACTATTGCCTGGCGTGTCCTTCGTACCTGGCGCACGCCCCCCGGCCTGAACGCGGCAGGCGAGATGCAAACGCCGTTGTTGATGGAGTGGATAACCGAGGCTCGCTCACTTGCTGAGCAGTCGGACAGAGCGGCCGTCGCTGACCAGTATATCGGAGCCGTGCTATTGCACAGCCCGCCTGAGCGCGATGGCCGCTGGCCAGGCGATGTGCTGGCCGGTGCTCTCGAAAAACTGGGTTCGCGCCAGATTGAGGATGGTCTGGCCATGGAAGTCGTCAACAGTCGAGGTGTTACGACACGGGGGGTGTTCGATGGTGGCGCACTCGAGGAACAGCTTTCCGAAGAATGGCTGCTCCGGGCGCAGGCGCTTCCCGAGCGTTGGCAAAGGGCCAAGCAGTTGTGTCGAAAGATCGCCGCGTCGTGGCGACAGATGGCCAGTGAGTTTAACGTTGAGGCAGCGAAGAGGCGGTTGAGGTCCTGATCTTTGTGACTGCGGCACCGCTGCCACATGCCTTGCAGGTTGGCGCCATGCGAAATTGCACTCAAGATCTGTTTCGAAGTTGCCGATATGCTGTCGTAATCTGGCAAAGGGGCAAAAACGATCCGTTGGACCTCGTCGTACGAGCAGTGTCTCTACGTGAATGCGCATACCCATCAGCGGTCGACAACGCGTTTACATGGGTGACTCGTTGCGCGGGCCGGCTGGCAGCCGGCGGTTTGTGCGCATTGCCTGGAAGGGCGGTCAACTATCTGGATCACGACGTCTGGCGATCGGGACCACGCGGATTTACGCATGCGCGCCTGCACAAAACAATCATCGCGGCCAGCATGCGTTCTCCGAGTGCAGATCGGGCTGTCGCAATCGAATTGGAATTTGAGAGAAAAGCCAATTGAAAATCTATAACAAGGGCCGTGGCATCCACGATCGCGAGATACATGGTATCAACCGACTGCAGACTGACCTGCCCAGCGGGTGGATGGCGTTCACCAACCTGGAGCTTGCGCTACCCTATGGCGGTCGTGAAATCGACGTAATACTTGTGATCGAAGATCGAGTACTCGCGGTAGACCTGAAAGATTGGCGCGGCAAGATTACGAGTTCCGGGGGAGCCTGGAGCGTAAACGGAAACGCTCGTGAAGGTGGGTCTCCGGTTGAAAAGATCCTTTCGAACTCACGGGAACTGTATCTGATGCTGCAGCGCTATCTGAAGACGCCCGCAGCACGAGCGAAACTGAACGGATTGACAACGTGTCCCAAGGTCGACGGCTGTGTGGTGTTGACGGGAACAAACGACCGTTCAGGAATAGCCCTCACGGAAATTAACCGCGTATTTTGTCTCGATGCTTTCATCAAGGCGCTTCAAGACCCGAAGCAACGGGTTGCGATGCTTGCTGGGGTTCCTGCTGCATTCCACTCAAAGGATCTGACGACCGACCCGTGGCGGAACCTGTGGCAGCAGTTTTTTAACGTGAAAGAGGGATACTTCAAGCCATCAAGTCGCCGGTACGGAAGCTTTCAGGCTTTGTCGGATGCCTACACGTTCGAACATCCAAAGCAGATTTATCGTGAATACGATGTCGCAGATAACGCAGCCGGTGGTGCAACAGGACTATTGCGACGCTGGGACTTTACAAAGGCGGAGACACGATTCCAGAACGAGGAAGGTCGCCGTGAGATTGCGGGACGCGAACGCGAAATCATCGCCTGGCTTAACGATCGAAATGCTGAATTTGAAACCTCGATTCTGCAGCCCCGCACCGACGATGATGAAAAAGGCATCGAATATTGGGAGGTCTTCGACCGTCGAAAGAGGTTGCAGCGTCTTCTGGATCTGAGTCGCAACCAGATTTGCGAGTTCCCGCGTGAAACGCGGATCGAGCTTGTTCGCCAGATCGTACACAGGGCCGCGTTGATGCACCGTCTTAACGCATCACACCTTGATATCGGCGCGCACAGCGTCTGGATAGAACCACCGTCCCTTGTTCGGCTGTCGCATCTGATGTCCGCGAGCTTTCAAGACGTGAAATCCCTCGGCAGTCACCGCTATCAGTTCCTGTCTACGGTGAGACTCCCGGAAGACGCGTTCGGACTCGACGTCGACTCCCGAACGAAAGACGTTTTTCTGCTGGGGTGTGTTGCTCATCGATTGCTCTTTGCCTGTCCTCCTGTAGCGACCGCTGACAATCCTCCCGAATGGGACGCGTCAGTGGACAAGGATGATGCATTCGAAACCCTGCACAATTGGTTTGAGCGTTCGCTCGCGTGGTCTGCGGACGATCGATACGCCGACGCGTCCACGATGCTCGAAGCGCTCAATCTAGCTCTGGAATCCAAACCCTCAGCTGCGGAGGTTCTGAAAGGGCTCGATCGATTCCGCACGATATCGTCACAAATGAAGCTCGTGCGTGAGTATCCCGTCGTCGAAGACATCAGAGATGACGCGAATATTGCGATGTGGCGAAGCGTTTCTGAAGGGAAGTCGGTCCTTGTGAAAATGTGGAAGCGCGAAGGGTGGGGCGACCAGACTCGCGAGGCGCCAAGGTTGTTGGGGTTCCTTGAGCAGGCGGAAAGCATGATCATCGAGCGCCCCGCGGGATGCGCAGGAATTCTGCGAGCCATTTGGCTTGGTGATGCGGTTGTACTGATTCAGGATTTTGTCGACAGCCCAAATCTCGCCCAATCCATGTCAACCTCCGATCTTCCGTGGACGGAGGCTGAGTTTGGGCTTGCCTTCCTGCGATCGTTCATTGCTACGGTGGTGTCCCTTCACGAGAAAAAGATCGCCCACGGTGACATTAAGCCTGAAAACATCCTCGTTATCGCTGAAGAATCGCCGCGGCCGCTTCTCGTGGATCTTCTTGATTTTGTCCACATCGATGACGGAGAGAAAATATCGCGGGCATATGCCCCAATGACAGGGGGGCGCTTCGAGCGAGACTGTTACGCCGTAACATGTATTGTCGAGGAAGTTGTCGCCGGTGCAAACATGGCAGCCGGCGGATTGGCGAGGCTTAACGAAGCCATTGTGAAGATCCGCACCGAGTCGCCGAAGAATGGAACACTACTGCCGCTTGCAGAGGCGCTCGATTTCATTCTCGACACAACCACCGACAACGCTGTCCGTGAGATTGCCCTGCGTGTTTGCGCAACTGATACACGTCCATTCCTCTCGGACGAGGGATCCCTGGCATTCCGGGTTACGCCCGGCGGAAGGCAGTTACGTATTCGCGGTGCAGTCGAACAACTGATCTTTCAGCTGGACGGCCGGAGGCAAGCAGTTTCCGTACGCCGGGAATCCATTGACCAGAAACAGATCACGAGTATCGCGCGATGGGAATTCGCAGCAATTTCTGCGGAGCTCACGCTTGTAGCTGCGGATCGAGACGATTTCAGCGATCTCGAGAATGTCTTGTCCGACAAGGATATCGCGGAGGCATGGGATGCGGCCTACGGACTGGCGCTAAATACCGAGGCCGACCGTCAGACATCCGCCGGGGACGATGTCAGCGAAGACGCTGAGCCCCCGTCTGAAGTTTCAGCTGACGAGCTTGAAGAGAAGATTTCGTCCCAGTCCGAGTCAGGACAACTTAACGTCCAGGCGCTTTGGCGTCACCTGATCGATTCGGAAGCGGAATTTGTCATCGAGGGTGAGGCGACCGGTCCAAGCGCTTATAAGCCTCAGACGCAACGACACATTGTTTCATTCGATCTGGACTCCGGGACGTTTGAGTTCGGCCGGGAAGACACAGTTACAGTCTGCCGATTGGACAAAGGCGGTCGATGGACGCGCATTGGACAGCTTGACCTGATCACGTCTACGGCGAACCTGCTTGAGATTGATGTCCGCAAGTGGGGCGGGAAGACAGGGGAAGGGTTAGTGGCCGACGGGCAACGGTTGAAGTTCGAAAGTCACTTTGAGATCACGAGCCGCTCGCGGCGCCGGGACGCTACCATGCGATTGCTCTCCCGCGAGGCGCGGTACCCTGACCTTATTGATGTCTTCGATAAGAGAAGCGCGGACTCCGTAGCCAGACGCCCCGTGGCGGCCGAACCATCTGACCTGGCTGCGCGGTACGGGCTGAATAAGGTCCAGGCAGAAGCGCTCTCGAAACTCCTTGAAACGCGGCCGGTCGGTTTGCTCCAGGGTCCTCCCGGAACTGGAAAGACGCGATTCATAGGAGCTCTGGTGCACTTCGCTCTCACACAGGGATTGGCTCGCAACGTGCTCGTCGCCAGCCAGTCACACGAGGCTGTGAATGGTGCAGCCGAAGCGGTGGTTAAGCTTTTTCATGAGGCGGGAGAAACGCCAAGCCTGTTAAGAGTAGGGCATGAGAGTAATGTCTCGGACCGATTGCTGGCTTACCACACGGGAAAGGTCGAAGGTCTTTTCAAGGACCGGTTTCGGGCGGATCAGTCGGTTCGTCTGCGTCTGGCCGGTAGCGTACTCGGAATTCCAGATAACCTCCTTGAGCAACTGATCATTCTCGAGACGCTCATTCGGCCAGTCGTTGAGCGTCTGGAACAAATCCAGGGTGAATCGTCAGACTCGTCTGCAGATCCGCGCGAATCGGGCCTGCGTCAAACTCTCGAATTGCTGGTCGGGAAGCTCGCGCATCCGCTCGACATCAAGGACATCGTCGCATCGGACGACCTCGTTGATGTAGCGCTCGATATCGCAGGCCAGGCTGGATTTACAAACGCCTCAAAGTTGGAACATTTCCGGGATATAGCGAACCTCGCGCGCGACTTTGTCGGCAGCGTCTCGACTCGGGAGAGAACCTTTGAGACGTTTCTTGCCGGCACCAGGCAAATTGTCGTCGGTACTTGTGTCGGATTGGGGCGATCCTCGCTAGGGTTGACGTCCACTTCCTTCGACCTGGTCGTCGTGGACGAGGCCGCGCGATGCACCGCAAGCGAACTGGCAGTTCCGCTGCAGGCCGGGCGTTGGATCGTTCTCGTGGGGGATCATTGCCAGCTCGAACCGACACACCGTCCAGAGGTGGTAAAGCATGTAGCAAAGATAATCTCGACCAACGAACGTCAGGTTGTCATGAGCGACTTCGAACGAGTTTTCAGTTCAGGTTACGGCACTGCGGCAGGCCACACACTCACCGAACAGTATCGTATGCTATCGCCGATCGGGAGCATCGCCTCGGAAGCGTTCTACGGCGGTACGCTGACGCACGGTAGAACCGATCTTATTATTCCGACGGAATGTCTTCCAACTACACTCGATAAGCCGTTAGCGTGGTTCACGACTGATAAGTTTGGTGAACTTGCTCATCAAAACGAACCCGACAGTCGCAAATATGCCATCAACAACCCCATTGAAGCGGAACTGATCGTTGATCTGGTTAAGGAATGGGATCAACACACCGCGTTTCGCGAATGGATTGAGACACAGACCGAGCACGCGCATGCCATCGGTATCATCTGCACCTATCGCGCGCAGTGTGAACTGGTTCGTCAAAAACTCCGCAGTGCCTTTATAAGCGACGGCATGCGTTCGACAATCAAGATTGATACCGTTGACAGCTATCAGGGCAAAGAGAATCCTGTAGTCATCCTTTCGTTGGTGCGAAACAACTGCGACGGGAGAGTGGAAGCTGGAGCGAACACTATTCGCGAGGGTTTCATGTCACGCCCCAACAGACTGAATGTCGCCGTCAGCCGTGCGATGGATCGGCTGGTGTTAGTTGGCGCTATGCGAGGATGGCGATCCGCTGGTCCCATGGGGCAAGTTCGCAGGGAATTCGCAACGCAGATGAACCGGCGCGATGCCCGGGAAATCGATGGGGTTGAGTACAGGGGGTTGAGAGAGACGGACACTGTTCAGCATTCTGCGGCGTCATCCGGACGTTCGCGTAGGCCTGTGAAGGGGGGCGCGCAATGACACAGACAAATCGCCCGATCCTCAAGCTACCGTCCCGCTCTACCGGGTCCGTGGGCGAACAGGTTATCGTCCTGGACTCGATCGATGTGCTGCTTCCCTGCCGTCGCTTTACTGTGTCGTTCAAGGTATCTGAGCGTGGTTCGATATCACCAACAAGCGAGTTCCTGCTTCGTCTGCTGCACGCTGCGGACGGCATTCTGGAAGCCGACATAGCCAGCTTCTTCGGATTCAACCAACGGGAATTGTCTTTTGTGCTCGAAGAGGTTACGTCGCGTGACTACGTGTCCCGCTCAAACGGACAAGCGTGGCTCACACCTTCTGGACAAAGCCTCTTTCTCGAAGATCAGCAGTCACCGGCAATTTACGCAGTCGAAAAGCGGACGGAGAGCGTCTCGTTCGATTTGCTTTCTCTGTGTCCGGTCGAACTTCGCGGACTTGGCGTGTTCGCCATGAAGCTCGATGAACTCCCGGTCCTGGACGTCGAGGTGGTCGCAAACGCAAGACAACGTGTGCCCAAAGCATTTCGGACGCATTTTTCCGAGCTGTTCCTGTCGGACCGGAAACTCGCAAGCAAAAAGCCAACGCTCTATTCAATCGATCATGTGGCTGCCGGAGACCGATTTTCGACGATCGTTCCAATCACCGTCACCGCCTCGACTGGCCGACCTCATGCAGCTGAAGCTGACCTGTCTAACTGGCGAGAGGCTCAGCAACTCGAGGATCGATATACCGTGGTGGAGTCCGTCACCGCGTTCATGGAGACGCTGAAAGTCAGCAAGCGACCGGACGATATTCAGAGTTATCAGCTACTCACGACATGGGCGCCCGACTTTCTTCGGGAATTCATGCGTCGCGACGGGCTCGCGGTCGAACGGTATTTTCACACGGCGGCGGCCCGGGCAGGGGAGCTACGTTCCGATCGGCCAACGGTTCCGCTGCTGGGAACGCTATTTACTTCGGCAAACAATGAGCGTCTGCACAGTGCAGTCAGATATGCACTCGAAAGGTGCGCAGGCAAACCACCAATTCCGGAAATCCAATGGATAGTCCCGGAGGTACGTTGGGGTCATACAAGGGCTCTTCCTGCCACACTGAACAGCATTGCGCATCTGCTGATGCCACAGCCTTCGGGAGACGCCGAAGCTCAACAGGTCGGTGCAATCGCGATAAGTCGCAAACCGCTGCCGCGCTACCTCGCAGAGGCTTTTGATCACCATCAGTTCCTCGCCGAACAAGCCGCACTTGCACCGTCCGTCGAGGTTTTTTTAATTCCGGGTCTGGTTGCCGCAGTGCTGGTGCACGCACCGATCAAGGCGAACAATGGGATACCTGTGCCGCTCGGTTTTCTCTCATTTGACGCTTCGGTTGTGCAGCGCGTTATGGAGGATCTGGCAAAAAGTGTGGCCCATGAGACGCGCGCGGGCCAATAAGGTAGTGTTCGTCCCAAGAACGGGGTAGTACAGCGGGCAACCCCCCAACTTTGAGTTACTTGGTCACAGAAGTTGGCGGTAACGAGCACCCCGGAACAGAGCATAGCTATACGGTTCCTGTCCCGGTGACGTTAATCCACATGCCGATGCTCCGGCGCGCGCGAGCTAGTCGTTAGATCGCAGCTTTCCCAGCGGACTATCAAGGTATCCGCGATTTGGTGCGCCGGAGCATGGGCATTCGGTTTTCGCCCACTAGTTCATAGCCGGAGCAATCGTATGCGGTTGTAGTGCGTTCGGAGCATAGATAGGTGGTCATGGTACTTTCGACGGCAAACCGCACATTTATGCTCCGGCGCACTGCTGGATTCTCGCCCGGCTGCGCAACCAGCGGTTGTTCAGCCTCGACGAAGCCAATCGCGCCATCGCCGCGCTGCTCGTCGAACTGAACAACAGGCCTCCTGACCTGTACAGCCAGCTCCGGCGTACTGACGCACAGAAATGAGGAGGGAAATGTCGGCAGATTCATTGATGGACAGAAATCGTTATGGAAAGAGACGAAACTGCCTCTTTCTGTCATTTCCACCCTGATTTCTGTACAAACAGCCTGGATTACCACCCACATTTTTGTTCCGTCGATTAAGTAGCCAGAACACGACATGTCGAGACCAGATTCAAATGTCCGCTTCCCAGCTAAATTGAAATGTCCGGGTTTACGGGCTTGAGGTTTGTTTCTCTTGGGTTACAGATCACGCAGTGTCGAAGAGTGGATCCTGAACGGGCAGGGTGCTTACGTTTACTGCGTTGGTCTTCGCAGACCGTCGGCCAGGTTTGCACGCGGGCTGTTGCGCCTGTCTGCGTTCGGCGAGATCCACGATCACTTTCTCGACGTCCGCCTGCGTGAACTCACGCTGCTTCTTTTTGTTCGGCTGAGAGGTGTTGCGGTTCGTCTTAGTCGAGTCGCCTCGATGCGTTCTGGATGGAGCTTTACCGATCCTGCTGTTATCGCGTTGCGCCTGGATCGCCTGCGCAACCTGGAGCACGTGACTCAGGCGCTTGTGTTCGACAACAGCGGCTTGATCGATCTCGGCCAGCCGGTCGTACTGTCTGCAGGGCAACACGCGACCCTCTGTTCGGAGTTCGATGCGCCCGTCCGGGTACTCCCAAACCTCGATCGTTCGATCGATCAGCTTCCGATTCTCCTGCGTATCGTCCAGCAAATACATCACTCGGTCGTACTGCACCGTCAGCGACTTCGTGACTTTCCGCGGCTCGCGCCACGTCAGCACCAAGTCGAGATTCTCATCGGCGCGCAGCGGCCGGTGTGCATTGAAGTCGCTCTTCGGCGGCTTTGCGAAGCGCGCGTTGTAAGCGGCCATGAAGGAGGGCGCGTAAGCGTTCGCGTCGGCCACCGTGTTGATCCCGCGTAGTCGCATCTCCTTGACCAAGCGATCCTGCAACGTCAGATGGGCTCGTTCGACTCGCCCCTTGGCCGGGCTACTGTTTGCGCAAAACGTGTCGATGTTCAGCTCGTACATTGCTCGACCGAAATGCGTCACCCGATTGCCAGTCTTGCCCGGCGTTGTATTGCGGAACACGCTGTACTTGTCGCTATAGAACGCACTCGGCTTGCCATGGCGCTCGATGTACGCACGCGTCGCCTCGAAGTAGCTGAAGGTCGATTCGGTCTGCGTAAAGTGCAGCCCCATCAGCCGGCTCGTCGCGTCG
This sequence comes from Burkholderia plantarii, assembly GCF_001411805.1. Taxonomy (NCBI): domain Bacteria; kingdom Pseudomonadati; phylum Pseudomonadota; class Betaproteobacteria; order Burkholderiales; family Burkholderiaceae; genus Burkholderia; species Burkholderia plantarii. The sequence continues at coordinate 2,075,410 of NZ_CP007212.1, read as the reverse complement.
TCCACATACACCAGCAGCGTGCAGGCCGGCGCCCGTTCCTCGAACCACCGATGATCGCAGCCGTCGATCTGGATCAGTTCGCCCAGGCACGCGCGTCGTGCGCGCGGCTGATAGACCTTGGGCGGGCGTTGCCGGCGCGGCACCCATAGGCCAGCGTCGGTCATCAGCTTGCGAACCGTTTCCTTGGCCAGCCGAATGTCGTGGCACTCGTATAGCTTCTCGCAGGCCAGCGTCGGTCCGAAATCGGCGTAGCGATCCCTGATGATCGACAGCACCCGATCAGTCGTCATGCTATCCAGTCGGTTGTTGCTGGGCTTCGCGCGCCGTAGCGACACGAGACCTTGCGGCCCGTGCTCACGCAAGCGGCCGACCAATCGCCGGATCTGTCGCGTCGTCAGCCCGAGTCGTTCGGCCGCGCGCCACGGCTGAAGCTTGCCGTCCGCCACGTCCTGAATCACCTTGTACCTGTCCAGCTCGCGCATCGTCATCGTGATCCGTCCCGTTGCAGCCATCGCAGCCTCCAGCGCTGGATTCCCAGCGGCCGGTCAGCTTACGATGGGTCGAAAAGCGGACATTTGAACTTAGCCAGAAGCGGACATTACAACTTAGCCGCTACAATGCAAATTGTCGATAATTCATATTATGTCAAATAGAAGTTTGCCAACCGGACGGTCTCCGTCCTGTAACGTTCATGCCACGCCAGCTTCCTCAATGCTGCGGACGGCCTGTCCATCGCAGCTATCGCGGCAATCCTTCGTTGTTGCTCCCGCAGTGTCCGTAACTGGATAGCCGGCCGTTCGCCGATTCCCTGGCATCGGATCGAACTGCTGCGCCTGCGTGGCGCCAGCGCCGCCGCCGAAATCGACGCTCACGCTCCGGCCGTTGCCGAACCAGCGCAGCGCCGGAGCTGTCATCGGTCGTTCCCACTCTCGAGCCCGAGCCCGATCCCGACGCGCCCGACGTCACGCCGGCCGACATGCTCGCCTGGGTCGGCGTGCATGGCCACCGCCGCATACAGGCGGGTTCGGATAGCGCCATTGTCCGGTTGACCGACCAGATCCGAGAGTTCCGGGCCGAACGCGCGGCGCGGCGCGGCGCGCACGCCGCGAGCGGCGTGGTCAGAATCTTGTCGATCGATTGATAGAGGTTGTCGAGCCCGGGCAGCGAGCGGCCCGTAGTGGCGTTCACCCCGATCATGCCGCAGCGCCCTCGCCGTTCATCGGCTGATACCTTGCGACGTCACGACGCCGGCAAAATCGGCCGAGCTGTCGATTTCCATCACACGGCCGCTTCCCACGCCCCGTCGCAGCGTCCGGCCGCGACGCGGCCCCCGAACGGCGCGCTGGCGCTGAGCCGCATCCGGTTCGGCTTTCAGGACGACCATCGACAGGCGATTTTCCACCTGCCCAAACAAGATCCGCTATTCGCGCTGGAACGCGCCGACCTGACCGGAATACTCGAGGTCGCAGTCGTCGGGCTCGCCGCGGCCCGGGTCCGCAGCCTGCTGCATGGCGCGGGCTGCGGCCGGCCTGACATCGCATCCTGCCTCAGGCCGCCGCGCCGGCGGCCACCCGGGCAAAGGGGTCACCGCACCGCCGCCCGCACGCACGTCGGGACGCGCGACGTCAGCATGTTGCCCACGGCGTCTCGCCAACGCCGATGCCCGCCCAGTTCTCCCCTCTCCTCCCCCCTCACAGCAACACCACCTCGTGCTTGGCCGTCGCCGGCCCGTCCTCGTCGCCCACGCCGGCCGCCTCGCGCTCGGACACGATGCGGCCCGGCACCTCGGCCGCGAGCCGGCCGCACTTGAGCCATTCGAGCACGAGCGGCCAGAGCTTCGCCTCGAAGCGGCTGTGGAAGAACGCGAAATGGCCGATCGCGGTTTCGCCGGCCAGCGCCGGCGTGAGACGCAGGTGCGTGACGCGGCTGTGCGTGAAATAACGCAGCAGTCGTTCGATCGCCGCGATCGTGCCGAACGGGTCGTCGCTGACGCTGACCGCCAGAATCGGCGCGCGCAGCGCCGCGAAGCGCCGCACCAGCGCGCCGCGCTCGGCGTCGCTGCGCCAGATCGGCGCGTGCCGGTAGGTTTCCTCGAACGCGCCGCGGCTGCGGCTCCACGACAGCGCCACGCCGCGCGGCGTGTCCTCCATCCAGCCGAGCCGGCGCGCCGGGAAATAACCGCACAGCGCGGTCAGCAGCGGCATCACCACATGCCACTTCCAGAGCATCGACACCATGCTGCGCGGCGCGTAATCGCGCCAGTGCGCGTACTGCGCGCCCATCGTGAAGACGCGGCGCACCAGGTGGTTCGACGGCGCGAGCCCGAGCGCGAAGCCGCCGATGCTGTGCGCCACCACGTCGATCGGCTGCTCCGGAAACGCGGCCGCCACGTAGCCGAGCACCGCCTCGGTATCGCGCTCGCCCCAGTCGAGCCAGCTCGCGTCGAGCCGGTGCAGCGCGCGCGGGCGCGATTCGCCGATCCCGCGATAGTCGTAGACCACGGCGTCGCAGTCATGGCTGAACAGCCAGGCCGCGAAACGAAAGTAGTAGCGGCAGCGCACCGAGGTGGCCGCGTTGACGATCACCACCGGGCGCGGCGCGATCGGGTCCGGCGCCGCGCTGTGGCGCCAGACGAAACCGCGGATCGGATAACCGTCGGCGGCGGTGATGGTGACCGCTTCGGGGCCTGCAGGGGAGGTATCCATGTCGTGCATATGTCCAATCGGGGCGGTTGTTTCCATCACATGCATCGGGTGCATGTCGAGCCTATTCCGATCAATCGGGGCAGGCTTCCTGACCGTTATTGCACTTGACCACCCCGGATAACTCAATCAATCTTCTCGCATCACTCGGATGAGGCACACGCATGACAGCCCAGCTCATCAAACTTCCTTCGCTCGATTTGATGCGCGGCTACGTGGCCGTCGGCCGCCGCATGAGCATCACGCTCGCCGCCCAGGATCTGTGCCTCACGCAATCGGCCGTGAGCCGGCAGGTCAACGCGCTGGAGGAAGCGCTCGGCATCCGCCTGTTCCATCGCGGCTATCGTTCGATCTCGTTTACGCCCGAGGGCGAGCGGCTGTTTCGCGCGGCCGACGGCGCGGTGCGCCAGTTGCAGGACACCATCGAGGCGCTGACCCATCCGAAGGTGCGCCAGCCCGTGACGATCACGGCCAGCATCGGCGTGGCGAGCCTGTGGCTGCTGCCGCGGCTCGGCGAGCTGCAGCGCATCCACCCCGGCGTCGATCTGCGCGTGGCGGCCACCGACAAGCTGCTCGACCTGCGCGCCGAGGGCATCGACCTGGCGATCCGCTACGCGGCGGCCGACCATGCGCCGGCCACCTCGGTGCGGCTGTTCGACGAGACCATCGTGCCGGTCGCGCCGCCCTCGCTCGGCGTCACGACGCTCGACGCCGACACGCTGGCGCGCCACGTGCTGCTCGAATTCGACGGCGCGCGGCGTCCGCTGCTGCAATGGGCCGACCACCTCGGCGCGCTCGGCCTCGACGCCGCGCATGCGCGCGGCATGCTGCGCTTCAACCAGTACGACCAAGTGATCCAGGCCGCGCTGTCCGGGCGCGGCATCGCGCTCGGGCGTATCGCGCTGGTCGAGCCGCTGCTCGCCGACGGCCGGCTGGTGGCGATCGGCGACGCCGGCGCGCCGCGCGCGAGCGGCCACGCCTACTGGCTCCATCAGGCCGAGCTGGCGCCGCGCGAGGACGTGCGCGCGGTGATCGACTGGATTCTCGCGGCGACGCGATCGGGTGGCGAGATGGATCCGGCGGGTTGACGCCGCATCGCCCTCTCCCCCGCCTCTACCAAAGCTGGTAGTTGTCGCCACGCCTACCAGCTAGTGAAATCGTGAACATCTCAACGACGGTCCCGCACGGTGCCGGCATCGTGCCGCGTGCGCCGGGGCTGCTCCCTGGAGGAATGTCACGATGAAGAACACGAAGGTAGCGCTTGCCCTTGCACTCGTTTTTTCGGCGCTCGCCGGCGCCGCGAGCGCGGCCGCCGGCGCGTCGGACGCGCAGCGGGTGGTGAGGATCGACGGCTTCGGCGCGGAATCGGGCGTGCTGCGCCCGTTCGGCGCCAACAGCGAGGCGGCGCTGCGCGCGGCGGCCAAGGAGATCAACGACGCGGGCGGCGTGAAGCTCGGTGACGGCGCGCGCGGCAAGATCGAAATCAGCTATCACGACGACAACTGCACGCCGACCGAAGGCGTGGACGTGGTGCGCCGCCTCGCGCAGACCGACGCGCTGATCGCGGTGGGCACCACCTGCTCCCCGGTGGTCCAGGCGGTGTTCGGCTCGCTGCAGAAGAAGGCCGGCGACGCGACCGACTCGGGCCTGCAGTTCCCGGTGTTCACCGACGTGGCGATGAAGATCGGGCTGGCCAAGACCTCGGACTGGTCGTTCCGCAACATCCCCGACGAGAACGCGATGTACACCGACGTGTTCAACTGGGTGCGCCGCGAGCATCCGGACGTCCACACGCTCTACGGCGGCGTCGAGCAGAACTTCGTGCATTCGAACCAGACCTGGTACCAGGTGATGAAGCCGCGTGCGCAGGCGGCCGGTTTCGAGGTGCTCGGCGAGACGCGCTGGCTGCTCGACGACACCAACTTCGCCGATCAGGTGCGCGACATCAAGCAGAAGAACGCCGACGTGGTGGTGATCTCGGCGCACCCGTACTCGGCCTGCGGCGTGCTGAAGGAATTGCAGCGCCAGGATGTCCACCCGAAGGTGCTGGTGGGCCTGACCAGTAGCTCGACGCCGGAACTGCTGAAGATCTGCGGCCCGGCCGCCGAGGGCATGGTGATTCCGACCAGCTTTGCGCCGATCAACGCGCGCGCCGAACGCGCCGCGAAGGAGACGGCCGGCTACGGCGGCTACGCGGACCTGCACAGCATGGCGGCCTACGAGATCCTCTACATGATCAAGACGGCGATCGAGACGCGGGGCGTGCTGGCCAGGCCGGACAGCGTGCAGGCCGATCGCGAGAAGCTGCGCGAGGGCCTGACCGACATCCACACCGCCGACGGCCTGCTCGGCCCGGTGGGCCGCACCGCCGAGCGCGAATCGGTCAAGCCGTTCGTGCTGGTGCAGGCGCACAACAACGTCTGGAAGGTGATCGAGCGGCCCGCCGCGCACAACGACGTGGCCAGCAACGGCCCGGCCGCGCGCCAGCCGTGACGCGGCCGCTGGTGGAACTGCGCGGCGTGGGCCGGCGCTATGGCGCGCTCGACGCGCTCGCCGGCCTCGACCTGACGATCCGTGCCGGCGAGACGCTCGGCCTGATCGGGCCGAACGGCTCGGGCAAGAGCACCACGCTCGGCATCGTGGCGGGCACGCTGAGGCCGAGCGCGGGATCGATCCGCATCGACGGCGCGGACGTCACGCGCGAGCCGGCCTGGCGACGCGTGGCGCACGGCATCGCCTGGACCTGGCAGCAGCCGCGCGTGTTCACGCGCCTCACGGTCGAGGCCAACCTCGCCGCCGGGGGGCGCGCCGCGGCCGACGCCGCGCTCGCGTTCGCCGGGCTCGCGCACCGGCGCCGCGCGCTGGCCGCTACGCTGACGTTCTCGGAGCGGCGCCGCCTCGAACTGGCGCGCGCGCTGACCACCCGGCCGCGCGTGCTGCTGGTCGACGAGCCGGCCTCCGGCCTCGACGAGGCCGAGATCGCCGAGCTGCGCACGCGGCTCGCCGAGCTGCGCGCGCGCGGCGTGGCGATCGTGGTGGTCGAGCACCGGATCGGCTTCGTCGCGGCGCTGGCCGAGCGCATCGTGGTGCTCGAGAACGGCCGCGTGCTGACCGAAGGCACGCCCTCGCGCGTGCTGGCCGACCCGGCCGTGCAGCGCGCCTGGCTCGGCGGATCCGCGCCGTCGGAGCCGTCGGCGGCACCGGCTACCCCAAACGAAACGAACGCCTCGGGCACCGGCCCGGGCGCGCGTGCCTGAGATGCTGGCGCTGCTGTTCGACGCGCTCGCGCTCGGCGCCGCCTACGCCCTGCTGGCCAGCGGCTTCACGCTGGTGTTCGGGGTGCTCGGGCGCGTCAACCTCGCCTACGGCGCGACGGTGATGTTCGGCCTCTACGTGGCGATTCGCGCCACCGCCGCGCTGCCGCCGGTGGGGGCGTTCCTGGTCGCGCCGCTGGTCGCCGTAGCCGTGACGATCCTCGCGAACCGCTATGTCGACCTGCTCTGCTTCGCGCCGCATCGTGACGGCTCGGGCGTCACCGCGATGGCGGCGAGCTTCGCGGTCTGGATGCAGATCGAGGAAGCCGGCGCGCACCTGCTCAGCGCGCATGCCAACCCGTGGCCCTCGCCGTTCGCGAGCCTGCCGGCGAGCTGGCAGGCGCTGCCGCTGCGCGCCGAGCATGGGGTGGCGCTCGGCTGCGCGGCGCTCGTCACGTTCGGCTGCCGGCGCCTGATCGGCCACACGCGCTTCGGGCTCGCGGTGCGCGCGATCGTCGACGACCGCGCCGCCGCGACGCTCTCGGGCGTGGACGTGCGGCGCGTCTCGGCGCGCGTGGTGGCGCTGTCGGCCGCGCTCGGCGCGCTGGCCGGCTGCCTGATCGCGGGCATCCATGGCCAGGTCAGCGCGATGTTCGCGATGTGGGCCACGCTCAAGGGGCTCGCGGCGGCCGTGCTGGGCGGCTTCGGCTCGCTGCCGGGCGCGGTGGCGGGCGGGCTCGCGCTGGGGCTGATCGAGGCGGCGCTGCAGGCGCTGTTCGGCGCGCAGGCACGCGACCTCGGCGGCGACCTGCTGCTGTTCGTGGCGCTCTGCGCGTGGCCGGGCGGCCTCGCCTCGCTGCTGCCGCTCGCGCGGGTTCGCGACCGTGGTCATCGCGCAGGCCGCTCAGACCGCGCCGCGCCGGCCGACGGAGCCGCCCGCCCATGACGCTGATTACCAATCTCGGCCTGCTGTCGTTCCTCGCGCTGTCGGCCTACGTGCTGGCGATCGCCGGCGATTTCTCGTTCGGCCAGCAGGCGCTGTTCGCGATCGGCGCCTACGTGGGCGCGTCGGCCACGGTGCTGGGCGACTGGCCGCTCGGCGCGGCGCTCGCGGTGGCCGCGGCCGCCGGCGCGCTGTCGGGCTGGCTGCTGCGCGCGGCCACGCTGCGGCTGTCGGGGCTGCGCTTCTCGCTGGCGATGCTGGCCGCCGCCGAGACGATCCGCCAGGTGCTGCTGCTGATTCGCCTGCAGCGCCCGGGGCCGGACGGCGAGCCGATCGGCCCAGGCGGCGACGAGGGCTTCGCGGGCATCCGTTACGTGTTCGAGCACGGCATGACGCCGGCCCAGGTCGCGCTGATCGTCTGGGTCACGCTCGCGCTGGTGCTCGTCGCGCTGACCGGGTTCGAGCGCACGCGCCGCGGCCGCGCCTGGCGCATGGTGGGCGAGGATCCCGCGCTGGCCGCCGCGCTCGGCATCGACGCGCGGCGCGCCAAGCTCGCGGCCGCCACGCTGGCGGGCGCCGTCGCCGCGCTCGGCGGCGCGCTCTACGCGCATTGCAGCACCTATATTGAACCCGACAACTTCGACGTGATGATCGGCATCCACGGCCTGTCGTATGCGCTGATCGGCGGGCTCGGCTCGCCGTTCGGGCCGCTGCTCGGGGTCGCGCTCGACCTCGGCCTGCTGGAGGGCACGCGCTTCTTCCACGGCTACCGGATGATCGCGTTCGGCGGGCTCGTGGCCGGCGTGCTGGTGGTGCGCCCGCGCGGGCTCATCGACGAGGCGCTGGTGGCACGGCTCGGCGGCCTCTGGCCGAGGCCGCGGCACGTGTCGGCCGCGCCCGCGTCGCTCGCTTCGGTCAGTCCCGTTGCACGTTCGATCCCGCGTCCGGCTTCACATGCCACCGCACATTCCGCTTCACATTCCGCTTCACGTTCCGCCACGCAGGCGGCTTCGCCCCCCACCCCCACCGATACGGAGAAGGCATGAAATCATCCCGCCGCGCGCGTGCGCGCCGTCTGCTCGTTGCGCTGTTCGAATCAATCGTGGCGATTGCGCTCGTGATCGCGCCGCTGTTCGCGAATGCGGCCACGGCGCCGCCCGCGGCACGCATCGGCTGCTCGCGCGCGGGCGGCGACGGCGCCTATGACTGCACGATTCGCCTCGCCGCGCCCGGCGGCGCGCCGCTGCGCGACGCGCGCTTCACGGTGAGCGCCGACATGCCGTCGATGCCGATGGCGCACAACGTGACGCCGGTGGCGGCCGTGCCGGATGCGGACCCGGGCGTCTACCACGCCCGCCTCGCGCTCGAAATGCCGGGCGTGTGGCTGGTGCGGCTCGATTTCAGCTCGCCGGCCGGGCTCACGATCGCGCGCAAGCTCAGCTTCGACGATGCTGGCGCGCATTAGGGTTTGTTCACGCAGCCAGCCTTGCCATGCCCAACTGCAGGCTATGCACGTAGCCGGTGCTGTAGGTCAGCCAGTGCAGGTGGCGTCCATCATCCAAGTTTTTGGAATCGGCCATTCGATATTTTCTAAGCTGCCTATGCGGCAGCGAACGTGCGTGGGTGGCGGCGTGCAATGTGGCTGAATTTCTAAGCTGCCTACGCGGCAGCGAACGAGGGGCGTGACGCGGCATGGCTGGCCGGCGATTTCTAAGCTGCCTACGCGGCAGCGAACAAGACGAGCCACTACTGGCTGATCGTCGGCAATTTCTAAGCTGCCTACGCGGCAGCGAACGCATGAGCGGCCCGGAAGAATGGTTCGACATGTTTCTAAGCTGCCTACGCGGCAGCGAACTCGGCGTCTGCTTCGTTTATCTGCTGGTGCTCTTTCTAAGCTGCCTACGCGGCAGCGAACCCGATCCAACCGATCAAGTAGCGAGCATCGATTTCTAAGCTGCCTACGCGGCAGCGAACGCGTAGGAACGTGAATAGGAATGCAGGATCTATTTCTAAGCTGCCTACGCGGCAGCGAACGAGGAAGAGCGCAAAGGGCGCCAGGACTGGAATTTCTAAGCTGCCTACGCGGCAGCGAACAGCACTTCGCGGATGCGCTTGCAAGCCTCATATTTCTAAGCTGCCTACGCGGCAGCGAACGGCGCAGCAACCCATTCACCCGACATCTGCGATTTCTAAGCTGCCTACGCGGCAGCGAACATGCGTCAGATGGCGTGGGAGCGCAAGTACGAATTTCTAAGCTGCCTACGCGGCAGCGAACGTCGGCCGGCCGCCAGATACAGCCGCATGCGTTTTCTAAGCTGCCTACGCGGCAGCGAACTATGACCACGTCGTGATCGATGCCGGCGGCCATTTCTAAGCTGCCTACGCGGCAGCGAACTGGCCTTGACCGTCTCGTCGTCCGGCCGCATTTTTCTAAGCTGCCTACGCGGCAGCGAACTATTGGAGAACCCCCAATACCGTCTCCAATATTTTCTAAGCTGCCTACGCGGCAGCGAACACCGGCTGGCTCACCGCGAAGCAGCTGGACGTTTTCTAAGCTGCCTACGCGGCAGCGAACCTGAACACATATGGCTTCATGGTGTGGTCTCATTTCTAAGCTGCCTACGCGGCAGCGAACTGCGCATTTGCTTCCTCGATGATCCGCAACGATTTCTAAGCTGCCTACGCGGCAGCGAACCCTTGTCGTTCCACCGAGCATTCTGGCGTGGTTTTCTAAGCTGCCTACGCGGCAGCGAACCAGCGCTCGGCCAGCATGCGAGCAGCGATCTCGTTTCTAAGCTGCCTACGCGGCAGCGAACGCGAACTCGGCCCTGAGTTGCCGGACGTCGACTTTCTAAGCTGCCTACGCGGCAGCGAACTACCCTCCCAACCACCCAACCCCATGTTTCCAAAAGCAAAACTCTGCCAAGGAAGCGAAACACCCAAATTTTCGCTTCCTCGCTAACCCATTGATTTTTAAAGCCTCCTTTTCCGGCCACGGAAAAGGGTTAAAACCACGGCACCGTCGCGCCCTGACTCAACCCGTAACTGTTGAACGCTCCCGCTACCGCCTCCCGCCCCTCATTCCCCTGCTCAACAAACAGGCAAAACCCCTGCCCAGTGCTCGTGCTGCGCAATTGCACATAAGGCAGATCCGGCCGCCGCTCGACGCTATCGGGAATATGCGCCGCGGCCTGCTCGGCGGTTTCCCCCTTGCGCTGCATCCGGCGGCGGCGCAAGCGCTCGGCATTGGTCTTGAACTGGCGCCGCCGCACAACCCGGTGCGTCGCCCCCGCCGGCACCGGCGCCGCTTCGGCCACCACAACGTGATCGCGCATCCCCTGCAACCATGGCTGCGCCATCAGTTCGCGCAAACCCACATCTCCACCATGCAGCCGCAGCACCGTTCCGACCGAGCGTGGTCGCAAGCTGTATTCCGGAAAGCTGATGCCGATGTCGTCGCGACGCATCTGCACCAGCACTCGATGCAGTTTCGACACCAACGCACCAAATACATGCACCTGACTGAATTCAGGATCAGGCAGCAGCCTGATATCGATGAAATGTGTCGTCATGGCGGTCAGCTCGCGTCGCCGAACACGCCGCCGCGAATCAGCACCGCCAGCACGAAATGCTGCTGCTCGACGGGCGGAATCCGGTCCTTCAGCAGCCAATCGTCGAGCAGCGTATAAAAGTCCTGTTTCTGCTTCGGCTGCCGATACGCCTTGCCCTGCGTCGTCACGGAGCCATACGGCTCGACGGCGATCGGCCCAAGCTCGTCCGCGCCCTCATACCAGCTATCGATGGTCCGGATCGCGTTGCCGATCTTTTGTGAGTGAATCGCCGCGATATCGCGCACCTGATAAAGCGTCTTGCTCTTGCGGCTCGAGCCTTTGTCGAGAATCAGTTCCTGCGACGGAAACACCTCCTGCCCTCGTCCAAGGCGCACATACGCAGTGACCTGCAGCAGCACGTCGGTACGACCAGCCAGCCCGTCTGCAATCAATTCGCCAAGCTCGGCAAGCGGCGCATCGGGCGTCTCGATGGAGCGCAGGTTCAGCGACAGCGCGTCGAACGTCCAGGTCCGTTCGGCGGCTCCCTTGCGCAGCCGCGCAATCTCCACCCGCACGCTCTCCGCGCCGATCCGGTTGCGCCAGAGGAAGCGTCCGTTGGCCAGATTGGCTGCATAGCGATTCGCGAGTTCGGCGAAACCATGCTGCTCGACATAAGCACTCACCACGCTCGATAGCTTCGCGCGGTAAGCCGCGCTGTTGCAGGCCGACGGCGTGCCCGCGCCGGACAGCACCCGCAGCGTGAATTGCACGCGCAAGGTGTCGGCATCCGACGGCAGCGTCGCCACATCGACGGTTTGCAGATTCGGCTTCTCGATCGCGGCGTCGAGCTTCGCGGGATCCTGCTCCTTCGTCTTCAGGCGGTTCGAGATCGTGCCGCGCACCGATTTCTCGCGAATCTCCACCGGCGTCCAAGCCGACGCCTTGTCATGGTCATCCCAATGCCCCGCGTGGAAGATCGCGTCGGACGGGTCCAGTTTGCGTTCGAACGCGAGCACGGTCGCGGTGGTCAGTTTTTCCGACATAAAAGCCATCCTGAGATTTGGGTAGAGACAAACGAACAACCCGGCCGGGTTGTCCACTCGTAATACAAACTCAATCGAAATCGGGAAGATCGTCGTCGCCCGGCTCGTTCGCGCCCGCCGGCCCCTGGTAACCGCTGCGGCAGCGGTAAAGCCCCGCCTTGCCGTCGGTTTCCGGCTGCCAGAGCAGTTCGTGCCAGTGCGTGACGCGGTGCGGGCTGATCCACTGCCCGAGTGAATAGATCGATTCGACCCAGACAAACGGCGTCGCCGCATCGCGCGTATTCGCGACCGCACCGGGCGCATGCGGCTTCGTCAACGCCGCATAACCCACCGGGATCGGTACGATCCAGCCGCTGCCGCGCGGGCGCAACGGGTCGCCCCAACGCAAGCGCTTCGCGGCGTCGGCGCCGCTGCCGGCCGACTCGTCGGGCAGCGGTTGGTGGTTGAAGCGTGCCGCATGCAGCCACGCGTCGAGCAGGCTCGCGTCGTCGCCTTGCTCGCGCAGCAGGCGATGTCGCTCAGCCAGCAAGTGGTCGCGGCCCACCAGCGCGTACCCGGGCAACCATTGCCGCCGCCAGCGCGCAAACAGCCGAAGCTGTTCCTCATAGTCGTCCGGCAGCGTCGCGATCCACGGCCGCGTGCGCCGGCCCGGAATCGCACGGCCCGGTAAAACGGATCCACCGGCCACGCGCATCCCGGCGACAATCTCGCCGATCCTCGTGGCCCATTCGTTGCGGCCAGTGTCGTCGCGCAGGCCGGACGACGGCGCGTCTCCCGCCGTTCCGGCATCCACGACGTCGAACAGCAGCGTGAGGTCCAGATGCATGCGCCCTTGCTCGACAATCGCCGCCGTTGCGCCGTCCTTGTCCACCGGGTTGCGCGTCAGGCGGAACGTCTTCACGTAGCCGTCCTGGACCTGCTCATCGAAGTCATGGCAGATCACGCCCACGCGCCGCAGCTTCAACGGAATCCCCGCGCCGGCAAGCTTGCGTTGCAGCGCCCACATCAACCCCGTCATCGCCGTGATGGAAGGAAAGCCGTGGGTCAGCGGGCTCGAGATCGCATTCGCGTTCTGGATCTGCAGATGAGGCAGGACCAGCAGCGCCTCGATATCGCTCATGCGCCCTCCGTCGAGACGTGGCTGAGGTGAACGTGATCGAGCGCGTCGCGCATACGCCGCAACTGCTCCTGCCAACTGCTGTCGTCGCCCAGCAGCGCGCGCTGCCATTCGCGCGCCTCGTGGTAGCCGACGTCGGGTAACTCGTGCCGCAGTTGCGCGTTCAACCATTTGCCGAAACGCGCGCCGATGCGCTCGGGCCATTCCATCGCGAGCCAGCGCACGGCGAACTCGCGCTCCTCCGGCAACTCGGCGCGCAGCGGGTCGAGCCAGAGCTTTTCGTCATCGTTCAGATCCGCGAACGGCGCTTCGCGCGTCCAGCCGGCGGGATGACGAAGTAGCTCGCCGGCATAACTCACCAGTTCGTCGATGAGCCGATCGCGCAAGGCATCCCGACGTGTCCGCGTGTCGAGATTCGCGGATGGATCGCCGCTCAGGAACGTGCGCAACGCGTTCAGCGTGCGGCGCACCTCTGGCCGCCCCGTGAACGGGCGATCGAAGATCGAGTCGGTATGAGCAGGCAGATGGTTGAGGCGGCTGTCCCACACCGGCGGCAGCGACGACAGCAGATAGTTGTTGCCGCCTCGCTCGCTGTTGAGCTGCGAGATGTTTTGCGGTTTCGTGCCGCCAAGTTTCTGCACGGCGAGATCGCGATACTCGCGATAGACCCCGTCGAACGGCGCGCCCTCGCGGCGTGCCTGGCGCGCCAGCTTGTTCGCCTCGCCGAAACGGGCATCGTGGACGTCGTCGTAGACGGCCTGCACGAGCGAAGTCGGGTAAAGCGGCGCGAGCAGGTGGTATTGAGCATCGTCGCTCGGATCGTCGCCGGTCAGCCAGTACACCTGCTTCGCGAGTACGTGAGAGCTGGCCGTGCCGTCTCGCGCTTCGGTCAGGTTCAGGAACGCATCGCGCAGCGCGGCCGCTTCGACGGTATCGTCGGCGAGTGCGCTCAAGGCGCCGGCGTCACCAGCCTGGAGCGCATCCAGCAGCGTGCGCCCATCATGTTCGACCTTGAGCAGCTTGACCACGTCGAGCGCAGCGGCGTTGCCGACCACGTCCAGCGCGAAGCGGCCACCGAGCGTATGGCTACCCAGGTCCGTCAGCGTGGGCAGATCGGACGGCGCGACGTGGAGGTTCGTGCCACGCGCATCGGGGTGGATCGGCTTCAGCGAGTGCGTCACGGCCTGGATCTGCCGGACCCGCCGCGCGGCGTCGGGAATCCATGCGGTGCGCTGGTGCTCCGCGATCAGGTCGGCTCGCTTCGGATCGTCATCGGGAAGCTTGTCGAGTTTTGCCTGGAGACGGGAGCGCAGGAATGCATCGACGGCGGCCCTGAAACTTGAATTGCCCGGTGCTGCTGGTGAGTCGGACATTCGGTTTCCTTCGGAATGGGTTTGACGAAAGCCCCCGTCGTCTGCGCAAACGGTGGGGGCGTGGAATTACGCCTTTATGCGGTGCGTATTATGAAATTGTGGTTATTCACCATCGACATCCCTCCTTGCAAAGCAGGCTTCTTGCATTTGGAAATGTAACGCGCTACCGGAGCTGAACAGACTGACTCGTCCGTACAGCGATCGGAACATTAACGCCGACCAAGCCAGTAACGAAGTAAGCATTTTGGCGCAGGTAATTTGACGCAGCCAGCATTCAGCCAAGCATGTTAATTTTTGCCGCACTGCCGGACAGGCAGCTTATTCAAGTAAAGAAGTGATTTCCCGTCGCAGCTTTTCTGCCGAACAGGCAGCCCTCTCAATCCCTGCTGAACCCTAATGCCGGGTGATACCGCCACCCGGCATCCTGCTTCGGCAAACTGACCACCGCCACCTGCCGCGCGGCATCGAGCAGACTTTGCCCGTGGGCCTCCGCCCACTGACGCAGCAGCGCGAGCAGATCGGTATGACACCACGGGCTGATTCCCGGCCCGGCCAATTCCACATCCGGCACGACGCGGCTCACCATGTCGCGATCGTCGATGAATCGAGCCGGTGCCCCTTTCTCCTCTTCGATCCGACAAAGCCGTAGCGCATCTTCGTCCTCATTCGGCAGCCACACGACTTCCACACGCGTCTGCGGATCGAATCGAAACGGCTGAATCTGCGGCAGGACTCCCGTCAGCCAGACATGCCGCGCATCCGCATCGCGGTCATGCCAATGCCGTGTCGCGTCGCGCGTGATCGGCGTGCGCCATTGATTGGCCGCATCGCGCGCCAGCATCGTGTCCCACATTCGGCCGTGTTCGAGATCGGCAAGCCGGCGCCTCGGATTCAATTTCGCCGCCTTGCGAATTCGTGGCCGTGAATCGACGCACCAGGTCCGGCCGCTCTCGTCCCAATCGAGCAGGTCATCGAGGCTATGCGATTCCAGATGGAACATCGCCTGCGTGTCGCCGCCTTTCCCATGCGTCACCATCTTGCGCATTTCGAATCCGGGCTTGGCGAACACCGGGTCATCCTTGCCGCGCCGCTCGAAACATCGCAGGTTCGTTTCGAGCACGGCCAGGTTCGGCGCCGCCACCGCGCCGACTCGATGTCGCCGCACACGGCCGGCAAGCTGGATCAGCGAACGCACCGCCGACGGCTCCGCGATCGCCCAGTCCGCATCCCAGTCGCGCCCCACCTCACAGACCGGCGACGCCAGCACCACGAACAGGTGATCGCGCTCGTCATGCCGATCGAGCAGCGCGCGAATCACCGGGTTCGTCCACAACGGGTCCACGCCGCCGGAGGCCGGACGCCGGTCGAACGCAGCATCCAGTTGCGCCTCCACATCGGAGCGGGCAAGCAGCGGAAACTGCGAGTGATAAACGCACAGGTGGACACGCACGTCAGGCGCCGGCGCGCCGTGCCGATACATCGCCAGTGCCACGTCGAACAACGGATCGATGTTCGACATGCGGATCAGCCCGAGGCTCACACGCTTGCCGCTTGCCGGATCGACGCCGTGATTCTGCGAATCGCGATGCAACTGCCACGCTTCGTCCAGCAAGAGTCGCGACATCGCTTCTCGGCGCGCGAGCTTCTCCATCGAACTCCAGGCACGATCGATCGACACCAGCCGCGCCTTGCGCCGGACCTCGGCGCCGGCAAGCCGTTCGCATCGCCGATCGACAAAGGCATCGTGGGCGGACTTGAACGCGTCCCCATCACCACAATCGGCATGCGACTGTGCAAACTCATCCACCCACAAGCAGGCAACAGAAAGCGGCGCATCGGGCCGGGCGCCGCGATTGCGCTGGAAGTAACCGCGCCCGTCCCGGTAAGCGAGGTAAAGGCCCTGCACCAGCGCGGGCGGCAGCGTGGCCGACGACAGCAACACGCGCGAGCCGAGCATGCCTGCCCAGTGAACGAGCCGGGTCAGCGCCAGTATGTCGTCGATGTCGAAGTCGTCCGGCTCGTCGAGCACGAGGTCGCCCGTCATCAGGCGCAGCGTCGGCGCGATCTGGTGGCCGCCGCGCAGGCTCTCGGTGGCGGGCATCAGATGATCGACGGTACAGACGAGCAGCGGCGCTGCGATCAGCGCGCGCACCTTCGCATCGCTCGTCACGCGTTGCAGCAAGGCATGCCGATCGTCGCCATCGAACAGGATCTGGCCGCCCTCGTCGAGCAGCGCCTGCGTCGACGCCGATCCGCTTGCCTCGGCCTGCGCCTCGCGATAGTCGAACAGCATCCGGCTGACCGCCCCGCCCACCTGAATCGCCAGTTGCTCGTCGTTGAGGCCGAGGTCGCGCCGGAAGCTGCGTCCCGTCTGCAAGGTCAGCGTCCGCAAGCCAATCGCGAAGGCACATCGCATGCCGCGCTGCGGATCGGCCAGCGCATTCATGATGCGGGCATTGCCGAGCGTCTTGCCGCTGCCGGTGGAGGCCATGTTGACGATGAACGCGCCATGTTCCTGCGCCCGCGCGCGAATGCCCGCGGCGAGATCGGCTGCCTTGTCCTGCCATTGAAAGCGCGCGTTCCGGCTGCGTTTCCTCAGGCCGGCATGATTCTGCAAGGCCGGAAGGCTGCGTGCCAGCGTCGGTAGCGAATGCGTGACGAGCGAAGCATGCGCCTGCACACCGAGCAGGTGCTCGTCGAGCGTCTGGTTGAAGCGTGACCGGCCGCGTTCGTCGCACGCCGGGCCGCCATCCCGATTGCGCAGCGTGTTGGCGTAAAGCGGATAACGTTCGTTGCGATACGGGCGGCGCAGCGTTTCGTCGGTGAGGCTCGAATAGTGATGGTCGGCAAGCATCAGGCACATGCGCGAAACATGCATCACGAACGGATCGTCAAGCGGATGGCTCGCGACGGCTTCTGAAGCAACGGCTTGAAGTTTTCCCGCGTGGCGCGCGGCCTGCTTTCTCCATGCCGACGTGATCACCGGCAACCCATGCGGAAACTCCCAATCCGCGTCCAACTCATGCGGCGGCGAAGGTTCGCGCGGCGCATTCCAGTCGGGATCGATGCAGCGAAACAGATGCCGCAGTTCGCCGGCGGAGATATCGCGCGTGCGGGTGCCGAACCGTCGCCAGTGAAAACGTCGGTCGTCGTCTTCGGGATTGGAAGCCTCGTTCCGGACGGGTTTGCACGGCAAACGATGGTGCGTGAGGATCAGCCACGCGACAGCCTGCGCCAACGGCGGCAGCACGGCGAACGGCAGGCGCGCCATGGCTTGCGCGTCGCGCCCGTCACGCAGCAGCCGGCCGCCCTCGTGATCGAGCCACTGCAGTTCGAAGCTGGACGGATCCATTGCCGGGTCCGCGCAAGCGGCAAGACGCGCGAGCCAGTCCGCATCGTTCGCCGCCTCGCCGACGAACGCCTGGAAGAGCCGCACCGATACCCACTCGTGGCGATAGTCGCTGCGCGGCGCCCCTCGTTGTGCCGTCAACTTGTTCTGGAACGCGAGCGTGGCCTTGCCGAGATCGTGCATCAGCGCCGCCAGCGCCGTGATGCCCGAAATCAGCGGCAAGCGGTGCCAATGGCTTTCGTCATCTGCGCGCAGCACGTCGCTGGTGCTTGAATTGGTGGGCACCGCCCCTTGCCTGTTGAACTGGCGGCCGTCGCCGACGATCCACAGCAGTTCGCTGTGATCGCGCCCGCGTATCCAGTGGCAGGCCACCGCCGTGTTCTTGCGCGCGGTCTGGCGCAGCAGCTTGCGCACGGTGTCGAGCCCGGCTTGCGTGATCGGGGTTTGCCAGGTGCGATCGCCGCGCCGCTCGGCGAACTGGTCGAGGATGCGGCGGGTTTCCGTCAGCGCGCGTTTCGTGCATTGCGACACGAACAGCACGTTCACGATGCGGCTCCCGGCGTTTGCGCGAGCCGCGCCGTGTCGACGGCGATCGACTTGAGCGTGTCGATGATGAAGTCGAGCGATTCGTCACGCGTCAGCGCTTCAATGCATTGGCGGCGAAACTGTTGCTCGTCGTCGCCGCGCATCGCGGACAGGAACGCCTGCGGCAGGATGATCGCGTCCTTGACCAGATCGGCCGCGTCGAACACCAGGCCGCCGCGCCGCGTCTTGCCGTGCAGCACCGCCAGCCCATGCGGCAGCCCGAGCACCTAGGTCGCCGTCGCGCCAAGGCCGTAGGCCAGATAGTTGCCATGATCGAGAAACCGGTTGGCCGCGTCGGTGCCGGTGCCGCGCTTTGCGCGCGTGAAATCGCCGTAGCCCACGGTATCGACGGCAAGTTTGAACAATGCCTTGGTCAGGCGTGCCTCGTCAGTCAGCAAAGCCGTCACGTCGCGCGCGTCATCGATGTGTTTTTCGAATTGCCGGATCAGTCCTTGCAACGGTTCGAGCTCGACGCCGAAGCCCGACTCCCGCAATGCGCGGGTGGTCCATGCGTCCTGAAGCCGATGCAGGCGCGCGGTTTGAATGCGTTTCGCGGCATGCAGCCGTAACGCGTCGTCGAACCAGAATCGCACCCACGCCTGCAAATATTCGGTCGGCCGATATTCGCTTTGCGGCGACATCCACGCCACCTCGATATCGACCTCGTTCGCACTGAACAACGGCGTGCCGCCGCCTCCGCAGAAGCCGACCAGCACACCGGCCTTGGCAAGCTCGCGCATCGCCGCCTGCGTGATCGACGTGCCGGTGCCGAGCAGGATGCTGGAGGTGTTCGCGATCGGGATATTCCAGTAGAGACGCTTCTTGCCGGCGTCCGTCACATACTCGACGCGACCGCCATTCACGAGCACCCGACAATGCTCCAGATAATAGAGATTCGCGCGCTTCGAGTGCAGGATGGTTTTAAGTTCCGATGCCTTGATCGACTCCACTGGCGCCCCGTCATTTTTGTGTGTCGAGGAATCGTAGCCGAATCGGGGATGGGAGCGGTGATGGTTTTGGGTCGCGTTGGTGTTGGCGTGTCGAGATGGTCTTTTTGTTATCCAGACTGCCTGCGCGGTATCAACCGCGCGCCGCGCGCTCCGCCCTCAGGCTGCCGGGTCGAGCAACGACAGTTCGTCGACGAACGCCACGGCGAACGAACCGGTGCCGCGTGCCGATGCCGCGCGCTCCGCCGCGACCTTGTAAATCGCGTGCGCCGCAGCCGTGGCTTCGAGCGGCGAGCGTGCATTCGCCAGCAAGCCCGCGATCAACGCGCCAAGCGCGCAGCCGGCGCCGGTGACGCGGGTGAGGCGCACGTCGCCGCCGCTGACGGCAATCAGCGTTTCGCCGTCGGTCACGTAATCCACCTCCCCGCTGACGGCGATCACCGCGCCGCTCTCTTTCGCGAAGTGCTGGATCACCGCGATCGCCTCGTCGGAGCGCGCGGTGCTTTCCACGCCCTTCGTACCGGCACTGCCGCCCGCGAGCGCGATCAGTTCGCTTGCATTGCCGCGAATCGCCGCCGGCTTGTAGCGCAGCAGTGCTTGAATGGCCGCGTCGTACCCGGGGCTGCCCGCCCCGAACGCCACGGGATCGAGCACCCACGGCGTACCCGCTTCGTGTGCCGACCGGGCGGCCGTCTCGAGCGTATCCGGTGCGCTGCTGATCAGCGCGGCACCGTTGACCCACATCCCGGCTGCGGCGGCAGCGAAGCAGGTCGGCCAGTCCAGCGCGGCGCCAATCGCGGGTGCGGCCCCCACGGCCAGCAGCACGTTTGCACTGAGGTTGGCCGCGATGTAGTTGGTCAGGCCGTAGACGAATGGTTGTGCGCGTTGCAGTGCCGCCAGTTCGTCGCGCACCGTTGCGTCAGCCCATGAAAGTTGCCGAGTCATGTTGATCCCCTGAAAAAGCGTGGAAAGGTTCGGGCAGGCCCCGCTCAAACTGATTGGGTTGGCCCTGCGCAACGTCGTTGCGAAATGGGCCGGCTCCCGGCACGAATGGAAACGTCCGACGACGCAGTTTGCACTGCTTTACCCGGGAGCGATTCAACGTCGAGGTCTGATTCTTAATCCGCCTCACACGGGGGATTCCGGATGTGTCTGGTTGTCTTTTTGTTATTTGCGCTGCCTGTCCGGTAGCAAACAATTCGACGCGCCCGAGCCGGACGTGGCGGAATTTCTAAGCTGCCTATCCGGCAGCAAACGCGCGCGTCGTATCGCGCCAGAATTGCCAGTCTTTCTAAGCTGCCTATCCGGCAGCAAACATCAGCTCGCGCTGACCGAAATTCGCCCGGTATTTCTAAGCTGCCTATCCGGCAGCAAACAGACAGCAGTCCCCTTTTCCCAAGTACGACATTTTCTAAGCTGCCTATCCGGCAGCAAACGGTTCGTTGAGGGATGGACCGCGCGCGGGTTACTTTCTAAGCTGCCTATCCGGCAGCAAACGTGCGTTCGTGCTGAAGCTCGAGCACGAGCGCTTTCTAAGCTGCCTATCCGGCAGCAAACTCCCATTGGATGCAGCTTCGATTCTCCATCGCTTTCTAAGCTGCCTATCCGGCAGCAAACGCCCGGGATCGGCTTCATGTCTGCCCGTCAGCTTTCTAAGCTGCCTATCCGGCAGCAAACATCCACCCCTGCTCGCGCGCGAGGTGCAGGATTTTCTAAGCTGCCTATCCGGCAGCAAACGGCCTTCCCAGCTACAACGACTTCATCATGAATTTCTAAGCTGCCTATCCGGCAGCAAACATCAGTTCATCAAGGGCAACGACGATCGTTACTTTCTAAGCTGCCTATCCGGCAGCAAACGCACCGCGCAAGCCACAGGCCCGGCGCAAGAATTTCTAAGCTGCCTATCCGGCAGCAAACTGGACAAAAAATCCCCTAATTCCTTGATTCAACAACGAATTCCCATCACTCCGCTCCGCCACCCCAAATTCCCCCCCCTCGCCAACTCATTGATTTTCCAACCCTTCGCGCATTCTGCCGAAAAAAGGGTTCACCGGTCACCACCCCAACCACCCGCGTCACCCCGCCCCATTCCCGCCCATCGAAACGTTTACAATACGCGCCCACCCAAGCCCCCGAACCGAAGCCGAAGCCTCATGACCGACCACCTCACCGACACCGACGCAGCCCGGGACGACAACCCGATCCACGAGGACGGCCTCTGGCACGACAACGGCTGGACGGCACGCGTGATCAAGAACGAGGACGACGACGGCTGGGCTGTCGCGATGATCAAGGACGGCGAGGCCGAGCCGGCGCTGGTCGGCCCCTGGACGATGGGTCGCGACAAGAAGAATCCGAAGCCCCTCGACGCGGCCGCGTTTCGCACGCTGGTGAAAACCGCGTCGGAAGTGCTGCGCCGCCACGAGCAGCAGCGCGAGGCGATGCTGCACAAGGAAGTGACGGTGCATGTGGAGGAACGCGCGGTGTCGGTCACGCTCGACATCGTGCCCGACGACGACGAGCCCTACGCCGTGCTGAAGGCGTTCGACGAAGCCGGCGAGCAACTCGGGCAGGCCACCGTGCAGGCCGGCTTCCGCCTCGACAAGGCCAGCGCGACGCGCTGGATCAGCCGCGATTTCGAGCGTCCCGACTAAGCCCCGACCAAGCCGGCGGCATCGCGTCAAACCTCGCCACCGCCCCCCGCCTCACTGCCCTGCCTGCAGCGCCTTTCTCCAGTGCCTTCTTCTGCGCGCGGCGCTGCGGCGTCGCGTTGTTGCGCGCGGCACGTGCCGTGTCGAACGCCTGCTCGTCGTAAACGCAGCCGGCCGCGTAATGCCCGGCGTCGATGTTGAACGCGCGCATGGCGCGCTGGTTCAGATCCTTGCGCACGATCGCGTAGCCGTCCATCTTCATCTCCACGTCCAGGCCCTCGCGCTTGCCGAGCGCGAGCACGTCGTCGGCGGCGTGCGGCGAGGCGACCACCACGAACATGCTGCTGCGGCTGTTCAACAGCACGGTGTCGGAACTGGTGCCGAGCGCGCTCACGGCCGGCTTGACGGTCCATACCGGGCCGGACGTGCCGGGGATGTCCTTCGCCTCGGGAAAGCCCACGGCATGCGCGTCGACGCTGTCGTTGAAGCCGGCCAGATCGTCGAACGACGCGCGGCATTGCACGAGCTGCTCGATCAGCGCGCGCGGGTCGGCCTTCGCGGCCGCATGGCCGGCCGACGCCGCGCAGGCCAGCACCACGCCGCCCAGCGCGGCGGCCACACGACACTTCAGCGGCGCGCTCATCGCTTCACCACGCAATCCTGCAGAGCCAGGAAATCGGTGCCCGAGGTGAGCGCGATCGCGCAAATCGCGCTGAACTTCGCGCCCACCGGCAGCGCCGCCATCTTCCGCGTTTCCTTGTCGTCGTAGCCGGTCAGGCGCGCGAGCGGTTCATCGGGCCGCGACGGGTCGCCGGCCACCAGCAGCGTGTTGCCGGTGAACCCTTGCGACTGCTCGACCACCACGGCGGTGAACAGGATGCGCTTGTCGTCGCCGTACTCGGGCAGGCCGGTGACGGACTGGTTGTCGTGCGCGTAGCGCGAATAGAGTTCAAGGAGCTTGACCTTCCCGACTGCCGGACCAGCCGCGTGCGCGACGGGCGACAGCAACGCGACCGATGCGGCCAGCACCGCGCCGGCCGATGCGAGCCGGACTGCCTGTTGGATCATGGTTGTTCTCTCAGCGGATGATGTCGTTCTGATCGGACGCCACGCGCGCCGGCGGCGGCAGCGCGGCCCGTGCGCCGTCGTTGCAATCGGCGCGAGCCGTAATGTAGCAGAAAGCCATCGGCCGTGAACCGGCGCCCGGCGCGGATTATGGGCTGCCTCACGAAGCGCCCCGATCGCCAGGCCCTCACGCGCGCAGGCTTCGCGCGTCCTTCGTCCCAATGAAAAACGCGCGACCTCCATGGCTGGAGCGTCGCGCGCGACGGGTGAATCGCGCGCCGTCGGGCGCGGCCGGCCAATTCAGCAGCCGGTGTTCTTCACGCGTTCCACCTCGAGGCCGAACCACGGGCGCAGCCGGGTGCCGAGCACGTTGCCGGCGAACGCGCAGACGAGCCACAGCCAGCCGTGCAGGCTGCCCGACACGATCCCGCTGAAATAGGCACCGATGTTGCAGCCATACGCGAGCCGCGCGCCGTAGCCGAGCAGCAGCCCGCCCACTACGGCGGCGACCAGCGAGCGCGGCGGCACGCGCCAGACGGGCGCGTAGCGGCCGGCCAGCGAGGCGGCGGCCATCGCGCCGAGGATGATGCCGATGTCCATCACGGTGGTCACGTCGTGGCTGGCCGGCGCGGCGAGCGCGGCGGCATTGGGGCCGGCCATCCAGTACTTCCAGTTCGCGACGTCGATGCCGAGCGCGGCGAAGCCCTTCGCGCCCCACAGCGCGAACGCGGAGGTCACGCCCCACGGCCGCCCGGACAGCGCGAGCGTGGCGAAGTTGAGCACGGCCAGCGCGACGGCGCCGGCCAGCAGCGGCCACGGGCCATGCAGCCACGGCGAGGTGTGCGGCGCGCGCGTCTCGCGCACCAGGCCGCCGTGGCGGCGCTTCTCGAGCGCCACGGTCAGCGCGGCGATCGCGGCGAACACCGCGAGATTCAGCGCGAGCGCGGGCAGCACGCCGAACGCGCGGACCAGCGAGACGGGCCTCAGTTGCGGCATCGAGGTCCAGAACGGCATGTGCGCGGTGGCCACCACCGAGCCCACCACGAACGCGAGCAGCGTGACGATCATGCGCGTGCTGCCGCCGCCCACCGTGTAGAGCGTGCCCGAGGCGCAGCCGCCACCGAGCTGCATGCCGACGCCGAACAGGAACGCGCCGACGATCACCGAGGTGCCGGCCGGCGAGACGAGGCCGGTCACCGGATGGCCGAACAGCGTGCCGGCCGACAGCGCGGGGAAGAACAGCAGCACGCCGATCGCGAGCATCAGCATCTGCGCGCGCAGGCCGGCGCCGCGGCGGTCGGCGATGAACACGCGCCACGCGGAAGTGAAGCCGAACGCGGCGTGATAGAGCGTCATCCCGAGCAGCGCGCCGACCAGATACAGCGCGGCCTGCCGGAGGCTGACGGCCTGCGCGAGATAGACGGCGCCGAGCGCGACGAGCAACAACGCGACGCCGAGCGATTTCGGATTGATGGAGTCGAGCACGCGCGGAGCGCGCACCGGCGACGAAGGCAAAGTCGACATGAGCGGAGAAACGAAACGTGACGGAGAGAACAACCGGGCTGACGAGGTCGGAAGACGTGGTGCGAGGGGTGAATCGCGGGATTCGCGCGCTCGTTCACGCCGCCAATCGGATAAATCGGCGTGCCGAACCAGCGGGCATCGCGCCGGGCGCGATCACGGGCCACCCGGTCGGGCGTGAGCCGGACGCAAGCCTAGCACGAAACGAAATCCGCGCCGTGAGGAGGGAACGGCGCCGCCGCGCCGGCCAGTCGACCGGACGCGGCGGCGTTCATGCGAGCCGGCCCGCAAGCCGGCCGTCAACTTCAGTGCGACGAACGTTCGAAGCTGAACACGCGCTCGGCGCGCTCGCCGTTGGTACGTTCGACGGTCACGGTGCCGCGATTTTTCACATGCCAGCCGGGCCGCGCGGTCACTTCCGCGGGCGGCTGGCTGTCGATGCCGCCAAGCCCCTCGACGGGCGGGCTGGTGGCGTCGTCGAGCGAGGCGTTCGACTGGATCACGTTGTCCTGCAGCGGCGACGCTTCGCGGCGCGCCTCCAGCCCCTTGCCGTCCACGTCCACCGAGTTGTCGGTGGCTGCCATGTTGCCGTTGTCGAGCGAGGTGATGCGCTCGGCGGCGCGGCGCACCGGGTCGTCGTGCTGCTGCCCGCGATGACCGCGTTCGATCGGCGGCAGGCCGGTGGGCGTCTTGCCCGCGATCGACTCCGGCGTCTGCTTGTTCGCAAAGCCGGCCGCCTGCGTGCCGGCGTCGGGCTGGTCCTTGCCGGCCGCCGGCATCTTCACCGGGCTCTGGCCGGCCTTTTCGTGCTGTTGCTGCGGATAGGTGTTCGATTTGACCGGTTGTTCAGACATATGGGCTCCTTGTCGCGCCGCCGGTCGAGCCTGGCGACGCTGGTGGCGTTGAGTGGGCTGGGCCGTCGACGAAGGCGAAGGAACGCCGACGACGCGCGCGAGCCAGCAATCGGCGCATCGAGAGCGTCATCCCTTCTCCACGTTCGCCGCGGGCGGGTCCATGGATCCATGCAACATGCGTGCCGGCCTCGAGGCCCGTGACGACGGCCTGCGGGCGGCCTGCGCGCGACGGCGCGGCTCCATGCCGGCAATCGCTACATCGCGTTTGCAAATCTTCCCCGACCGCCACGTGCATTCGACCCCGCGTCCCGGGCACATGCCTGCGCGCGGCAACGCCGGAACGCAGACACGGCCAAGACACCTTACGCCGCCTCGTCGGGCCTGCGGGTCGGGTCGAAATCCTGCCAGCGGCCGTCGCGCCATTCGCCGTCCACGCGCTCGACCGAGATCGCTCCGGTCGAGCGCAGGATTTCCTCGGCCGCGGTGGCGTTGCCCTCGTTGACGTGCGCGGCCAGCACCACGCCGTGCTCGGTGCGTTCGAGCGTGCCCGTGCCCTCCTCGGCGCGCCCGCGCATGCCTGCCAGCGCGCCGCTGAACGCGCCCAGATAGGCGCCGAGCAGCGTCGTCGCGACGGGCACCCACCACGGGGTGTGCCAGATCGCATAGACCAGCAGCCCGAGCAGCAGGCCGATCGCCACGCCCCGCACGGTGCCGGCGATCGCGCCGCGCCCGCCCGGCTTGGCGGCCGTATCGGCGTACACATCGCCGCCGATCGGAAAGCGCCCGTGCTGGCCGTGCGGATTCAGGAAGAAGATCGATACGTCGTCGCGCCGGAACTGTCGGTCCATCAAGCGGCGCCGGGACGTTTCCGCGTCGGCGAAAGTCTGGAAGTTGCCTGTCACGATCATCGTCATGATGTTCTCCTCTCGGGATCGGGCGCATGTGCCGTCGCTCGTCCAAGCACGCAAGCGCCGTGCCGCGAGGCGCCGGGAGAACACACGGGAGAAAGCCGCGCGTGTCGCGCCCTTGCCGCGCGGCCGGCACGTGAATTGCGCGCTGTCCGGGCCGACAACGTCAGACGGAGGACAACGGATGATTCGGGTAGCGGATGTGATGTCGCGCGACGTGGTATCGATCGCGCCGAACGACACGGTACGGCACGCGGCGCAGTGCATGGCGCATTACGACGTGGGCGCGTTGCCGGTGTGCGATCGCGGACGCATCGTCGGCATCGTGACCGATCGCGATCTGACGGTGCGCGTGCTCGCCGACGACGTCGGCCCCGACACGGCGATCGGCGAGATCGCGACGACGCGGCCGGTCTGCTGCCGCGAGCACGACGATCTCGACGCGGTCCAGCAGCGCATGGCCGAGGCGCGGATCCGCCGGACGCCGGTGGTGACGGCCGGCGGGCGACTGGTGGGCATGCTGTCGCTCGGCGATATCGCCACGCGCGCCCAAGGCGCGTCGCAGGACGAACTGGCGAACACGCTCGAACGCGTCTCGCAGCCGGGCCAGTGATGCGCGGCTGATACGGACGCGCGACGACGCGGGCGGTAGCGCGACGCACTCCCGGCGTGGCCGCCGCGACAATGGCGGCAAGCTTTTGCGATCGGCGGGATGGCCGGCGTTGCGGCGCAGCCGACGCCGGCCGCGGTGCGGGCGAGGCGCGGGATCAGTACGTGGGCAGGCCGATGCAGGCGTTCGGATCGGCCGACGCGCAGGCGATCGAATAACCGGCCGCGCTCATGGCCAGCATGTCCTTGCCCGCGTCGAGCGCGTCGCGCAAATCGTCGGGGCAGCGTTCGTAGGTAATGAAGGCGGTACAGGCGACAGCGGACATCACGACCAGCGAGAAAGCAATCTTTTCAAGTACGACAAAACGGTGAGGCATCATCCCTCAATCCTCCTTTGAGGGCGTCATTCTATCGCAGCATAGGGTTTTTACCTAGGGATTGCACCGGAGTCGAGGGGCGCGACGCGGCCCGAGCCTGCCCATCACGATGCGAGCCCGCTGCCACGGGCCGTGAAGACCGCCAGGCGCGGGCTCGGGTGTCGGATTCACGCAACGCCGCCCGCCGTCGAGTGACGCGGCGCGGGCGAAATTGCATCGAAGGGTCGAATCCGCACGACCGGGCGGCGAGCTGCCCGGCCGGCCGTGCGGCATTCGGCGACGTTGCGCGTCAGGCGCTCAGATCGCCGTCGTGACGGGCGTGGTGGCAGCCGGGTCGGTGATGGTCACCTTGCCGTTCTCGACGCGCCCGGCGATGCGGCGCAGCCACGACGGGTTGTCGGCGATCGTGAACTGCAGGTCGTACCACTGGCCGTTGCACGACAGGTCCCAATGCGCCTCCACGCCCTGCCCGGCCGGCACCGTCAGCGTGCGCGGCGCCTGACCGTAGGCGAGATCGGTGGCGATCACCGTCATCGGCTGCGTGCCGGCGTTGGCGAGCGTCACGTAGACGTTGCCGTTGGCCACGTCGTAGCAGGTCGTCAGGTCCGGATGCGCGGCGGTCTCGCCCGAGGCCGAGCCAAGGAAGCGGCGGAAATAGCCGTTCGGGCCGTAGACGTGGATCGCGTAGCCGCTTCCCGCGTCGAGCGCCCAGGTATCGGACAGCTGCTTGCCGGCTTCCACCGTGTACGAACGCGGCAAGGCGCTCGAATCGTTGGTATAGACCCAGAAGTGCGCGCCCTGCGTGCCGCCGCTCGCGAACGTGAGCGTGTAGCCGGCGTTCGTCAGCTGCCCGTTCACGTGCAGCTCGTAGGGCGTCGGACGCGCGAGGCGCGTGCCCGGCTCCTGCGCGGCGATGCTCGGCGCGGCGCTGGCGGCCGGCGCGGTCTGCGCGGTGGTGCGCGCGCACTGCAGGTCGGCCTGCGCGACGTAGTTCGAGGTGCTCGGCAGGTTCGGGAAGGTGGCGTCCGACTTCGTGAAGTCGAGCGTCGACGTGAGGTCGCCGCATACGGCGCGACGCCACGGCGAGATGTTCGGCTCCTTCACGCCGAAGCGCTGCTCGATGAATTGCAGCACCGAGGTGTGATCGAACACCTGCGAGCTGACGAAGCCGCCCTTCGACCACGGCGACACCACGAACATCGGCACGCGCGGCCCGAGGCCATACGGCAGCGTGTCGGCGGTAAAGGTGCCCACCTCCTGCGCCGGCACCACGGTGTGGCGCTCGAGCGAGATGTCCACCGTGCTCGCGCCGACGTTCGCGGGCGGCGTCGAGACGAAGGTCGGCGCCTGCGGCGGCACGACGTGGTCGAAGAAGCCGTCGTTCTCGTCGTACATGATGAACAGGACGGTCTTGCTCCAGACGTCCGGGTTCGAGGTCAGCGCGTCGAGGATCGTCGAGATGTAGTACGCGCCGTAGAGCGGCGTGTACTTCGGATGCTCCGAATACGCGGCCGGCGGCAGCAGCCACGACACCTGCGGCAGCGCGCCGGCCTGCACGTCGGCCTTCAGCTGCGCGATGTTGCGCGTGCTCATGCCGCGCTGCTGCAGCGACGAGCCGGCCGGGGCGTTCACGAAATTCTGGAACGCCGCGAGCATGTTGGTGCCGTAGTTGCCCGTGTAGTTGTCGAAGTCGGTGCCTTGCTGGTACACCTGCCACGACACGCCGGCCGCCTCCAGGCGCTCCGGGTAGGTGGTCCAGGTCAGCGGGGCGCGCAGCTGGGTCGGCTCGAACTGGTTGTCGATGTAGTCGATGTTGTCGAGCAGCGGACCGCCGCCGGTGGCGAGCGGATCGACCATGCCCGTCATCAGGTACATGCGGTTCGGGTGGGTGTTGCCGGGAATCGAGCAGAAGTATTGGTCGCAGACGGTGAACGCATCGGCGAGCGCGTAGTGGAACGGCACGTCGTCGCGCTGATGGTAGCCCATCGTCATGTTGGTCTTCTGCGCGGCCCACTGGCCGGCGCGGCCGTGGTCGATCGCGCTGTGCGTGGTGACCCAGGTATGCGGCAGGCCGCCGATGCACTGCGCGTTCCAGTTCGGGTTGGTGGTGTCGTAGCGGAACGGCGCGATCACCTTGGTTGCGTCTTCCTGGCGCGGCTGGAACCACACCGGCTTGCCGTTCGGCAGCGTGACGGGGAAGCGGTCGTTGTAGCCGCGCACGCCGCTCAGGTGGCCGAGGTAATGATCGAACGAGCGGTTCTCCTGCATGAACACGACGATGTGCTGCACGTCCTGGATCGTGCCGGTCACGGTGGCCGGTTCAATGGCCAGCGCGCGGCGGATCGAGTCGGGCACCAGCGTGGTGGCCGCGGTGGCGCCGGCCAGGCCGGCGGAGAACTTCAGAAAATCGCGTCGGGATTGGGTGACCATGTCGGGTCCTGATGGATGGATCGTCGGACGTCAGGATTTCGGCGCCGTGAAGCCGGGCGGGCAATGCAGGTTCGCGGTGGCGACCGCGGCGTTGCCGCAGGCCGCCTTCGGCGGCGTGGTCACCGGCGCGGCCGGCCGCGAGTCGTCGCCGTTGCAGGCGGCGAGCGAGGCCGCGGCGGCGAGCATACCGATCAGTATCAAGTGCCGTGGTGCCGGCGTCTGCATGGGGATTTCTCCGTCGTGGGATATCAGGCGGACGCGGGCTCGCGTCCGGGGCGGGCGTCTCACTCCTCGCGCCCGCGGCCCCGACGATAGTTCGCGATTGTTACATCGCGGTGTTGGGAAACCCAACGATTCTCTCCGCGCGCCTTGTCCGGCTGGCTTGCCGTCGGATCGGTCGAAAGCAAAAAGAAAGCTTCGGCGGCCGTTCAGCCACCCTTCCGCAGCCGTCCGGGCGCGGCGGCGGGCGCCGTACCGGCACCAACGCTCACGTCGCCTCGCATTCCGGACCATTCCCGGCCATTCCGGGATTGCCGCGAATGTTCTACGATGACAACATCGATCCGCCAAGCGCGTTCCCCGGCCAGGACAGCCATGCGCACAGGCGGACACGCCATCCGACATCGTGAGACCCGATCGCATGCAAATCGCCACCCTTCCCGCCAACGAGGCTTCACGGCTCGCCCGGCTGCATGGCCTGAACCTGCTCGACACACCGGACGAGGAGCGCTTCGACCGCATTGCCCGGCTGGCGCGGCGCATCTTCGACGTGCCGATCGCGCTCGTTTCGTTGATCGACGAGAACCGCCAGTGGTTCAAGAGCTGCTTCGGCCTGGCGGAGCGGGAGACGCCGCGCGACGTCTCGTTCTGCGCCCACGCGATCCTTTCGCACGATGCCCTGGTGATCCCCGACGCCACGCTCGACCCGCGTTTCGCCGACAACCCGCTCGTCACCGGCGCGCCCGGCATCCGTTTCTACGCGGGCCACCCGCTCGCGCTGCCCGACGGCACGAATCTCGGCACGCTGTGCCTGATCGATACGCGCCCGCGCGAGATCGACGCGGCCGACCTGGTCCACCTGCGGGATCTGGCGGGCCTGGCCGAGCGCGAGGTGGCGGCCGTGCAGATGGCCACGCTCGATTCGCTGACCGCGCTGTCGAACCGGCGCGGCTTCGAGATGTTCGCGCAGCAGGCGCTGAACGCGTGCCGGCGCCGCGGCCTGCGCGCCTCGCTGCTGTTCTTCGATCTCGACGGTTTCAAGCAGATCAACGACCGCTTCGGCCACGCCGAGGGCGACCGCGCGCTGGTGCTGTTCGCGCAGTCGCTCACCACCGTGATGCGCGAGATCGACGTGATCGGCCGGCTCGGCGGCGACGAGTTCGTCGCGCTCGTGATGGCCGACCGGCTCGACGCGCACGATCTCGCCGAGCGGCTGCGGCAGGATCTAGGCGTGCGCAGCGAACAGGCCGGGCTCGCGTACCACATCCGCTTCAGCGTCGGCCACGTCGATTACGAGCCGGGCGACGATCCGTCGGTCACGCGGCTGCTCGCCGAGTCGGACCTGCGCATGTACGCCGACAAGAGCCGCACGAAGTCGGGGGCCGCGCCGCATTGAGGCGGCGTTGAGCCGGCGCCGGATCGGCTTTGAATCACGCGCGGGGAAGCTGCACCGGTTCCCGCCGAGCCCCGCGCTTCGGCGCCCCGCCGTCGTCCCCCACCTGGAGAGATTTCGATGCATGTCGCCGCTTCACTCGTCGCCATCCTGTCCGCGCTGATGCTGGGCGCGATGATTCCCGGCCCCAGCTTCGTGCTGGTGGCGCGCAACGCGATCGGGCTGTCGCGCCGCGACGGGCTCGCCACCGCGCTCGGCATGGGCGTGGGCGCGATCGTGTTCGCCTGCGTGGCGCTCGCGGGGCTCTACACGTTGCTCGGTTCGGTGGCGTGGCTCTATCTGGCGCTGAAGGTGGCGGGCGGCCTTTATCTGCTGTATCTGGCCGTGCAGTTCTGGCGCGGCGCGCGGCAGCGCTTCACGTTCGACGCCGATATCGCGCGCCACGGCGGCCGGCCGCTGCGCTCGTTTCGCGTCGGCCTGACCACGCAACTGAGCAACCCGAAGACGGCGATCTGGTACGGCAGCATCTTCGCGGCGCTGCTGCCCGCGCATCCGCCGACGGTGGCGTACCTGGTGCTGCCGCCCGCGGTGTTCGTGATGGAGGCCGGCTGGTACACGGTGGTGGCCCTCGGCTTCTCCACGCGCCGGCCGCGCGAGCTGTACCTGCGCGCGCGCGGCGTGATCGACCGCCTCGCGGCGGGCGCGATCGCGGCGCTCGGCCTGCGGCTGATCTGGAACGCGCGCGGCACGGGGATCTGAGCGGAGCCGCCGGCGAACGCGCGCGGGTCACGCATCCTGCCGCGCGCTTTCCCCCGTCCGTGCGAGGTCAGCCGCTTGCGAGGTCGGCGCTGCCCGGCTCCGGCCTGCGCGGACGCAGCGGGCGAGTCCGGGACTGCAGAAAACAGCGGAGTTCAGTGGCGCCGCTGGCGGCGCAGGTCGTCGCGCACGCGCTTGGCCGCGAGCAGCGCGATGTAGTCGAGGATGCGCGCGCCGTCGCGATATTCGGCGAGCGTCTTCTCGTAGAGGGCGGAAACGGTTTCCTTCGGCGTGTGGGTATCGGAGGCGATCGACTGGACGATTTCGTCGATGTTGATCTGTGTGGCCATGTGTTGCGCTCCTGATGGTGGGACGGAAGGACCAACGCGAACGGCACGGTGCGGAACGCCATTGAACGACGCACGGCGCCATTTCGCAAATAGAATCGATCTATGAATCTCGCATGATCATCACGAGGCGTTCGGTCACGATAAGCGAAGTAGCCGGCATGTTCCCGCCTCGTCGGGCGCCTGCCGCCATCACCGGATTCGTGCCGGCGGCGCGAAGCGGCGCCCCTGCCGGGATTCCGCCCGGGCGCTGCCCGCCCGGGCCGCCGGTGTCGCACGACGCGTGCCGCCGTCCTCCGCGTTGGCAGCGAAACCGCTGATCCCGCCCCTTGCGTTTGCCAAACGCGCGCCACTCGCGTAACTTTGATCGCCATTTGGCGGATTGCGCGCCAC
Source organism: Burkholderia plantarii (assembly GCF_001411805.1). Lineage (NCBI taxonomy): Bacteria > Pseudomonadati > Pseudomonadota > Betaproteobacteria > Burkholderiales > Burkholderiaceae > Burkholderia > Burkholderia plantarii. The sequence goes on along the minus strand of NZ_CP007212.1, from coordinate 2,043,023 downwards.
GTCCCCCGACCGCCCCTCCAGGAGGCCGCTTCACGATGGATATCGCCGTTCGCCGCCGCATCTGCGCGGCGCTTTCGCTCGTCGCCGCGTTCGGCGGCACGCTCGCCGCCGGCACGGCACACGCCGACACGGTCACCGTCGCCTCGAAGATCGACACCGAAGGCAGCCTGCTCGGCAACCTGATCGCCCAGGTGCTCAAGTCGCACGGCCTGGGCGTGACCGACAAGATCAGCCTCGGCGCCACGCCGATCGTGCGCAAGGCACTGGTGGCCGGCGAGATCGACGTCTATCCCGAGTACACCGGCAACGCCGCGTTCTTCTTCAACAAGAGCGGCGACCCGGTCTGGAAGGATGCCGCGCGCGGCTACGCCGAAGCCAGGCAGCTCGACTATTCGGCCAACCATCTGGTCTGGCTCACCCCGGCGCCCGCCAACAACACCTGGGGCGTGGCCATGCTCGGGCCGCTCGCCGGCCAGCAGCACCTGAAGACGTTCAGCGATTTCGGCCGCTGGGTGGCCGCGGGCGGCAAGGTCAAGCTCGCGGCGTCCGCCGAGTTCGTCAACAGCGCCTCGGCGCTGCCGTCGTTCGAGAAGGCCTACGGCTTCAAGCTGAAGCCGGACCAGCTGCTGGTGCTCTCGGGCGGCGACACGGCCGCCACGATCCGCGCGGCCGCCGCGCAGACCGACGGCGTCAACGCCGCGATGGTGTACGGCACTGACGGCGCGATCGCCGCCTCGGGGCTCGTGCTGCTCGCCGACGACAAGCAGGTGCAGCCCGTCTACGCCCCCGCGCCGGTGATCCGCGAGGCGGTGCTGAAGGCGCATCCGCAGATCGCCGACTGGCTCAAGCCGGTGTTCGCGAGCCTCGACCTCAAGACGCTGCAGACCCTCAACAGCCGTATCCAGATCAACGGCGAACCGGCCGCGCACGTCGCGGCCGACTATCTGAAGGCGAAGGGCTTCGTCAAATGACGGACCCCGCCGCGCCCGCGGCGCCCTCCGGCCGGGCCGGCCCGCGGCGACACGGCGGCTACGTCGACCGGGTCGGCGTGCTGGTCGCGCTCGCCGGGTGCGGCGCGCTCGCGCTGCCGTTCGTCACGTTCCGCGCGAACCGGATCGTGCCGGGCCACGGCCTGGCGCTGACCGACATCTTCCCCGCCCCGCTCGCCATGCTCGCGCTGGCCGGCTGGCTCGCGGCCGCCGCGTTCGCGCTCGCGCGCACGCGCCCCGGCTGGCGCGCCGCGGCCGGCACGGCGGCGCTGGTCTGGCTCGGCTACTGGCTCGGCGCGGCGCCGGCGCGGCTCGTCGGCGGCGAGATGCCGATCGCGCGCGTCTCGCCCGCGGCCGGCGCGTGGTTGCTGCTGTTCGCGTTCGCGGTGCTGATCGCCGACGCGCTGGCGCGGCTCGAGCTCGCCCCGCTCAAGCGCCTCGGCGCGCTGGCGGTGGCGCTGGCGGCGCTCGCCGCCGCGCTCGCGAGCGGCTGGTGGGACGGCCTGTCGGTGATGCAGGAATACGCGGTGCGCGCCGACACCTTCTGGAACGAGGCGGCCCGCCATCTCGCGCTGGTGGCCGGCTCGACGTTCGCCGCGTTCGCCGTGGCGCTGCCGGTGGGCATCGGCTGCGCGCAGCGCCCGGCCTGGCGCGCGACGCTGCTGCCGGCGCTGAACGTGGTGCAGACCATCCCGAGCATCGCGCTGTTCGGCATCCTGATGGTGCCGCTCGGCCTGCTGGCCGCGCACCTGCCGCTCGCCGCCGCGCTCGGCATCGGCGGGATCGGCCCGGCGCCCGCGTTCGTCGCGCTGTTCCTTTACGCGTTGCTGCCGATCGTGTCGAGCGTGGTGGTGGGGATCGACGGCGTCGACGCGCGCGTGGTCGAGGCCGCCGCCGCGATGGGCATGACGCCGCGCCAGCGCGTATTCGGCGTGGAACTCGTGCTGGCGCTGCCGGTGATCCTCGCCGGGCTGCGCATCGTGCTGGTGCAGAACGTCGGGCTGACCGCGGTGGCCGCGCTGATCGGCGGCGGCGGCTTCGGCACCTTCATCTTCCAGGGGCTCGGCCAGGCCGCCACCGACCTCGTGCTGCTCGGCGCGCTGCCGACCATCGCGCTCGCGTTCATGGTGTCGGTGGTGTTCGACGCGGCCATCCAGTCCACCCAACGGAGTGCTTCCCGATGATCGAGATTGAACGCGTGACGCGTCGCTTCGGGCCGCTCGTCGCCGTCGACGACGTCTCGCTCGCCATCGCGCCCGGCACCGTCACGGCGCTGGTCGGCGCCTCGGGCAGCGGCAAGTCCACGCTGATGCGCATGATCAACCGGCTGATCGAGCCGACCAGCGGCACGATTCGCATCGACGGCGTCGATACCGCCACGGTGCGCGGCGAGACGCTGCGGCTCGGCATCGGCTACGTGATCCAGGGCCACGGCCTGTTTCCGCACTGGACGGTGGCGCGCAACATCGCCACGGTGCCGACCCTGGCCGGCTGGCCGAAGGCGCGCATCGAGGCGCGCGTCCACGAACTGCTGGAACTGTTCGAACTCGATCCGTCGATCTACGGGCACAAGCTGCCGCACCAGCTCTCGGGCGGCCAGCAGCAGCGCGTGGGCGTGGCGCGGGCGCTGGCCGCCGAGCCGGCGATCCTGCTGATGGACGAACCGTTCGGCGCGCTCGACCCGATCATCCGCGGCAAGGCGCAGGACGACCTCGCGGCGCTGCAGCGCCGCACCGGCATCACGATCGTGCTCGTCACGCACGACATGGACGAGGCGCTGCGGCTCGGCGACCAGATCGCGGTGATGGACGGCGGCCGCGTGCTGCAGGCCGCCCCGCCCGCGCAGCTGCTCGCGCGGCCCGCGCCGGGCTTCGTCGAGAAGCTGGTGGCCGGCGCCGAGCGCCCGCTGCGGTTGCTGGCGCTGACCCCCGTCTCGCGGCTGGCCGAGCCCGGCCACGCGAGCGGCACGCCGATCGAGGCCGACCGCTCGCTGCGCGACGCGCTGTCCGAACTGCTGTGGCGCGGCGTCGACGCGCTGCCGGTGGCGCCGGCCGGCGGGCGGGCCGAGCCCGGTTCACGGCCCGACGCGCCAGCCGCCCCCACCCGCATCACGCTCGCCGCGCTGGTCGCGCATGCGAGGCACGGCGCATGAGCTTCGCGAGCGGCACGCCTGGAGGCAAGAACAGCGGCAGCAAGGCAGGCGGCACCGTCCCGCGCGCCGTGTCCGCCGCGGCACGGCTCGCGGCGCTGGCCGCGCTGCTCGTGCTGATCGCGCGGCCCGGCTGGCTGCAGCCGCTGTTCGCGCCGCTCGCCGAGCACGGCGCGCCCGCCATCTACGACCGCGCGAGCCTGATCGACCTGACGCTCGCGCACCTCGCGCTGGTGGCGGCGTCGAGCCTGATCGGCTCGGTGCTCGCGATCGCGGCCGGGATCGCCGTCACGCGCCCGGCCGGCGCCGATTTCCTGCCGGTGGCGCGCAGCATCGCCAACCTCGGCCAGACCTTCCCGCCGGTGGCCGTGCTCGCGCTCGCGGTGCCGGCCGTGGGCTTCGGCGCCACGCCGGTGCTGCTCGCGCTGACGCTGTACGGCCTGCTGCCGGTGTTCGAAAGCACGCTGGCGGGCCTCGGCTCGATCCCGGCCGCCACGCTCGACGCCGCGCGCGGCATGGGCATGAGCGCGCGCCAGCGGCTCGTCTCGATCGAGCTGCCGCTGGCCATGCCGGTGATCGTCAACGGCGTGCGGCTCGCGGTGGTGATCAACCTCGGCACCGCCACGATCGGCTCGACGGTGGCCGCCAAGGGCCTCGGCGACGTGATCATCGCCGGGCTCCAGACCTCCAACACCGCGTTCGTGCTGCAGGGCGGCGTGATCGTCGCGTTGCTCGCGGTGCTGCTCTACGACGCGCTCGGCCTGGCCGGCCGCCTGCTCGCGCCGGCCGACACGGCCGCGCGCCGCGCCGGGCGCGACTGAGCCGCCCGCGCTTCCTGCTTTTCCTTCCGCTCCCTTCCGCCGCCGTTGCCATTCGTCAATCGTGCCGGCCGCGCCGCGGCATTTGCGATGCATCCTATGGTTGATTCGCCTTCCGCGTAAAACGATTCCGGTCGATCGGGTGTTTCAAATAAACTTTCCATAACGCCCTATTGTTTTATCGTTTGCATCGTGCATCGATCGTTCACTGGTGAATAAACCAATCCCGACGAAGCGGACGCCGATATGCGGCGCTGCGATCGCATGTCGTTCACATTTAAACAGACCAAAAAGATCCAGAGCACCTCAGCGATGAAATGTAAATGAAAGATTCCGCCAAACCCTTTCTGGACGGGCCGTTCATGCCCGTCAATTAAGCGATTCATGGCGACTACCTGATTTTCGTGATTCGGGTCAACGATATAGGGGTTCGGGAAGGTAAAGAAAAAAACAAACGTCCCGTTAACGCACCTACGACGAACGGACGTCGCGCTGATTTTCGTCTCGAACCCTACTTACAAGAGGTTAATCATGAAAATTCTGCGGCTGAGCATCAAGACCAAACTGCTTGGTGCTTTCGGCTTGCTGGCGGCAGTCGTGGTGGGCATTTCGGCATTCGCGCTGAATGCGCTATCGGACACCAATCACGCGTTCGCCAGTTATACCGAAGGCATCAATGCGCGCGCCAACGTGGCCGAGGAAGTGCGCACGGCGGTGGACCGCCGCGCCATCGCGGCACGCAACCTGGTGCTGGTGACCCGGCCCGCCGACGTCGCGCTGGAAAAGGCCGACGTGCAGCGCGCGCATGCGGACGTGCAGCACGGGCTCGCGCAGTTGCAGTCGATGCTGGCCGCCGCCCCCGACGCCACCGACCGCGCCCGCGCGCTCGCCGCCACCATCGCCGAGGTGGAGCGCCGCTACGGCCCGGTCGCGCAGCGGATCGTCGACCTGGCGCTGCAGGGCAAGCGCGACGAGGCCACCACCGCCATCGACGACGAGTGCCGCCCGCTGCTGGCCGAGCTGGTGCGGGCCACCGACGCCTACGCAGCCTACACGCGCGAGCGCGAGGCCGGGCTCGCGCAGGCCGGCGCCGAGCGCTACGCGAGCGTGCGCAACCTGATGGCCGTGATCAGCGCCGCGGCGACCCTGCTGGCGATCGGCGCCGGGCTCTGGCTCACGCGCTCGATCACGCGGCCGCTGTCGGACGCGGTGCGGGTGGCGCGCACCGTCGCCGACGGCGACCTGACGAGCCACATCCTGGTGCGCGGCCACGACGAGACGCGCGACCTGCTCGACGCGCTCGACACCATGAACACGCGGCTCGCCGGCATCGTCAGCCGCGTGCGCGAGGGCAGCTCGGGCATCGCCGCCGCGGTCGGCGAGATCGCGGCGGGCAACATCGACCTGAGCGAGCGCACCGAGGAACAGGCCGCGTCGCTGGAGGAAACGGCCGCCACCATGGAACAGTTCACGTCCACGGTGCGACTCAACGCCGAGAACGCACGCCAGGCCAGCGCGCTCGCCAGCAGCGCCTCGGACGTCGCGCAGCGCGGCAGCCATGCGGTGGGCCGCGTGGTCCACACCATGAACGACATCGGCGAGCGCTCGTCGAAGATCGCCGACATCACCGGCATCATCGAGGGCATCGCGTTCCAGACCAACATCCTGGCGCTGAACGCGGCCGTGGAAGCGGCGCGCGCCGGCGAACAGGGGCGCGGCTTCGCGGTGGTGGCGAGCGAGGTGCGTTCGCTCGCGCAGCGCTCGTCGGTGGCGGCCAAGGAGATCAAGGACCTGATCGCCGCCTCGGTGCAGACGGTGCATGACGGCGCCGCGGTGGCTGACGAGGCGGGCCGCACCATGACCGAGGTCACCCAGGCGGTGGCGCGCGTGACCAACATCATGGAGGAGATCGCGGCGGCCTCGACCGAGCAGAGCCGCGGTATCGAGCAGGTGAATCTGGCGATCACGCAGATGGACGAGACCACCCAGCAGAACGCGGCGCTGGTCGAGCAGGCGGCGGCCGCGTCGAAGTCGCTGGAAGCGCAGGGGCGCCAGCTCGACGAGACGGTGGCGCGCTTTCGCGTCAACGCCGGGCGCCCGGACGCGCCGGTCGCGAGCGTCGTCTCCGAGCGCTACGCGGGCCACGCCGAATGGCGCCTGGCGACGGCATGAACGCCGCGCCCTGCCTGCTGCGCGACGGCTCGACGGCCGCCGCGCGCGCCGCGCGGCGCCTCGGCCGCGCCCGCCACGCCGACGCGCTCCACCACTGCCTGCGCCACGCACGGCGGCGCCCGCCGCGCGAACGGCGGCCGATGCCGCGCGCGCTCTGAGAGAGCGGCACCGCGTCGGCGCCTGGGCGGACCGGACAGTCTCTCGCGTCTCGCGGCCCGCGCCCGCCCGGCTTGACGCGGTCGGCATGGCGCCCCGGACGGAACCGGCGGCGTTCGGCGGTTCCGTATACCATCGCGACACCCTTCACTCACACCGAGCGCCCCATGAGCGACCTGTCCGCGTTCCCGATCACGAAGAAATGGCCGGCGCAGCATCCGGACCGCATCCAGCTCTATTCGCTGCCCACGCCGAACGGCGTCAAGGCGTCGATCATGCTGGAAGAACTCGGCCTGCCCTACGAGCCGCACCTGGTGCGTTTCGACGCGAACGACCAGCTCTCCCCGGCGTTCCTCTCGCTGAACCCGAACAACAAGATCCCCGCGCTGATCGATCCGGACGGCCCCGGCGGCCAGCCGCTCGGCCTGTTCGAATCGGGCGCGATCCTGCTGTATCTGGCCGAGAAGACCGGCAAGCTGATCCCGGCCGACGCGGCCGGCCGCTATGAAACGATCCAGTGGCTGATGTTCCAGATGGGCGGCATCGGCCCGATGTTCGGGCAGCTCGGCTTCTTCCACAAGTTTGCGGGGCGCGAGTACGAGGACAAGCGTCCGCGCGACCGCTACGTCGGCGAGGCCAGGCGCCTGCTCGGCGTGCTGGAGGCGCGGCTCGCGTCGAACGCCTGGATCGTCGGCGCCGACTACACGATCGCCGACATCGCGACGTTCCCGTGGGTGCGCAACCTGGTGGGCTTCTACGAGGCGCGCGAGCTGGTCGAGTTCGAGCGCTTCGCGAACGTCGGGCGCGCGCTCGAGGCGTTCCTCGCGCGCCCGGCCGTGCAGCGCGGCCTGACGATCCCCGCGCGCGACTGAGCGCGACCGGCCGGTGTCGCGCCGGCCCGGCACGATGCCGGCGGCGCGGTGCGGCGCTTCCCGCCGCTTCCCGCCGCTTCGCGCGTCCGCGGCGCCGCAGCGTCCTGCCCTTCCCTTCCCGCCGGATGTCCCGCGGCACGCCCGGCAAGGCTCAAGCCTTGGCGTAGAGCGTCGATTCGTCGAACCGATCGGTATCGAGCACGCGGCCGATCAGGATCAGCGCCGTGCGCTCGATCGCGGTGGCCGCGATCTTGCCGACGATGTCGGCCAGCGTGCCGGTCACGCGCGTCTCGTCGGGCCAGCTCGCGCGGTAGATCACGGCGATCGGGCAGTCGTCGCCGTAATGCGGGCGCACCTCCTCGACAATCTTCGCCAGATGCCGCACGCCGAGATGGATCGCGAGCGTCGCGCGGTGCGCGGCCAGCCCGCTAAGCGCCTCGCCCTCGGGCATCGTGGTCTTGCCCGCGTAGCGCGTGAGGATCACCGTCTGCGCGACGCCGGGCAGCGTCAGCTCGACGCCGAGCGTGGCCGCGCAGGCCGCGGTGGCGGTCACGCCGGGCACGATCTCGTAGGGAATCCCGAGTGCGCGAAGGCGGCGGATCTGCTCGCCGATCGCGCCGTACAGCGACGGGTCGCCCGAATGCACGCGCGCCACGTCCTGCCCCTTCGCATGCGCGTCGGCGAGCAGCGCGACGATCGCGTCGAGGTCCAGCTCGGCCGTATTGACCACCGTTTCGGCGCGATGGCCGTCGAGCACCGCCGCCGGCACCAGCGAGCCGGCATAGAGGATCACCGGGCAGCTGCGCACGAGGCGCTGGCCCTTCACCGTGATCAGCTCGGGGTCGCCCGGCCCCGCGCCGATGAAATACACCGTCATCTGTCGTGTTCTCCGTTGGAATGGCATGGCGCCGGGCATGCGGTCCGGCCGGCTTCCGCGCCCGGCATCACGACGCGCGCCAAGCGGCGAGCGCGTCGGCCAGCGCGGCCGGATCGTCGAAACGACGCCCGGCCTCGGGCAGCGTCGGCCGCTCGATCATCACGACCGGGATGCGCCGCTCGCGCGCGACCTCGAGCTTCGCCTCGGTCGCCGCGCCCCCGCTCATCTTGCTGACCAGTACGTCCACCCCGAGCAGCGCGAACAATGCACGCTCGGCGGACAGCTCGAACGGCCCGCGCGCGGCGATCACGTTCGCGCGCGCGTTGCCGGGATGCGCGTCGAGGCAGCGGACGGTCCAGTGCTGGTGCGCGGCAATCTCGTCCAGATGCGCGAGCGGCTCGCGGCCGAGCGTGAAGAACGGCCGCGCGAACGGCGCGATCGCGGCGGCCACGCCGGACCAGTCGCGCACCAGGCGCCAGTCGTCGCCGTCGCGCGCGGCCCAGGCCGGGCGGCGCAGCGCCCAGTAAGGCGTGCCGGTGGCCGCGCAGGCGGCCGCCGCGTTCGCGCTGATGCGCGCGGCATACGGATGCGTGGCGTCGGCCACCAGGCCGATGCCGGCCTCGCGCAGCCAGGCGGCCAGCCCGTCGGCGCCGCCGAAGCCGCCCACGCGCACCTCGCAGGCCAGATCGTCGGGGATCCTGCCGAGCCCGGCGAGGCTGTAGACGTCGGAGGCCGGCAGCGTGCGCGCGATCTTCAGCGCGTCGCCGGTGCCGCCGAGCAGCAGCACGCGCATGGCGGCGCGAGGCGTGTCGTGCGAGGTCATGCGCCGCCGTCCGCGAGCGGCTTGCGGACCTCGTAGAGCGTGACGGGCAGCGCCGGGCGCCAGGTGTCGAAGCCGCCGAGCGGCGCCGCGCCGGCCAGCGCGACGCGCGTGAGCGTGCCGCCGTGCCGGTCGCGCCAGTCGAGCAGCGCGGCCTCGGCCTGCAGCGTCACCGCGTTGGCCACCAGCCGGCCGCCCGGCTTCAGCGCGGCCCAGCAGGCGGCCAGCACGCCGGCCTCGCTGCCTCCGCCGCCCACGAACACCGCGTCGGGCACGGCAAGCCCGGCAAGCGCCTCGGGCGCGCGGCCCGCCACGATCGCGAGCCCCGGCACGCCGAGCCGGTCGCGGTTCAGCGCGATGGTCTCGCGGCGCACCGCGTCGGCCTCGATCGCGAGCGCCATGCACGATGGATGCGCGCGCATCCATTCGATGCCGATCGAGCCCGAGCCCGCGCCGACGTCCCACAGCAGTTCGCCCGGGGTCGGCGCGAGCCGCGCCAGTGTGATCGCGCGCATGTCGCGCTTGGTCAGCTGGCCGTCGTGCTGATAGGCGTCGTCGGGCAGGCCCGGGGTGAGCGGCACGGGCGGCGTGTCGGCCGCGCGCACGCAGTCGAGCGCGATCAGGTTCAGCGCGGCGACCTGCGGCGCGGGCCAGCCCTGCGCGAGCGCGTCGATGCGGCGCTCGTCGGGGCCACCCAGATGCTCGAACACGCTCATGCGCGTCGCGCCGTAGCCGGCCTCGGCCAGCCGCGCCGCGAGCGCGGCCGGCGTCGCGCCGTCGGCGCTCAGCACCAGCAGGCGCCGGCCATGATGCAGATGGCGCGCGAGCGCCGCGAGCGGGCGGCCGACGCACGACACGACCTCGAGATCCTGCAGTGCCCAGCCGAGCCGCGCCGCGGCCAGCGACGCTGCGGACGGCGCCGGCAGCACGCACAGTTCCTCGGCCGGCAGCTGCCTCGCGAGCGTCGCGCCCACGCCGTAGAACATCGGGTCGCCGCTCGCGAGCACGCACACGGCCTCGCCGCGCCGCGCCAGCAGCGCCGCGAGATCGAACGGCTTCGGCCACGGCTCGCGCCGCGCGCGCAGGCAGGCCGGCAGCATCGCCAGATGGCGCTCGCCGCCGATCACCACGGCCGCGTCGATCAGCGCGCGCCGCGCGCGCTTGCCGAGCCCCGCGAACCCGTCGTCGCCGATTCCGACCACCGTCAGCCACGCCGTCATGCCCCGTTCCCCATCCGTGCTCCACCCTTGCCGCGTTGCCGTCCATCGCCGCGCCGGGCACGCCGGCCGGCGCGCCCGGCGTATCTCGGCCGAACGAAAGCAGGCATAATACAGCCTCGTTCGCCGGTGCCCAACGGGCCTAACAGGGAACGCAGGGCGTGGCTTGCCGCGCCGCTGCGGCTGCCCCCGCAACTGCGCGCAGCGAGTGCGCCGCCCGTCGATGCCACGGCATGCCTGCCGGAAGGCGCGCGGCGGCAACCCGCTGCGCACCAGCAGACCTGCCGGCGCGATGAACGTGCCGGCCGGCATCAGGCGGGGTAAACCGATGCCGCTGCGGCGCACGCGCGAGTCGCGGGCGCCCGTCTCCCGCCGGCTCGCGACCTGACCCGGCACGCCGTTGACTCGTTCGTTATCCTCCCCTCGCTCGATCCATCGCCCGACCCTGAATCCGACCGAACGGCCGGCCGATGGCCGGAGCGATGTCGCGCCTGCCGCTGCCCCGCCCGCCGGCGCCGCGACCGCCGCCGCGCCGGCGATCCGGCCGAGCGCCTGCCCGGGGCTGGTGCGCGTGGTCGCGACGAAGGACGGCGGACTGTGCCGCGTGCGGCTGCCGGGCGGCCGGCTCGATGCCGCCGGCGCGCGCGCGCTCGCGGCGGCGGCCCGCGCGCACGCCTCGGGCGCGCTCGACGCGACCAACCGGGCGAACCTGCAGATCCGCGGCGTGTGCGCCGGCCACGAGGCCGCGCTCGCGGCGGCGCTGATCGAAGCGGGGCTCGGCCCGCTGCCCGACGGCGGCACCGATCTGGCCGCCGCGGCACTGCGCGACGACCTGCGCAACGTGATGCTGAGCCCGGCTGCCGGGCGCGATACGGGCGCGCTCGCCGACACGCGCGCGCTCGGCGCGGCGCTGCTGGCGATGCTGCAGACCGAGCCGCGCTTCGCCGCGCTGTCGCCGAAATGCTCGCTGCTGCTGGACGGCGGCGAGCGACTCGCCGCGCTCGATCATCCGCACGATCTCTGGTTCGCCGCGCTGCACGACGCCTCGGGCGAGCCGCGCTACGCGTTCGGGCTGGCCGGCCGCCCGCCCGTGACAGGCGGCGATGCGCCCGCGCTCGCCACGGTGGCGCCCGACCAGGTCGTGGCCACCGCCCATGCGCTGCTGCTCGCGTTCATCGAGCTCGCGCCGGCCGACGCGGCACGGCTGCGCGACGCGCTCGCCGTGCTGCCCGCCGAGGCGCTGCTCGCGCACGCGGCCGCGCGGCTGCCGTTCGCGCCGCACCGCGACGCGGCGCTGGCCGGCTGGCGCCGCGTCGCGGCCGAACCGCTGCGGCGCTTCGGCGTGCAGCCGGAGACGGACCCGGCCACGCGCCAGGTCGGCGCCCAGGTACCGCTCGGCCGGCTCGACGCGGCGACGCTCGTGGCGCTCGCGGCGCTGGCCGAACGCCACGGCGACGGCACGCTGCGCTTCACGCCATGGCAGAGCGTGCTGCTGCCCGGCGTGCGCGCGGCCGACGCCGACGCCGCGCTCGCCGCGCTGACGGCGCTCGGCCTCGTCGGCACGGCCGACGCGCCGCTCGCGCATCTGGTCGCCTGCGCGGGCAGCCGCGGCTGCGGCCGCGCGCTGGCCGACACCAAGGCCGACGCGCTGGCGCTGGCCGCGCGCCTCGCCGCGCCGGCCGAGGCGCATCTGAGCGGTTGCGCGCGCGCCTGCGCGCAGCCCTGGCCGGCCGCCGCCACGCTGGTGGCGGTCGAGGCCGGCCACTACGACCTTTACCGGCGCGACGGCGAGGCCGGCTTCGGCCGCCTCGCCGCGCGCCATCTGACGATCGACCAAGCCGCCGCGATGCTCGATGCGCCGCGGCGCACTCAGGACTGACTCGCATGCTCGACTACCTTCGCGACGGCCAGGCAATCTACCGGCAATCGTTCGCGACGATCCGCGCCGAAGCGGATCTGACGGCCATCCCGGCCGACCTGGAAAAACTCGCCGTGCGCGTGATCCACGCGTGCGGGATGGTCGACATCGTCGCCGACCTGCGCTTCTCGGCCGGCGCCGGCGCGGCCGGCCGCGCGGCGCTCGCGGCCGGCGCGCCGATCCTCTGCGACGCGCGGATGGTGGCCGAGGGCATCACGCGCGCGCGGCTGCCGGCCGCCAACCCGGTGTGCTGCACGCTCGGCGAGCCCGAGGTGCCGGCCCTCGCCGCGCAACTCGGCAACACGCGCTCGGCCGCCGCGCTCGAACTGTGGCGCCCGCAACTGGCCGGCAGCGTGGTGGTGATCGGCAACGCGCCCACCGCGCTGTTCCACCTGCTCGACATGCTCGACGCCGGCGCGCCGAAACCGGCGCTGATCCTCGGCTTCCCGGTCGGCTTCGTCGGCGCGGCCGAATCGAAGGCGATGCTGGCCGCCGACAGCCGCAGCGTGCCGTTCGTGGCCGTGGCCGGCCGGCGCGGCGGCAGCGCGATGGCCGCCGCCGCCGTCAACGCGCTGGCCACGGAGGTCGAATGAGCCTGCCGTTCGATTCGCTCCTGCCGCCCGTGCCGGCCGACCTGCTCGCCGACATCCCCGCCGCCCGGCCCGCTGACGTCCCGCCGGGCGCGCCGCGCGGCCGGCTGTTCGGCATCGGCGTCGGCCCCGGCGACCCCGAGCTGCTGACGCTGAAGGCCGTGCGCCTGCTGCGCGCGGCGCCGGTGGTGGCCTACTTCGTCGCCAAAGGCAAGAAAGGCAATGCCTACGGCATCGTCGAGGCGCATCTGGCCGAGAGCCAGTGCCAGCTGCCGCTGGTCTACCCGGTCACCACCGAGGCGCTCGCGCCGCCGCTCAGCTACGAACACATCATCGCCGACTTCTACGATACCGCCGCCGAGGTGGTGGCCGCGCATCTCGACGCCGGCCGCGACGTGGCCGTGATCTGCGAGGGCGACCCGTTCTTCTACGGCTCCTACATGTACCTGCACGACCGGCTCGCGCAGCGCTACGACACCGAGGTGGTGCCCGGCGTCTGCTCGATGCTCGGCGGCGCGGCCGTGCTCGGCGTGCCGCTCGTCTACCGCAACCAGACGCTGTCGGTGCTGTCGGGCGTGCTGCCCGCCGACCAGCTGCGCGCGCGGCTCGAGAAGGCCGACGCCGCCGTGGTGATGAAGCTCGGCCGCAATTTCGACAAGGTGCGCCGCGTGCTCGAGGAACTCGGGCTGGCCGGGCGCGCGCTGTACGTCGAACGCGCGACCATGGCGAACCAGCGCATCGTGCCGCTCGCCGAGGTCGATCCGATGGCCTCGCCGTATTTTTCGCTGCTCGTCGTGCCGGGGGAAAAATGGCAAGGCTGAACGTCGCGCCGGCGATCGTCGTGCTCGGCGCCGGCGCGCTGCCGGTGGCCGAGCGGATCCGCGCGCACTACGCGGGCGCGACCATCCACGCGCTCGCGGGCCGCGCGCGGGGCGACGTCGGGTTCGCCGAACTGGGCGCGCATCTGCGCGAGCTGTACGCGCGCGGCACGCCGATCGTCGCGCTGTGCGCGGCCGGCATCGTGATCCGCTGCGTCGCGCCATGCCTCGCCGACAAGGGCGTCGAACCGCCGGTGCTGGCGGTGGCCGAGGACGGCAGCGCGGTCGTGCCGCTGCTGGGCGGGCTGACCGGCGCGAACCTGTTCGCGCGCGAGATCGCCGCGCTGCTCGCGGTGGCGCCGGCCATCACCACCAGCGGCGAGTTGCGATTCGGCGCCTGCGTGCTGAATCCGCCCGACGGCTACGCGCTGGCCGACCTCGGCGCCGGCAAGCGCTTCGTGTCGGACCTGCTGGCGGGCGCCGGCACGCGCGTGGACGGCGACGCGCCGTGGCTCGACCAGGTCGCGCTGCCGCTCGACCCGGGCGCCTCGCATGCGATCCGCGTGACGCCGCGCGTGGCCGACGGCGGCGCCGGCGAACTCGTGATCCATCCGCGCAGCGTGGTGGTGGCGCTGCGGCCGGAGGCGCGGGCGGTGGCGCCGCTGGCGTCCACGACATCGCACCTGGACGCCTCGCTCGATTCCCGCGCCGATCCGCTCGCGGCCCACGTGCTCGACGCGCTGGCCGCGGCCGGTCTCGCGCCGCTCGCGCTGGCCGCGCTCGTCGCGCCGCGCCGGGCGATGCGCGACGCGGCGCTCGCGCGCGCCGCGCGCGCGCTTGGTGTGCCGCTGCGCTTCGTGCCGGACGCCGGCGCCGATGCCGGCGCGCTGCTCGACGCGGCGCTCGCGTCGGCCTCGATCGTCGCGACCCGCGTCGTGGCCGCCGATCCCGCCGGGCAAGCCCTCACCGCTGCGACGCATCACGGCGCCGAGGGCGCGATGCCCGTCGCGATCGCCGTGGCCGCCGCGCCCGTCGACGCCGACGCGCTCGGCCAGGCGCGCGGCAGCCTGACCGTGCTCGGCTTGGGCCCCGGCAGCGCCGAACTGATGGCGCCGGCCGCGCGCGCCGCGCTCGCCGCGGCCACCGACATCCTCGGCTACGCGACCTACGTGCGCATGGCCGGCCCGTTCCGCGCCGACCAGCGCGTCCACGAAACCGACAATCGCGAGGAATTGCAGCGCGCGCGGCACGCGTTCGAACTGGCCGCGCAGGGACGCCGCGTGGCGATGGTGTCGTCGGGTGATCCCGGCGTGTTCGCGATGGCCGCGGCGGTGCTGGAGGCGCTCGACGGCAGCGACGACGCGGCCTGGGCCGACGTCGCGCTCGACGTGGTGCCCGGCGTGTCGGCCGCGCTCGCCACCGCCGCCCAGGCCGGCGCGCCGCTCGGCCATGATTTCTGCGTGATCTCGCTGTCGGACAACCTGAAGCCGTGGAGCGTGATCGAGGAACGGCTCGCCCTTGCCGCGCGCGCCGATCTGGTGATAGCGTTCTACAACCCCGTGTCGCGCGCGCGGCCGTGGCAGCTCGATCGCGCGCTCGAGATCGTGCGCGCGGTGCGCACGGCCGACACCGTCGTCGTGCTGGGCCGCGACATCGGCCGGCCCGGCGCCACGCTGCGCAGCACGACGCTCGGCGCGCTGAGCGCGGCCGACGTCGACATGCGCACGATGGTGATCGTCGGCTCGTCGAAGACGCGCCGCTTCGTGCGCGGCGAGCGGGAGTGGGTTTATACGCCGAGGTTTTACGATTGACGGGGGCGTGGGTGGATAGATGGCCGGAAATGGCCGGCACGCCACCGTGCAACAACGCGACCGTCGCAGATCGGCTCTTTGCCGACCTTCGAACGTCGCCGGGCGAAAGACGGGTTTGCAACCTGGCCCGCGCCCTGAACCGCGCGAGTTCCCTGTCAGTCGGGAGGTAATCGTTGCAGTCATGCTAGCGCGCCAATGCTGGATCAAGAAACGCTCGCACTCGCTTCGGTTGAGCCGTCCTGTTTCCGTCGTAAAGGTGCAAGCCGATATGCGCGCCCGTAAGCTGCAGAAGCACTGGCACGAGTCGTCCCTCACGTATGTAGGGCGCGGCCGAAGCGCTTCAGGCGAAACAGGCGCTGGTCGACACACTCGGCGAGATTGCCAGCGACAAGGGTGCAACGTCGGATCGCATTCGCATGGCTGCTCGCCCGGAAACCTTGGATCGTTCCGATCCCGGGTACGACCAAGCTGCCCCGGCTTCATCAAGCGTGTAAGAACACTCTGCTATTCTTCGGCCCTCATTCTGGCTGACCAGGAGTAGCGACATGCGTTGGATAGTGCCTCTCGTACTGGCGATCGTATGGATGTGTTCCGCGCAGGCAGATCCGGCCGCTTTTCACGCGGGGGTAATCCGGCTCACGGGGGTGAACGACGCCGTCCCTTTCAACACGGTGATCTTTTACCCTACGCGTGAGCGTGAGGTTCCGTGGCAAGCAGGCCCGTTCACTGTTGAGGCGACGCGCGATGCTTCGCCCGTACCAGATGGCCGCTTCCCCGTTGTATTGATTTCACATGGCCGAGGCGGCAGTCCCCTCAGCCACCGTGAATTGGCCACGACCCTGGCTCGCGCCGGATTTATCGTCGTCTTGCCGACGCACGTTGGGGACGCGTCAGGCTATCCCCGGGCGCCGTCCCAAGCCCGGATTCTGATTGATCGCCCCCGGCAGGCAGAGGCCGCGCTCGATGCAGTCCTCGCGGATCCACGGTTTTCCGCGAGCGCCGATGTCGGCCGAATCGGCATGATCGGCTACTCGGCCGGTGGCTACACTGCGCTGATTCTGGCGGGAGCGAAACCCGATTTTGCGTATGCCAGTGCGTACTGCGCAGATCACGACGATCCGGGATCGTGTCCGCGTCCAGCAACGGGCAATGGTGCGCACGGCACCCAAGGCAAACCGGCCGTACCCGCTGACCTGGTAGCTTGGCAACCGCCCGCCGATCGCCGCCTGAAGGCCTTGGTGCTGATGGATCCACTGGCGATGATGTTTGAGGCATCCGGCTTGTCCGCCGTGCGCGTACCGACGATGCTCTATCGACCGCAGGACGACAGCTATCTTGGTTCTGCGAGAAACTCTCTTGCCGTTGTGTCAGGCTTGCCCATACCGCCCGCAGTCCACATCGTGCCAGGCAACCACTTCGTTTTCATTGATCCTTGTCCGGCCTCGGCCGCAGCCAGTGCGGCACTGATCTGTCAGGATGCGCCCGGGATCGATCGTGTGGAGATTCATCGCCAGATCGACCATGAGGTCGTGGACTTTCTACGCGCAAATCTATAAGTCATCCGTCTTCAGGCTGCGGAACAGCCGTTCCATCGGGGAGTTAACCCAACAATCTCCACGACGGCTCATGCGCTGCCTGATCCGATTGCCGGCCGAACTGCGGCCCTCGATGAACAGATCATGCGCGCGACTACGCGACGCCCTACGCTCGACATTCACGCGCTTGGCGCGCGCCCGATACGCATACAGGCGGGACCGCGACACGTCCATCACGGCGCAGACCCTCTCGATGGATTTTCCCGCACAAATCTGATCGATTATTTCGTAGGTTCGATCCGTTCCGACATCGAGCGCGCCGTGGTTTTTTTAAAAAAGCAGTCCCTGCGGCCTCGCACGATAGCGGAACGCCGGGTCGGCCGGCTCACGAGTAAAGCAAGAGAGTAGCCGGCCGCGCGGCCGAAAGCCGAAAACACGCCGCCAGCCGGTTGCATGCGCCGCCGCGCCCGGCCGGCATATGCCCGGGTATCGCCTCATCCACCTCAAACGGACCGCCAGGTGCAGCAAGCATCGTCCGCACCGCTCAAGCCCCCACCGCCAACCCGTCAATCATCACCTGATGATGCCCGAGCGAACACGGCTCGATGCGCGCCACCACGCCAAACACGTCAGCCAGGCTTTTCGCCGTGACAACCACCTCCGGCGCGCCAAAACGTTCGATGCCGCCGCGATGCAGCAGCATCGCGCGATCGCAGGCGCGCATCGCCGCGTTGATGTCGTGCAGCACCACCACGGTGACGATCCCGCGCTCGCGCGTGACCTCGCGCAGCACCTGCATCACGTGGAACTGGTGGTTCAGGTCGAGCGCCGAGAGCGGCTCGTCGAGCAGCAGCACGTGCGGATCGCGTGCGAGCGCCTGCGCGATCCCCACCAGCTGCCGCTGCCCGCCCGACAGTTCATCGAGCGAGCGCGTCGCGAGCGCGCCGATGCCGAGCCGCTCGAGCACCGCGTGCGCGGTGGCCAGATCGGCGGCAGAGCCC
Source organism: Burkholderia plantarii (assembly GCF_001411805.1). Taxonomy (NCBI): domain Bacteria; kingdom Pseudomonadati; phylum Pseudomonadota; class Betaproteobacteria; order Burkholderiales; family Burkholderiaceae; genus Burkholderia; species Burkholderia plantarii. The sequence continues at coordinate 2,025,280 of NZ_CP007212.1, read as the reverse complement.
TGCCGCTGCAAGGCCGGATCGCGCGCCGCGCGCCGCGCGACCAGCACCGATTCGAGTACCTGCAGCCGCACGCCGGCCGGCAGCGTCTGCGGCAGGTACACCACGCTGTGCGAACGCGCGCTGCGCGCCGACAGCGCCAGCGGCTCGCCGTCGAGCGTCAGCCCGCCGGCGCTGGCGGCGGTCAGCCCGGCCAGCACGCGCAGCAGCGTGGACTTGCCGCTGCCGTTCGGCCCGAGCAGCGCCGTGATCATGCCGCGCGGCAGCGGCCCGGCCGACAGCTCGCGCAACACCTCGCGCCGGCCGTAGCGCACCGACAGCCCGTGAATCGACAGTCCGCTCATTGCGACCCTCCCTGCGAACGCACCACGATCGCGAGAAACAGCGGGATGCCGACCAGCGCCGTGACGATGCCGACCGGAATCAGCACGCCCGGCACGATCAGCTTCGAGGCGATCGACGCGAGCGAAAGCATCAGCGCGCCGCACAGCAGGCTGCCCGGCAGATAGAAACGGTGGTCCTCGCCGAGCAGCGCGCGCGCGATGTGCGGCGCGATCAGGCCGACGAAGCCGATGGTGCCGACAAACGACACCGCGAGCGCCGACAGCACCGCCACCCGCAGCAGCGTGCCAAGCCGCAGCCGGCGCACGTCGATGCCGAAGCTGGCCGCGCGCTCCTCGCCGAGCCGCAGCGCGGTGAGCGCCCAGGCATTGCGCATCGACAGCGGCAGCGCGATCGCGAGCGCCGCCGCGAGCACGCCGATCTTCGGCCAGTCGGCGCGAGCGAGCGAGCCGAGGGTCCAGAACACCAGCCCCTGCAGCGCGTCGGCCGAGGCGATGAACTGCATCAGTTCGACCAGCGCATGGAACGAGAACACCAGCGCGATGCCCATCAGCACCACGCCGGCGGTGCTCATGCCGCGCCAGCGCGCAACCAGGTCGAGCAGCATCGCCGAGGCGAACGCGAACACGAACGCGTTCGCCGAGATCACCCAGGTCTGCGGCACGTGCGGGATCGTCACGTCGAGCACGATCGCGAGCGACGCGCCGAACGCGGCGGCCGCCGACACGCCGAGCGTGTACGGGCTCGCCAGCGGATTGTTGAGGGTGGTCTGCATCTCGGCGCCCGACAGGCCGAGCGCGGCGCCCACCACCAGCGCCATCACCGCATACGGCAGGCGGATCTGCCAGACGATCACGGCGTTGGCCGGATCGGCGCCGGCCGGCGAGAAAATCGTGCGCAGCAGCGTCGCCAGCGGCAGGCCGGAGGGCCCGGACGAGAGATCGAACAGCAGCGACGCCACGATCAGCAGCGCGATCGCCGCGAGGCACAGCACGCGGCGCCGCGTGAGCCGCGCATAGACGCGACGCGCATGGCCCTCGTCGGGCGCATGCGCGCGCGGGTTGGCCATCGGATGCGCCATCGGGTTGGCGGTCGGTCGGGCCGCCGGATCGATCGGACCGGCCGGCCCGCCGTCGCGGCCGGCCGATGCGGCCGGCGCCGTCGGAAGCGGCGCGCTCATCGCGCCGCCTGCTGCGCGCCGCCCGCCGGCAGCGGCGAGTCCACCCATTCGGTGCCCGACACCGGCACCGCGAGGAAGCGGCGATACAGCTCGGCCTGCGTGGCGTGGACGTCGAGCGACGCGAAGCGCTGCGGATAGAACCACTTCGCGAACGCCTCGATCGCGATGATGTTGTACGGCGAATCGTAGTAGTTGTGCGCGATGCCGTGGACGCGGCCGTCGTGGATCGCCTTGATGGTGTCGAAGCCGGGCCGCGCGACCAGCTGCGCGAGGCTCGCGCGCGCGTCCTGCTCGCTCGTCAGCGCGCCCACCCGCAGCGACGCGAGGCCGGGTTTGGTGCGCGCGCCGGTGGCGATGTAGACGTCGGGCCGCGCCGTGATGATCTGCTCCATGCTGAGGTCGCCGAGCACGCCGGGCAACAGGCCCGCCGCGATGTTGCGCCCGCCCGCGGCGGTGATGAACTCGCCGAAGTTGCCGTTGCCGGCCGTGTGGCAGCAGCCGGCGTCCCAGACGCCCGCGAGCATGTCGATGAACACCTTCGGACGCTGCGCCTCGGGCACCGTGTCCACCACCTGCCGCACGCGCGCCAGATGCTGCTGGTAGAACGCAACGTAGTCGCTCGCCTCGCGCTCGCGGTGCAGCACCTGGCCGAGCAGACGGATGCTCGGCAGCGTGTTCTGCATCGGGTGCAGGCGGAAATCGATGAACACCACCGTGGTGCCGGTCGCCTCGAGCTGCTTGACGAGCGCGTTGTAGCGGCTCGGCCCGTGGCCCGCGAGGCTGAAGATCGCGACGTCGGGCTTCAGCGCGAGCGCCTTCTCGTCGCTGATGCTGTCCTCGCTGGCCTTGCCGATCAGCGGCACCTCGCGGATCTCGGGGAAGGTCTTCGCGTAGGCGTTGAACGCCTGCGGGTCCATGGTCGGCAGGTCGCCCTGCCAGCCGACGATGCGCGCGAGCGGATGCTTGCCCTCGAGCAGCGCGACGGCCTCCAGCGTGCGGCTCTCGCCAAGCAGGATGCGCTTCGGCTCGGCGGCCGGAATCCGGATCGCGCGGCCGGCCAGATCGGTGACGGTCCGCGCGTCCGCGGCGGCGGCGGTCGTCGCGGCGAGGGCCGGCGTACCGGTGGCGCAAGCCGCGCCGGCCAGCACGACGGCGGACAGGGCGCGCGCGGCCGGCACCGCGATCACGACGGACACGACCGCTCGGGCCGCGCGAACAAGGCTGAAAATCGACATGGTGGACATCTCAAATGAGAACGATTGCTATTTGTGCGTGGCCGACACTGTAGCGACGCTTTGTAATGCCGGTGTGTTGGGCGCGGGCGCTTTTGTAATGGATTGTGTTGGGCCGGCGCGCGGGCTGAAAGGCGATGCGCGGGACGATCACGGCTTGATGCGATTGCCGCTCGCGCGGCGCGCCGGTTCGCGGTAACGTCGCGCAGGCGCGGTGCGTCCGGTGCGAGAGCTGCTCTCCCGGGGTACCCGCCGCTTCGTTGCCTTCCTGCCCCGTTACGCCCATGACCTTTCGCCTGTGGCCCGATTCGCTGTTCGGCCGTCTCGTGACGATCCTCGCGGCCGGCATGTTCGCCGGCCAGCTGCTGACCAGCACGATCTGGTTCGACACGCACGACAACCGCGCGCTGGAGATTCCGGCTCGGCTGTTCGCGAGCCGCCTCGCCGACACGCTGCGCCTGCTCGACAACGCGCCCGACGCGGCCACCCGCGACGCCACGCTCGCGCGCCTCGCCGACGCGCGCTACCAACTGCGCTGGGTGGCCGCGCCCGAGCCGGCACCTGCCTCGCCCTCGTTCGTGCAGCGCGCCACGGGCGGCCTGATCGCGGGCGTGATCCGGCGCCGGCTCGGCACGCCGGTGGAAGCGCGGCTGCTCGATGCACGGCTGCGCGACGATGCCGGACGCCATCTCGGCATCCTGAGCCTGTTCAACTCGCGCATGCCGATGGGCGACTTCCACCTGCAACTGCAGGTGCCGAATCAGGGCTGGCTCGACGTGGTGGCGCACGAAGGCCAGGCCGGCATGCACAGCGAGCCGGGGGCGCTGGTGGCCGACTACCTGCTGCGGCTCTACCTGATCCGCTTCGTGGCCGTCTGCGGCTTCGCGTTCGTCGCGGTGCGCTTCGCGCTGCGTCCGCTGCGCGCGTTCGCGAAGGCCGCCGAGGCGCTCGGCCGCAACATCTATCGCGCGCCGCTCGCGCTCGACGGTCCGCAGGAGGTGCGCGGCGTGGCGAAATCGTTCAACGCGATGCAGCAGCGGCTGATCGACAGCTTCGCCGCGCGCACGCGCTTCCTGGCCGCCGTCTCGCACGACCTGCGTTCGCCGCTCACGCGCCTGCGGCTGCGCGCCGAGATGCTGCCCGATCCGCTCTGGCGCGAGCGGCTGCGCGGCGATCTCGACGAGATGGAGGCGATGCTGCGCGCCACGCTCGACGCCGTGCAGGGCATCGAGATCACCGAGCCGCGCCAGCGCATCGACGTCGATTCGATGCTGGCCGGCCTCGCCGAGGACGCGCGCGATGCCGGTCATGCGGTGCGCATCGAAGGCCACGCGGGCGCGCCGTATCCGGGCTTCGCGCGCAACCTGAAGCGCTGCCTGCAGAACCTCGTCGACAACGCGATCCGCTACGGCGGCGACGTCTCGATCCAGGTCGCCGACGACGGCCGCGCGCTGCGCATCGTGATCGGCGACCGCGGGCCGGGCATCCCCGATCCGGCGCTGCTCGAACGCGTGTTCGAGCCGTATTTCCGCGCCGCCACCGCGCACGACGGCACCCCCGCGCCGGACGGCACCGGGCTCGGCCTCACCATCGCGCAGGGCATCGCGGCCGCGCACGGCGGCACGCTCACGCTGCGCAACCGGGTGGACGGTGCGCGCATCGACGGGCTCGACGCCGAACTGGTGCTGCCGCGCGAGGCTTGAGGCTCGAGAGATGTGAGACGCGACGCGGCCGGCGCGGGACCGCAGCGTCGTCGTGCGTGGCGCGCCGCTTCGCAAATGCGGCGCCCGCTGCGGACCGGACCCGGGCCGCGGCCGCCGGCCGTGACAGACTTTGCCGGTTTGGGCAGGCGCTGCCCGTTTCCGTCCACCGTCGAGGTCCGCTGCCGATCGAGGCCGCCGGCCGTGCCGCCGTGCGCGCCGTTTGCCGGCACGCGGCGGCACGGGCCGGCCCGCATCGGTTCGAAGCGGGCGGCCCGCGAGGCACGCCGCATCCGGCCGGCCTCGCGGCGCGGCGTGCCGGTCGCGACCGCGCCGCCCGCCCGTCCCTCTTCCACCGCCTGCCCATGAATCGCTTCGATCCGCATCTCCTGCTCGACCTGCCCGGCTATCCGGAGCATGGCTACGCGCGGCTCGCCGATCGCATCCGCCACCTGCTCGCGACCTCGGCCGACATCCTGTTCGTGCAGGCCGAGGCCGTGTTCGCGCTGGAGGCCGTCGCCACCAGCCTCGCGCGCCCGGGCCTGACCGCCGTGAACGTCGTCACGAGCCGCTACGGGCGCTGGTTCGGCGCTTGGCTGCGGCGCGGCGGCGTGAGCGTCCACGACGTGACGGCCGCGCCCGGCCAGGCGATCGCGCTCGAGGCCGTCGAGGCCTGCGCCGCCGAGCTGGAGCGCGTCGACATCGTGGCCGCCGTGCATGCCGAATCGTCGACCGGCGCGCTCAACCCGATCGCCGGCCTCGCCGCGCTGGCCCGCGCGCACGACGCGCTGTTCGCCGTCGACGCGGTCGCCTCGGTCGGCGGCCATCCGCTCGAACTCGACGCGCTCGGCATCGACGTGGCCGTGATCGGGCCGCAGAAGGCGCTGGCCGGCCCGGCCGGCGTGTCGGCCGTGGCGGTCGGCGCGCGCGCCTGGGCGCAGATCGAGGCGGCGCCGGATTTCGCGCCGTCGGGCCTGTCGCTGGCCGCGCTGCGTCGCGAATGGCTGCAGCGCGATCGCGGCCTGCTGCCGGGCTCGCCGTCCGCGCTCGAATTCTGGGCGCTGGAGGCCGCGCTCGACCGCATCGAGGCCGAGGGCATCGCGCGGATGGTGGCGCGCCACGCGCAGGCCGCGCGCGCGAGCCGCGCGGCGCTGCGCGCGCTCGGCGTGACGCCGTGGATCGCGCACGACGACGACGCCTCGGCGCTCGTCACCGCCGCGCCGGTGCCGCCCGGCGTGGACCCGCTCGCGCTGATCTCGCACGCGCGCCGGCATGGCGTGGAACTCGCGCCCGGCTCCGGCGAGATCGCCGGGCAGATCGTCCGGCTCGACCACACGGGCCTGCGCGCCACCGCCGACGCCGTGCATGCGAACCTCGTCGCCTACGGCTGCGCGCTCGAGCAGCAGCGTTATCCGGTCGATCTCGACGCGGCCGGCCAGGCGATCGCCGACGCCTACGCGGGCGAGTGACGTTCGCCGGCTGGCGGCGAGGCGCACGCCGGATCGTCCGGCTCGATCACACCGGCCTGCGCGCCACCAATGACGCCGTGCAGGCGAACCTCGTCGCCTGCGGCCGCGCGCTCGAGCGGCAGCGCCATCCGGTCGATCTCGAGATGCGCCCGGACCGGCGATCGCCGACTCGGGCGAGTGACGCGCGCCGCGCCGGCATCGGGACCGCGACCGTGACGGCGCTCCGGACATCGGCCCGCAGCACCGCCGGCGACGCGCTGCCGACATCGGCCCGAAGTCCATCACCCCGCCCGTCGCCTCGCCCGCGTCAGATGCCGAGCGACTCGCGCCACGCCTCGCAGGCCTGCGCGTCGCCCCATGCCGGATAGAGGCTCGACGGGTCATCGAAGCCATCGGCCAGCCGCGTGGCGAGCACCGGATTGCGCTGCGCCGCGCGGAACAGGCCCAGCACGTGCGGCGCCGGCGGGAACAGCATCGAGTTGGTCCATTGCACGGCATAGGCGGCGTCGCGCCAGTACGCGGCGAACGCCGACAGCATCCAGCCATGCGTGAACGGCAGCGCGCCGCGCTCGACGATCGCCTCGACGTAGGCCGCCGCGCATTTCACGGCGCCATTCGCGCCTTGCCCCGTGATCGGATCGTGCAGCACCACCGCGTCGCCCATCCCCAGCACCGCACGCCCCGACGGCAGCACCGCCACCGGATGGCGGACCATCGGCGCGAACGACCCGGTCAGCGTGCCGTTCGCGTCGGTCAGCTCCACGTAGCGGCAGGCGTCGAGCTCCCAGGGCGTGAAGCGCCGCATCACGTCGAGCGAGCGGCCCAGGTGCGCGCCGGCCGACTTCACGTCGCGCCAGCAGTCGAGCGGGCCGCCCGCGATGCCTTCGAACACGGCGACATGGCACGGCCCGGAATGCGTGAGCGCCGGCATCACGAAGATCTCGCCGACGCCCGGCACCACGTTGAAGCTGACCGCGTCGGCCGGCCCGACGCGGCCGTCGCAGTGCAGAAAGGTCAGGCCCAGCACGCGCTGCGGGGTGCGGAACACCGAGCGCACCGCGTCGCGCTCGAACAGCTGGCCGGGCTCGCCGCGCCCGGTCGCCACCAGCACCAGATCGTGCGAGGCCGCCAGTTCCTCCAGCATCGCGACGTCGGCCGTCGCGATCCGCACCGTGCCGCCGCGCCGCGGCACCTCGCGCAGCAGCGCGGCGAACTTGATGCGCGGGTCGATCGCGGCCGCGCCGCGGCTCAGCGCGCCGCGCCAGGAGATCATGCGGCCGTTCGGGCTGCGCGCGTCCACCGCGCCGAACGTGATCGCGTTGATCGGCGGGCAGGCGTCGCGGCCGAACTCGATGCCGGCCGCACGTTCGAGCCGCAGCGCCTCGCCGAACAGGCACTGGCTCGATTTCACACGGCCGCGCTCGACGTCGTCGGGCTCGCGTTCGGCCACCAGCGTGACCGCGTAGCCGCGCCCGAGCAGCGCCAGCGCCGCCTGCAGTCCCGCCTGCCCCGCGCCGACCACGGCGATCCTGCGCCCCGCGCCGGCAGTCCCGGGGCTCTCCACTTGCATCATTGCTGTTACTCCGTCTCGTAGGCCTGGATTCGGGAGGCCGGTCAGTCCGGCCGCCCGCCCCATGCGAGGCACGCGTCGCGGCTGCGTGCGTGTCGTCGTGGGGCGCGTGTGCTGATGTCCTGGCCTTAACGGATGAAGGGGCGGGATTATTCCGCGAATCGGGTGCGGTGGATTGGAGATGCGTGGCGGCGCGGTGATGTGATGGAAGATCGCGCGGACGACGGGCACCTGCGCGGACCGTCATCCGCGATCAATGACCCGTCATGCCGGCAACCGGAGCGGACCGGCGCCCGGGCCTGGCAGGCGCGTGCCTAGCGAGCGGCGCCGTCGTCCGGCCGCACGGGCTTGCGCGCCGGCCAGCGATACAGCGCGGCGGCGCCGCGCAGCCCCGGCCCTTGCCGCACCGCCTCGACCTGCCGCTCGCGGAACCAGAACGTCAGCGCCACCACCGGCGTGCCGGGCCGCAGCATGCGGTCGAGCAGCGCCGCCAGCTTCGGCATCGGCGCCATCATCAGGTAGCAGGTCACGGCGTGCGCGTCGCTCAGATCGCAGCGATGGAAATCACGCCGCCGCAGCGACACGTTGGGCAGCCGCCGCGTGCGCCAGCGCGCCACCCAGTACGGCAGCGGCGACGCCTCGATGCCGCGGATCTCGGCGTCGGGAAACGCCCGCGCCAGCGCGATCACGAGCGCGCCCCAGCCGCTGCCCAGTTCGTAGACGATCGCGCGCGGCGGCAGCTTCGCCTGCTTCAGCAGCGCCACCACGTCGGCCGTCTCGGCCGCGCCCGACGACATCGGCGGCACGCCCGTGAGGATCTGGAACAGCAGCAGCGACAGGCAGAGCGCCACGACCACCACCAGCACCACGAGCGAGAGGATATCGGGCATCAGCGACCTGACTGGCGAAGCGATCGGTTACGCAGCCGGCGCCTGGCGCCGCCGGGCGGGTGCGAGTGAAAGCGCACATGCGAGCGCGATCCGGGCGGACCGCAACGAGGCGCCGCGCCGGATGCCCGTCACGCGCGGCCGAAGCCGTCGACGGCGGTGCGCAGCGCGGCCACCACGTCCGACCAGTCGCCGCGCCTGACCTGCCGGAACAGCCGCGCGCCGGCGTACCACGGGCTGTCGTCGCGGCCGAGCCGCCAGCGCCAGTCCGGCATGAACGGCAGCGCGATCCAGACCGGCTTGCCGAGCGCGCCGGCCAGATGCGCCACGGCGGTATCGACGCTGATCACGAGATCGAGGCGCGCGACCAGCGCCGCGGTGTCGGCGAAGCTGCCGAGCCGCGCGGACACGTCATGCAGCACGCCGCGCGCCACGTATTGCTCGAGCGCGGCGCGATCGCCCTCGCGCAGGTCCGGCTGCAGCGAGAAGAACGCCGCGTCGGCCTCGAGCAGTGGCGCGAGCTGCGCCAGCGTCATCGAGCGGTTGCGGTCGTTGCGGTGGGTGCGGCTGCCCGACCAGACCAGGCCGACACGCGGCCGGCCCGGCGCAGGCGCGGGCAGGTCGTCCCGGCCCGCGGCCAGCGCCGCGTCGGCATGCAGGTACGGCCCCGGCACCGCGATGTCGGCCTCGCGCACCTTCAGCGCGAGCGGCAGGCTCAGCATCGGAATGTGGAAGTCGAACGCGGGCACCGGTGCCGTCTCGCCGATCACCTCGGCCGCGCCGGGATAGTCGCGCAGCAGCGGCAGCAGCGGGTCCTGCACGCGCAGCACGACGCGCGCGCCGGCCGCGGCGAGCCGGTCGACGAAGCGCACGAACTGCAGCGTGTCGCCGAAGCCCTGCTCGTGATGGACGAGGATCGTCCGGCCGGCCAGCGGCTCGGCGCCGCTCCACTGGCTTTGCGCCGGGAAGCCGTGGCGCGTCGGGCCTTCGCGCCAGCGCCATTCGTACTCGCGCCAGCCGTGCTCGTATTCGCCGAGCAGCAGGTTGGTCTGGGCGCGGTTGGTGCGTGCGCCGACGTCGTTCGGATTGATCGCCAGCGCCTTCTTGAATTGCTGCAGCGCCTCGTCGAAGCGCGTCAGGTCGCGCAGCGCCACGCCGAGGTTGACGTAGGCGTCGGTGAAGCGCGGGTTCAGCGCGATCGCCTGCCGGTACGCGTCGAGTTCGTCGTCGTAGCGCGCCATCGTGCCGAGCAGCGTGCCGCGGTTGTAGTGCGCCTCGGCCGAGCGTGGCTGGAGCCGGCACAGCCGCTCCAGCAGGTCGAGCGCGCGCGCGTGCTCGCCGAGCGCGATCAGCGACATGGTCGCGCCGTGCAGCGCGTCGGGCCGGTTCGGCAGCCGTTCGAGGCTGCGCTCGAACAGCGCCAGCGCATCGGCATGGCGCTGCACCGACTGGCAGACCTGCGCGGCGAAATCGAGTTGCGCGTCCGACATCGGCAGGTGCGCCGCCGCGCGGACCAGATAATCGGCCGCGCCGGCGTGATCGCCCTGCCGGATCGCCAGATGGCCGAGCCCTTCGAGCGCGTCGCCCTGGGCGGGGTCGCTCGCGAGCACCTCGTGCAGCAGGCGCGTGGCCTCGCTCAGGCGGCCGGCGACGGCGTGTTGCTGGGCGGCGGCGAGCGCGTGCTCGGTATCTTGGGTCATGACGATCGGGGATGACGGACGGGTGGACGGCCGGGAGCGGCCGTCGCGGGGCAACATTGTAGCGGGTGCGTGTAGCGGGTGGGCGTGGCGCGAACCGGCGCGGGGCCGGCGCGCCGATGCACTGCGAGGCTTGGCGGGTTCGTGCGGATCGAACGCGACGCGTCGTGCGGGAGCAGCCGGCGTGTTGCACGCGCCGCTCGCGGCTGGCGTCGCGTTCGCGCTGGACGGCGGCGAGCGCCGCCGATCTGCGGCGAGCCGCGTGAAGCGCCCGGCCGCCGGGCGCCGGCCCCTCAGCGCACCAGCCCGCGCGCCGCCAGATTGCGGAACAGCGCGCGCGTGCCGAACTGCCACGGCGCCACCTCGGTACACAGCGACACGCGGTTGACGAGCGCGCCGAGCGAGGCCGTCGAGATCGTCACGCGATCGCCGAGATGATGCGTGAACCCGGCGCCGGCCTGATCGCGATCCTTGATCGGCGAGAACATCGTGCCGAGGAACAGCATGAAGCCGTCCGGATACTGGTGATGCGTGCCGCAGGTCTGCGCGACCAGGTCGAGCGGATCGCGGCTGATCTCCGACATGTGGCTGACGCCGTCGAGCTCGAAGCCGTCGCTGCCGTCGATGCGCAGCCCCACCGAGGCGCCGCGCACCGTGTCGATCGTGAACGCGCCGTCGAACAGCCGCACGAACGGCCCGATCGCGCACGACGCGTTGTTGTCCTTGCACTTGCCGAGCAGCAGCGCCGAGCGCCCTTCCACGTCGCGCAGGTTCACGTCGTTGCCGAGCGTCGCGCCCACCACCTCGCCGCGCGCGTTCACGGCCAGCACCACTTCCGGTTCGGGGTTGTTCCAGGTCGAGATCGGCAGCAGGCCCACCTCGCTGCCGAAGCCGACCGCCGACATCGGCTGCGATTTCGTGAACACCTCCGCGTCGGGGCCGATCCCGACCTCCAGGTATTGCGACCACACTCCGCGGTCCTGCAGTTCCTTCTTGAGCCGCAGCGCCGCCTCGGAGCCCGGCACGACCTGCGAGAGATCGGTGCCGATCGCACGCTGGATGGTGGCGCGCACCTCGTCGGCACGGCTCGCGTCGCCAGCCGCCTGTTCCTCGATCACGCGCTCGATCAGGCTCACCGCGAAGGTCACGCCGCAGGCCTTGATGGCCTGCACGTCGCACGGGGCGAGCAGCCGGATCGCGGGCCCGGCGCCGTCGCCGAGCTGCGCCGCGAGGATCTCGCGCGCGCTGCCGAGCGGCTCGCCCTCGGCGCGGCGCGCCACCTCGACCGCGTCGGGCAGGTCGAACAGGTCGGCCGTGGTCGGCGCGGCGGCCGTGATGTCGAACACCTCGCCGTCGCGCACGGCTACCACGCACGGCCCCTCGAAGCTCGCCGTCTTGCGCCAGACGCGGCCGACCAGCAGCGCGCTGCCGAGGTCGGCGGGAAGAAAATCGTCGATCGTGAACTTGTCTGCCTGGGATGCCATGTGTCCTGTCTCCTCCATCGGATGCGGCCGATGCTAGGGCGAAGCGTCCGGCCTGTCCAACTGGCGAACGTATAATCCAGCCAGCTGGACAGGCTCGGATGCCCTGCCGTTGTGCCGCCGTCGTCTCGCCGTCGTCCCGCCGCCGTTCCGTCCACGCCCTGCCCACCCGCGAGCCGCCCCGATGCCCAACCTGTCCGAGAAGGCCAGCCAGCCCGACAAAACCAGCGACGTGCCCGCGATCGGCCGCGTCCACGACATCCTCGACGCCTTGAAGACCACGCGCCGCCCGACCTCAGCGCGCGACCTGCTCGCGCTGACCGGCATGCCGCGCAGCACGCTCTACCTGACGCTCGACGCGCTCGAACGCCGGCAGTGGCTGGAAAAGATCGGCGACGGCTACGCGATCGGCGTCGCGCTGTTCGAGATCGGCAGCACCTACCTGCTCGCCGATTTCACGCTCGACGCGTTCCGCCGCGAGGCGGCCTGGTTCGTGGCGAAGCACAACGAGGCGGTGCAGATGGCGGTGCTCGACCGCGCCGAGGTGGTCTATCTCGCGCGCGAGGACCCGTCGCGCGCGGTGCGGCTCGTCTCCGACATCGGCTCGCGGCTGCCCGCGCATTGCTCGGCGCTCGGCAAGGCGCTGCTCGCCAGCCTCGCCGACGAGACCGTGCAGATGCTGCTGCCGGCGCGGCTGCACGCGCTGACCGAGCGCTCGCTGACGCGCCGCGCCGAGCTGATCGAGGCGCTGGCCGGCGTGCGCGCGAGCGGCTACGCAATCGAGCGCGAGGAAGCCTGCACCGGGCTCGCTTGCCTGGCCGTGTTCGTGGGCGTGTCGTCGGTGGGCAAGCGGATCGCCGTCAGCACCAGCGTCCCGGTGGACCGGCTCGACGCGAAGCGCGAGAGGCGGCTGCTGGTTGATCTGACCACGCTCGCGCAGCGCGTGGCGCGCGGGCTTTGAGCGCGACGCGACGAGGCCGCTCCCCGTCATCTGCAAGCTATGATTGTGATGGCTTTGGAAGCCATCGCGGGGAAGTGTGTCGAAGGCGCGAGACGGGCTGACCGTTAGTTGCGCGCGATACTTCGACGCTCCGAATGAACATCCCCCGCATCAATCGCGAATCAACATCTCCGGCAGCCACCAGCGCGCTTCCCAGGCGCGCGCCAGCCGTTCGGCGCGGCCGAGTCGCACGGCGGCATCGTCGAAATCGACCAGATGGATCTCGTCGGCCTGCGCGGGCCGCGCCGGCATCTCGTCGGTGCGTCCGTCGGTCAGCAGCCAGAGCGAGCGCGGCGCGCCGGGCCGCCGCCGGGCGAGCTGCGCGAGCAGCGCACGCGCCGCGTCGATGCCGAGCGCGAGCGGCGTGCCGCCGCCGCCCGCCACCGGTTCGAGCCAGCGCTCGTTCCACCAGCGCGGCACGGCCGGCCCGAAGCGCCGCTCGGCGCCGCCCGCGCCGAAGCAGATCAGCGCCACCTCGGCGCGCTCGCGCGCCGCCGCGTCGAACAGGCCGACCAGCAGCCCTTTCGCGCGCGCGAGCCGGCCGCCGTCGAGCATCGACGCCGAGCAATCGAGCACGAAGCAATGGAACGCGCGCGGCGCGCCGGCGCGCGGCCGGAAGCGCAAATGCGCCGGCGCGAGCGCGGCGCCGCGCGCGGCAACCAGCGTCGCGGCCCAGGCGATGCGCGTGCCGGGACGGCCGCGCCGGTCGGGGAGCTTGCCGTGCTGCCATCGAACCCCGCTGCCGGCGGCGGCGGGGGCATCCGTCCGATGGCTCAGCGTTTTTTTGACGGCAGGGGGATCACGCCCTTGACGGGCACCAGGCCGGCCGGCTCGGGCGGCAGGTAGCCCCAGTCGGCCTCGTCGCGCGCCGCGCTCGCCGCGGCCGGCGAATGCAAGGATGAGCCGGACGACGCCGCGCCGGCATCATCACCCGCGCGGCGCTCGTCGCGTGGCGCGTCCGGCGTCGGCCGCGACGGCGCGGGCGGCACGCTGCGACGGTGCCGCAACACGTCGTCGGCGATCCGATCAACATGCTCGTCGCGCACCGCCGCCTCGCCGTCGAGCGCCGCGAGCGCGCGCGCGGCGCGCAGCATCACCAGATCGGCGCGCAGCCCGTCCACGGCGGCCGCCATGCAGCAGGCCGCCACGCGCGCGTGAACGGCGTCGTCGATGCGCACCGTGGCGAGCGCCGCGCGCGCGCGGCGAATCCGTTCGACCAGCGCGGCCTGCGCCTCGCCATGCGCGGCGCGAAACGCGTGCGGATCGAGATCGAACGCGAGCCGCGCCTTGACGATCCGCTGCCGCTCGTCGGCATCGCGCGGGTTCGCGAGTTCGACCATCAGCCCGAAGCGGTCGAGCAGTTGCGGGCGAAGCTCGCCCTCTTCCGGGTTCATCGTGCCGACCAGCGCGAAACGCGCCGCGTGCGAATGCGAGATCGCATCGCGCTCGACGGTGTTGACGCCGCTCGCGGCGGCATCGAGCAGCACGTCGACCAGGCCGTCGGGCAGCAGGTTCACCTCGTCCACGTAGAGCACGCCGAGATGCGCGCGCGCCAGCAATCCCGGTGAAAAACGCACGGCCCCCTCGCCGAGCGCGCCGGCCAGATCGAGCGAGCCGGTGACGTGCTCGTCGGCGGCGCCGAGCGGCAGCGTGACGAAGCGGCCTTCGGGCAGCAGTTCGGCCAGCGCGCGCGCGGCCGTCGATTTGGCGGTGCCGCGCGGCCCGCTCGCCAGCACCCCGCCGATCGCCGGATCGACGGCCACCAGCAGCAGCGCGCGCTGCAGCGCGGCCTGCCCGACCAGCGCGGAAAACGGAAAGGGCGGCAGCGCGCCCGGCGCATTGTTTGGGCTCATCGCCGGCTTCCTTCGAGATGCTGCTCGACGGCGAGCAGTTGTTGTTCGAGCTGGTCGCGATAGGCGCCCGGCTCCTGCCAGAGTCCGCGCTGGATCGCCTCCAGCAGCCGCTCGCAGATGCCGTGCAGCGCGTGCGGATTGTGCTGTTCGAGGAACGCGCGCGTCGCGGCGTCGAGCACGTAGGCGTCGGTGACGAGCGCGTACTGATGGTCGGCCACCACGCGCGCGGTCGCGTCATAGCCGTACAGGTAATCGACGGTCGCCGCCATCTCGGCCGCGCCCTTGTAGCCGTGCCGCTTCACGCCGTCGATCCATTTCGGATTGACCACGCGCGAGCGGATCACGCGCGCGATCTCCTCGGTCAGCGTGTTGACGCGCGGCGTGTCGGGCCGGCTGTGGTCGCCGTGATAGAGCGCCGGCTGGCGCCCCGAGCGATGCCGGACCGCGGCCGCCATGCCGCCCTGGAACTGGTAGTAGTCGTTCGAATCGAGCAGGTCGTGCTCGCGGTTGTCCTGGTTCTGCACCACCGCGTCGAGGGTGGCGAGCCGCGCGCCGAACGCGTCGTGCGCCGCCTCGCCGGCGCTGTTCTGCGCGTAGGCGTAGCCGCCCCAGGCCTGGTAGGCGTCGGCGAGGTCCGCGTCGGTCTGCCAGCCGCGGCCGTCGATCATCTCCTGCAGGCCCGCGCCGTAGCTGCCCGGCCGCGCGCCGAACACGCGCCAGCCGGCGCGCCGCCGCGCCTCGTCGGCGGCCACGCCGCGTTCGACGAGCGCCGCCGCGTCGCGCTGCACGCGCGCGCGGATCGGGTTCCGATGCGCGGGCTCGTCCAGTTCGGCCACTGCCTGCACGGCCGCGTCGAACAGGTGCATGAGGTTCGCGAACGCATCGCGGAAGAAGCCCGACACGCGCAGCGTCACGTCGATGCGCGGCCGGTCGAAGATCTCGATCGGCAGGATCTCGAAGTCGGTCACGCGGTGGCTGCCGTGCGCCCACTTCGGCCGCACGCCGATCAGCGCGAAGGCCTGCGCGATGTCGTCGCCGCCGGTGCGCATGGTGGCCGTGCCCCAGACCGACAGGCCCACCGCGCGCGGATAGTCGCCGTGCTCCTGCAGGTGGCGCTCCACCAGCTGGTGCGCGGACTTCATGCCGAGCGACCAGGCCGCCTGGGTCGGCACCGCGCGCGTATCGACCGAATAGAAGTTGCGGCCGGTCGGCAGCACGTCGGGACGGCCGCGCGAGGGCGAGCCGCTTGGCCCCGGCGGCACGAAGCGGCCATCGAGCCCGCGCAGCAGATGGCGCAGCTCGTCGGCGCCGCAGGCGTCGAGACGCGGCGCGAGATCGCGCGCGACGCGATCGAGCACGGCCAGCGTGGCGGGCCAGCGCTCGGGATTCGCGTGGAGATCGGGGGTGCCGGCGAGCGCATCGACTACATCGACTGCGATCGCGGCTTGGTCGGCTTGGTCGGCTTGGTCGGCTTGGTCGGCTTGGTCGGCTTGGTCGGCTTGGTCGGCTTGGTCGGCTTGGTCGGCTTGGTCGGCTTGGTCGGCTTGGTCGGCTTGGTCGGCTTCGGCAGCGCCCGGCGCGCCGTTCGTCGCGATCGCACGATCATCGTCCGCTGCCGCATCGCCGTACCCGTCAACCTCACCAATCAACGCCGCCATCAGCCGCTGCGCGAGCAGTTCGAGCCGCTCGCGCGTGTCGCCGGCATGGCGCCACGGCGCCGGATCGACGGCCAGCAGTTCGGCGGGCCGCGGCCCGGTCCACGGCGCGGCCCAGTCGGCCGCGAGCGGATCGAAGCCGGCGCCGAGCGCGAGATCGCGCGCGAGCGCCGCGATCAGCCCCGCGTTCGCGCCGAGCCCGTCGCCGACCGGAAAGCGCGCCAGCGCGAGCAGCGTGTCGCGGCGCTGGCGCCCTGCGGGAGAGCGGCCGAAGGTGTGCAGCCCGTCGCGGATCTGCGCTTCCTTCAGCTCGCAGAGCCAGGCGTCGACGCGCGTGAGCAGCGCGTCCTCGTCGCCCTGCCCGGCCGGCGCGGCCATGCTCAGTTCCTCGTGCAGGCGGTGCTCGACGATGGTGTCGAGGATGGTCCGGCGCAGCAGCTTCGCGCGCCGCGCGTCCACCATCAGCGCCTCGTAGTACTCGTCCACCTGCCGCTCCAGGTCCTGCAGCGGCCCGTAGTTCTCGGCGCGCGTGAGCGGCGGCATCAGGTGGTCGACGATCACGGCCTGCGCGCGGCGCTTGGCCTGGCTGCCCTCGCCGGGATCGTTGACGATGAACGGATACAGGTGCGGCAGCGGCCCGAGCACGAGGTCGGGCCAGCACGCGTCGGACAGCGCGACGCTCTTGCCCGGCAGCCATTCGAGGTTGCCGTGCTTGCCGACGTGGACGATCGCGTCGATCGCGAACACGTCGCGCAGCCAGAAATAGAACGCGAGGTAGGCGTGCGGCGGCACCAGATCGGCATCGTGATAGCTCGCGTAGTCGTTGGCCTCGCGCGTGCGCGCCGGCTGGATCCCGACGAACACGTGCCCGGCGCGCCAGCCGGCGATCGGAAAGCGCCCGTGGCGCAGCGCCGGATCCTGCTCGGGCGCGCCCCAGCGCGCCTCGATCGCCTCGCGCGCGGCGGCCGGCAGGCGCGCGTAGCGGCGCCGGTAGGCCTCCATCGCGAGGCTCTGGAACGCCGGCCGGATCGCGCTTTGCGCCGCGTCGTTGGTCACGCCGCCGGTGAGCCGCGCGATCAGCGCGTCGCCCGACTCCGGCAGCGGCCCGGTGAGCGTGTAGCCGGCCGCGCCGAGCGCGGCCAGGATGCCGAGCGCCGAGGCCGGCGTGTCGAGCCCGACGCCGTTGCCGATCCGCCCTTCGCTGGTCGGATAGTTGGCCAGCACCAGCGCGAGCCGCTTGTCGGCGTTCGGCGCGGTGCGCAGCCGGCACCAGCGCCGGCCGAGCTCGGCCACGAACGCCACGCGTTCGGCATCGGGCTGGTAGCGCACCACGTCCACCTCGGTGTGCGGGCAGCGATAGGCGAGCCCCTTGAAGCTCACGGCGCGCGTGACGATGCGCCCGTCCACCTCGGGCAGCGCCACGTGCATGGCGATGTCGCGCGCATGCAGCCCCTGCGGGTCGGCCAGCCACGCCTCGCGATTGCCGCCCGACAGGATCACCTGCAGCACCGGCGCGTCGCCGGCCAGCTCGACGGCGGCGGGCGCGTCGATCGCGCCGGCCGCGAACGCGGTGGTGTTGAGCACCAGCGCCACGCGCTCGGACGCCACCAGCCGGTCGATCACCTCGCGGCTCATGGCGTCCTTCAGCGAGGTGACGGCGATCGGCAGCGGGTTGAGCCCCTCGCCTTCGAGCGCCTCGATCAGCGCGTCGAACACCGCCGTGTTGGCGGCCTGCCAGTGGGCCTTGTAGAACAGGATCGCCACCACCGGCGCGCCGGGCGTCCAGCGCGCGTGCCAGTCGTCGAGCGTGGCCGGCTCGCGCGCCGGATGGTAGAGCGCGGCGGCCGGCAGCGGCCGCGGCGGCGGCGGTTCCTCGCCCACCCCGAGCGCATGGAACGCGATGCTGCGCAACAGCGCCTGCGCGTTGTGCGCACCGCCCTCGCGCAGATAGCGCCACCATTGCCGGCACAGCGCCGGCTCGACGGTGCTCCTGGCGATCAGGTTCGGATCTTCCTGCAGGTCGCCCGAGAACATCGCGAGCCGCTGGCCGCGCCGTTCGGCGAGCGCCACCACCTGCTCGATCCCGTAGGGCCAGTAGGCCTCGCCGCCGAGATGGTCGATCACCACCACACGCGCGTGCCGCAGCACGTCGTCGATATAGAAATCGACCGACGCCG
Organism: Burkholderia plantarii; assembly: GCF_001411805.1. Taxonomy (NCBI): domain Bacteria; kingdom Pseudomonadati; phylum Pseudomonadota; class Betaproteobacteria; order Burkholderiales; family Burkholderiaceae; genus Burkholderia; species Burkholderia plantarii. Next base: position 2,007,040 of record NZ_CP007212.1, on the reverse strand, counting down.
GCTGCCGCAGGAACGTCACGTTGGCGAGCCGCACGCTAGGGAAACCCTCGCCGAGCAGCGGCACGGCGCTCGCGAGCAGCGACAGCGTGGTGTCCGCCGAGCTGAGGATCACGATCTCGGCGGGACGCTGGTCGATCCGGATCACGCCCTGCGTGTCGTCGACGAAGCCGCCCGGCGTGGTGCGCAGCAGATGCATGGTGGCGGCGGGCGCGTCAGGCCGCCCGCGCGGCGCCGAGCGCGGCCGTGAAGGCCTGCTGCAGCGCGGCCGCGTCGAGATCCTCGCCGATCAGCACGAAGCGGCTGACCTCGCCCTCGCCGTCCTGCAGCCTGCGGTCGAAGTAGCTGTCGAAGCGCCCGCCCACGCCCTGGATCACGAGCCGCATCGGCGTGTCCGGCAGCGCCGCGAAGCCCTTCACGCGATAGATCGTGTGGCCGTCCACCAGCGCGCGCAGCGCGGCGATGGTTGCCTCGCGCGAGGTGACGCGCGCCGCCACCACCACCGAGTCGAACTCGTCGTGATGGTGGTCGGCGTCGTCGGCCGAGCCGTGGTGGTCGTGGCGCAGATGGATGGTTTCCTCCGAGGCCGCGTTCAGGCCGATCAGCGTCGCCAGATCGAGTTCGCCGCGCTGCGCGCGCACGATCTTCACGTGGGCCGGAATTTCCTCGCGAATGGTGGCCTCGACCGAGGCGAACTGCGCGTCGTCGAGCAGGTCGGTCTTGTTGACGATCACGAGGTCGGCCGACGAGAGCTGATCGGCGAACAGCTCGTGCAGCGGCGATTCGTGATCGAGGTTCGGATCGGCGCGGCGCTGCTCGTCCACGGCCCCGGGGTTCTCGGCGAACTGGCCGGCCGCGGCGGCCGGGCCGTCCACCACCGTCAGCACCGCGTCGCAGGTGAAGCTGTTCTTGATCGACGGCCAGTTGAACGCCTGCACGAGCGGCTTGGGCAGCGCGAGGCCCGAGGTCTCGATCAGCACGTGGTCGATGTCGGCGCGGCGCTCGACGAGCGCTTCCATCACCGGATAGAACTCCTCCTGCACCGTGCAGCACAGGCAGCCGTTGGCGAGCTCGTAGAGCTGGCCGGCCGCTTCCGCGCCCTCTTCGCAGCCGATGCCGCAACCCTTCAGGATCTCGCCGTCGATGCCGAGCTCGCCGAATTCGTTGACGATCACCGCGATCCGGCGGCCCGACGCGTTCTCGAGGATGTGACGCAGCAGCGTGGTCTTGCCGCTGCCGAGGAAGCCCGTGACGACGGTCACGGGAATTTTGCGCATTTGCATGGGAAGGATTCCGTCGGTGAGTCAGTGGATGATGCCATCGGCGCGTGGCATGGGCGATCGCGCGAGCAGGCCGCCACGCCGGCGGCCGGGGACGGCGCGCCGCCTCCCGCGGCGCGTCCCTCCGGAACCTCGCGCGCCGCGCGCCGGACCGGGTCCGGACGCGCCGCGAACGCGGCGGTTCCACCGTTCTGGCCGGTATCCGGGCTGGCGATCGCACCGCTTCGCCTTCCCGGACGCCGGCGGCATCCAGTGGCCTGGCCGCGCGTGACTCGCACGCGCGGTGAAGCGGGCCTCGCATCGCCTGCGCGATGCATTCGCTTACCGTTGCGGGGGCAGCACAGGTTGATCGCGGCCGCGGCGCGGCCCGATGCCCTGTTTCCCGTTCAACTGCGTGCGCAGGAATCCGCACGCGAGCACCAAAACGGCTGCGAGTGTAGGCGCCGCGCCGGGACGCGTCAAGGCGGCCGGGCGGGCCTCGCGCGGGCCGTCCGGCGCCGGGCGCCGGGCCGTCCGCGCGCCGTCGCTGTGCTATCGTATGCGCGCGTCTGGTGCCCGCTGCCGCGCTCGCGGCGGCGGTTGAACGGGAAACAGGAAGCGATGCGCATCCAGCGGCGCCTCGCGTGGCCTGTGCTGTCCTCGCAACGGTACGCCGCCGGCGGCGCGCGCAAGCGGGCCGCGCGGATCGACGAACGCCACTGCCGCGCGCGGCGGGAAGGCCTCGATCCGTTCGTTTCGATCGGCGGTCAGCCCGGATACCGGCCGACGCAATGGCGGGTTCGCCCGCCCCGACACGGCGCTCGCGAGGTACGCGCGCCATCGTGGCCGCGCCAGCGCGCCGTTCCGATCAACCCAGGTTCGATCCCGCTTTCGCATGACCCGCTCCGCTTCGCGTCCGGCCCCGGATCACGCGTCGTCATCCGCCGCGATGCCGTCCGGTATGGCGCGCGCGTCTGATGCCGCGCCGTTGTCATCCTCGTCGCCCTCGTCGTTATCCTCGTTGCCTTCGTCTTCGTTGCCTTCGCCCGCGTGCGCGCCGGCCGCCGGGGTGCCCACCGCCGATGCCTGCGCCCCGTCCGCCGTGCCGCGGCGCGTCGCGATCGGCGTCGGCTGCCGCGCCGGCCGCCCGGCCGAGGCGATCGACGCCGCGATCGACGCCGCGCTCGCGCGCCATCCGGGCCTGGCGCGCGAGGCCGTCGCGCTCGTCGCGACGCTCGACGCGAAGGCGGCCGAGCCCGGCCTCGTCGCCTGCTGCGCGCGCCACGGCTGGCCGCTCGTCGCGATCACGCGCGAGGTGATCGCGGCACTGACAAGCGGGCACGGCGCGAGCAGCGAAGCCGGCGGCGACCCTGACGACGCGCCCGTGCAGGCGGTGCAGGCGGTGCAGGCGCGCTTCGGCGTCGCCGGCGTGTGCGAGCCCTGCGCGCGCGCGGCCGCGCCGAACGGCACGCTGCTGGTACCGAAGACGATCCTCGACGGCGTGACCGTCGCGATCGCCGGCCCGCTCTGAACCCATCCCTCTCCCCATTTCCGCACTCAGGACCCGAAGGACGATCCGATGAAAACCGATCCCGAATCGCATCAGCGCATGACCGAACGCCGCCGCGCCGGCCACGAGAAGAAACAGGCCGAGGCCACCGTCGAGAAGGGGCTCTTGATCGTCAACACCGGCAACGGCAAGGGCAAGAGCACGGCCGCGTTCGGCATGGCGGTGCGCGTGCTCGGCCACGGCATGCGGCTCGGCGTGGTGCAGTTCATCAAGGGCGCGCTGCACACGGCCGAGCGCGACCTGCTGAACAGCTTCGCGCAGTGCGACTTCGTCACGATGGGCGACGGCTACACCTGGAACACGCAGAACCGCGACGCCGACATCGCCACCGCGCGCAAGGGCTGGGACGAGGCGCGCCGCATGATCGAGAGCGGCGACTACCAGATGGTGATCCTCGACGAGCTGAACACGGTGCTGAAGTACGAATACCTGCCGCTCGACGAGGTGCTGGCCGTGCTGGCCGCGCGCGCGCCGCTGCTGCACGTGGTGGTCACCGGCCGCCACGCGCCCGACGCGCTGGTGGAGGCCGCCGATCTCGTCACCGAGATGCGGCTCGTCAAGCACCCGTACCGCGAGCAGCACGTGAAGGCGCAGCGCGGCGTGGAGTTCTGATGACGACGGCCGGCGCGCCCGCCTGCCCCGCGCTGTTCGTCAGCGCGAGCGGTTCGGGCCAGGGCAAGACCTCCGTGACCGCCGGGCTCGCGCGGCTGCACCGGCGGCTCGGCCGGCGCGTGCGCGTGTTCAAGACCGGCCCGGACTTCCTCGATCCGATGATCCTCGCGCGCGCGAGCGGCGCCGAAGTCGAGTCGCTCGATCTCGGCATGGTCGGCGAGGCCGGCTGCCGCGCGCTGCTGGCACGCGCGGCAGCCGAGGCCGACGTGATCCTGATCGAGGGCGTGATGGGGCTCTACGACGGCACGCCGAGCAGCGCCGACCTGGCCTGCCGGTTCGGCGTGCCGGTGGCCGCGGTGATCTCGGCGAAATCGATGGCGCAGACCTTCGGCGCGCTCGCGTTCGGGCTCGCACGCTTTCGCCCCGAGCTGCCGTTTCACGGCGTGCTCGCCAACCGGGTCGGCTCGGCGCGCCACGCGACGCTGCTGCAAGCCGCGCTGCCCGACGACATCCGCTGGCTCGGCCACCTGTCGACCGACGCCGGCATCGCGCTGCCCGAACGGCACCTCGGGCTGCATCAGGCCGGCGACATCGCCGATCTCGACGCGCGGCTCGAACGCACGGCCGACGCGCTCGCGGCCACCACGCTCGCCGAGCTGCCGCCGCTGGTGCGCTTCGCGCCGCCCGAGCCCGCCCCACCGCTGCCGCGCTGGCTCGACGGCCTGCGGGTGGCGGTGGCGCGCGACGCCGCGTTCTCGTTCATCTATCCGGCCAATCTCGCGCTGCTGGCCACGCTCGGCGCGCGCGTGACGAGCTTCTCGCCGCTCGCCGACGAGCCGCTGCCCGACTGCGACGCGCTCTATCTGCCGGGCGGCTATCCCGAGCTGCATGCGGCGCGCCTGGCCGGCAGCGCGCGCAGCGCGGCCGGCATCGCCGCGCACGTGGCGGCCGGCCGGACCGTGCTGGCCGAATGCGGCGGGCTGCTCTACCTGTGCGAGACGCTGACCGACGCCGAGGGCACGACCACGCCGATGCTCGGCCTGCTGCCGGGCGCCGCCACCATGCAGCGGCGCTTCACGGCGCTCGGCATGCAGCGGCTCGACACGCCGCACGGGCCGCTCAACGGCCATACCTTCCACTATTCGAAGCTGGCGACGCCGCTCGCGCCGGCCGCGATGGCCGCGCGCCCCGACGACGGCGCGCGCGGCGAGGCCGTGTACCGGCACGGGCCGATCGTGGCGAGCTACCTGCATGCGTACTGGCCGTCGAACCCGCGCGGCCTCGCGAGCCTGCTGCGCGGCGAATGGCCCGACGCCTCCGCGCGTCTCTGAGCGAGGCCGGCGCGGCGGGCGCGCGCCACGTCGAAAGCAGGCCCCGCGCGCGGCGCGCGCCGGATCAGGTCGCGCCGATCAGCACGTCGGCCGGAATCCCGAGCCCCCGGTGCAGCCGGCGGATCATCGCGAGGCTCAGCGAGCGCTTGCCGTTCAGCACTTCGTAGATGCGATTGGTATTGCCGATATAAGGCCTGAGGTCGGCGACCGACAGGCCGTCCTGCTCCATGCGGTAGCGGATCGCGGCGATCGGGTCGTGCGCGTGCCGGCGCAGGCAGGCGTCCTCGTAGCGCTCGACGAGGCACCCGAGGATCTCGAGCTTGTCGCCGCCGGGCGTGCCGGGCTTGGCGCCGGCCTCGGCCAGCGCCGCCATCTCGGCGAGCGCGGCCTCGTAATCGGGTTCGCTGCGGATCGGGCGAATCGTCAGGTCCATCGGGTCATCTCCACGGTAGCCGCACCGGCCGGACGCGCGGCGGGATTCCGGCGGATGCCGGCCGGGAAGCGGGGCGAGCCATGGTAGTCCCCGTGCGGGACCATTCTCAATGCGACATGGCTGCGCGGGTATCGATCGGGACCGGCAGTGACGGGAATGGTGGCAGTGGCGCGCCGGCAAGACGAGGTCACCGACACCACCCGCGCCGGGACACCGATGACGACCAGGGCATGCCGAGGCGCGCGCGCCTAACGCCGCCTCGGCGCCGCCGCGAAGGCGGGCGGCACGGCGCCGCGGTCGAGCGCGTCGAGGCTCTCCGCGCAGTGCCGCGTCACGTCGCGCACCATGAAATGCACGAGCGTCTGCGAGACGTCGAGCGCGTTCGCGGTGGCTTCGAGCGTTTCCTCGCGCAGCCGCACCATCTCGAACGCGGTGCGGCTGCGCGCGGGAATCGCGGCCAGCGCATGCTGCACGCGCCGCAGCGCGTCGCGCGTCAGCACGGCCGCCTCGGGCGTCGGCGCGGGCGAGGCCGCTTCCAGCGCGGGCGCCTCCGCCTGGTCGGCGAACCAGGTGGTTTCGAGCGACTGGCGGCGGCACGCGTCGATCGACGCGTTGCGCACCATGCGCGTGACGTAGGCGAGCGGCTGGCGGATCGCGTCCTGGTTCGGAAAATCGACGAGCCGCACGCAGACGTCGTGAACCACATCCTCGGCACGGCTCGCGCAGCCGAGCACGCCACGCGCGACCTGGACCAGCATCGCGCGATGGCGGACCAGCACCTCGACGAGCGCGCCCGCGGCTGGCACCGCGCCGCGTTCGCTCGCCGGCTCGCGCCGCCCCGTTTCAGCGCCGCGAGCGTCCGTGGCGCCCGCCCGACGCGCACGGCGCGCCGGCGGCGGTAACACCCCGGCGAACGCCGGGGCGGCAGGTAGATCCGATCTCACGGCAGGGCTCCTTGGCGACGACGCGCATTCGACGGCGCGCGCGGCGTCGACGACACCGCCGCATTCGTCGCATTCGCCGTCGGGAATACGGAATCCGTCAATTTAATGCAAACACGAATCGTTCTCAATATTGTTTGAGGACATTCCCCCGCCTTCACCGAAAACCGTGTCGTATGACAGCCTCGCCGCGCTGGCTCGCATCATGCCCAAGCTTGCCGATCCGCCCACGATCGCGTCGGGGACTTTCATCAAACCCCATATAAAAAATCCGAATGCGACGGAACGCGGACGACATCGCGCTGTCATTTTTCCTGGCATCGATTTCCACGCAGGGTCCCGCCCTTCATCGATGGATCCTCGTCCGGCGCGTTTCACCGCGCGCCGACGCGCCGAACCGAACGCAGCCGGCCGCCCTCGCGGCGCCTGCTGCCGACGCCCAGGCGCCGCCGGGCCGCGTCGTGTCACGCGGCCCGCGCTCCCGTCGCCCCGAACCCGTTTTTTGAGGAAGTGCAGTCCGTTGAACCCCATTTCCGACGTTCCCGTTTGTGCCGGCGCCCGACACGCCCGCCGGCCCGCCTCGCGCCCCCTCGCGCGCCTCGTTCCCGCCACCGGCGCCATCGGCGCGCTGGCCGCGCTCGCCGCCCTCAGTCTCACCGCCGCGCCGCCGGCCGCCTCGACGCCGGCCTCGCCGACGCTGGCCGGCGCCGCGAAGACGCCGCTGCGCGTGTTCGCGGCGACGCCGTTCCCGAGCGCGCAGCGCTTCGTCACCGACCAGCTCGAAGCCGCGATCGGCGCGCACGGCGCGGCGCCGGGCCAACTCACCACGCTTGCCCCGCGCCGGCCTGCGCGGCCGGGCCTGCTCGGCGATGCCGGCGACCTGTTCTCGCTTGCCGCGCCCTCGCCCGACGCCGCCGCGGCGCCGCAGGCGAGCGGCGTGCGCACCGGTACGATCGAGCATTCGTTCGCGGACACGCTGCAGCGGCTCGACGTGCCGCCCGAGGTGCGGATCCAGATCGGCGACCTGGTCGCCGCGCACGCGCGCTCGCATGCCGCCGCGCAGGCCGGCGACCGCTACCGGCTCGCCTACGAGGTGACGCGCGACGGCCCGCGCCTGACCGCGCTCGACCTGCGCAGCGCTGGGCACCGCTTCGGCGCGATGTGGTTCCGTCCGCCAGGCGCGATGCACGGCGCGTTCTACACGTTCGACGGCACGCCGCTCGAAGCGGCGGCGCTGACCATGCCGGTGGTCGCCACGCGCATCAGCTCGCCGTTCGGCGAGCGCATCCACCCGATCTCGCATCTGCACCTGATGCATACCGGCGTCGATTTCGCGGCGCCGCGCGGCACGCGCGTCAACGCGGCGGCAGACGGCGTGGTGTCGTTCGTCGGCGTCGATCCGCATGGCTACGGGCGCTACGTGGTGGTCGAGCATCCCGACCACGATTCGACGCTGTACGCGCATCTGTCGGCGTTCGCGCCCGGGCTCGAGGAAGGCATGCACGTCGCGCAGGGCCAGCGGCTCGGCGCGGTCGGCATGACGGGCGCCGCCACCGGCCCGCATCTGCATTTCGAGGTGCGCGTGGCCGATACGCCGGTCGATCCGGTCGTCGCGCTCGCCGACGCCAGAAACACGCTCTCGCCGATGCAGCTCGACGCGTTCCGCCGCGAGGCCACCGACATGCGCACCGAGCTCGCCGCCGCGGCCGGCCCGGCCGCCGGCATCGCGATGCTCGACGCGGCGCCGGCCGGCGCCGGCCCGAGCACGCTCGACCCGACGCTGCGCGCGCTGCTGCCGGCAGCTGGCCTGGGCACGGCGTCGTAACGGCGGTAACGACGATGCCCGCGCCGGCGGTGTCGGCGACGCCAATGGCGCCGGCGGTAACGGCGGTAACGGCGGTAACGGCACGATCCAGCCGCGCAACGCGGCACGCGCCATGACGCCGCGCCGCTGTCTCGCTATCATCGTGGGCAGGCGCGCCGGCAGCGGCACGCCTCGCGGGCCGCGCGCGGCGCGGCACAGCATTCCTCGACGGGAGCGCTTCGATGGCGCCAACTCAGTATTTCCGCAGCCTCGCCGGACGCGAGCGCAGCGCCGACGGCAATCGCCGGCTCGGCCTGTCGCTCGCGTTCGTGGCGGGCGCGGCCAATGCCGGCGGCTTTCTCGCCGTCCACCAGTACACCTCTCACATGAGCGGCATCGTGTCGTCGATCGCCGACGACACCGCGCTCGGCGATCTCTCGCTCGCACTGGCCGGCGTGGCGTCGCTGCTCGCGTTCGTCTGCGGCGCGGCCAGCACCGCGCTCCTCGTCAACTGGGGGCGCCGGCGCGGCCTGCACAGCCAGTACGCGTCACCGCTCGCGCTCGAGGCGCTGCTGCTGGTGGGCTTCGGCATGCTCGGCAGCCAGCTTGCCGAACATCGCCCGTTCTATGCGCCGCTCACGGTGATCCTGCTCTGCTTCATCATGGGGCTGCAGAACGCGATGATCACCAAGATCTCGAACGCCGAGATCCGCACCACGCACGTCACGGGGATGGTCACCGACATCGGCATCGAACTCGGCAAGCTCTGCTATCCGAACCGCGCGCTGTCCGGGCCAACGCCGGATGGTGCCGCGGACCCTCTCGCGGCCCTGCCGCCGGTGCGCGCGAACCTGCCGAAGCTGCGCGTGCTCGGCGCGATGCTGGCGATGTTCATCGGTGGCGGCCTGGCGGGCGCGCTCGGTTTCCAGCACGCCGGCTACGCGGCAACGCTGCCGCTCGCGGCGCTGCTCGTCGCGCTCGCGATCGTGCCGTTCGCCGACGACGTGCGCGCGCGGCTCGACCGCTCCTGAGCGCACCGCGCCGCCACCGCCCGCGCAATACGGACAAAAACGCGGACGAAAAAAAGCCCGCCGTCAGGCGGGCATCCAATCCCAGTCAAGGAGGTGTCACACGAACTACGGGTTCAGATTAAGGTGCCCGCCGCGTGACCACAACCAAGCATTTCCGATATCGTTATCGCGCGCGCGTTGCTACCGCCCCCGCGCTCACGGCTCGTGCCGCAGGTAGCCCTCCCTGGCCGGTTCGCGCATCCGCCACGACACCAGGAACGAGATCGCGCACAGGGCCGTCACGTACCAGTAGAACGTCGCCTCCGTGCCGGCCTGCTTGAACCACAGCGCGACGTACTCGGCCGTGCCGCCGAACAGCGCGTTGGCCACCGCATACGAAAGGCCCACGCCCATCGCGCGGACTTCGGGCGGAAACATCTCGGCCTTGATCAGGCCGCTGATCGAGGTGTAGAAGCTGACGATGGCGAGCGCGACCGTGATCAGCACGAATGCCATCACCGGGTTCGTGGTGCCCGCGATCGCATGCATCAGCGGCACCGTGCCGATCACCGCGAGGCCGCCGAACAGCAGCATCGAGGTGCGCCGGCCAATGCGGTCCGACAGTGCGCCGAACACCGGCTGCAGCAGCATGTAGACGAGCAGCGCCACCGTCATCACGTTGCTGGCCGTCTTCGCATGCATGCCCGCCGTGTTGACGAGGTACTTCTGCATGTAGGTCGTGAACGTGTAGAAGATCAGCGAGCCGCCGGCCGTGAAGCCGACCACCGTGAAGAACGCGCCCTTGTGCTGCATCACGCCGCGAATCGTGCCGGCGTCGCGCGCGTGGCGCGATTCGCTGGTGGAGGTCTCGTCGAGCGACTTGCGCAGATAAACCGACACCAGCGCGGCCGCCGCGCCGACCACGAACGGAATCCGCCAGCCCCAGGCGCGCAGTTCCTCGGTGGTGAGGAACTGCTGCAGGATCACCAGCACCAGCAGCGCGCAGAGCTGGCCGCCGATCAGCGTCACGTACTGGAACGACGCGAAGAAGCCACGCCGGCCCTTCAGCGCGACCTCGCTCATGTAGGTCGCGCTGGTGCCGTATTCGCCGCCCACCGAGAGCCCCTGGAACAGCCGCGCGACCAGCAGCATCACCGGCGCGAGCGCGCCGATCTGGTCGTAGGTCGGCATCGCCGCGATCACCAGCGAGCCGCCGCACATCATCAGCACCGAGATCATCATCGCGGTGCGCCGGCCGTGCCGGTCGGCGATGCGGCCGAACAGCCAGCCGCCGATCGGCCGCATCAGGAAGCCGGCCGCGAACACGCCGGCCGTGTTCAGCAGTTGCGTGGTGGGATTGCCGCTCGGGAAGAACGCGTGCGCGAAATAGAGCGAACAAAACGAATAGACGTAAAAGTCGAACCATTCGACGAGATTGCCCGACGAGGCGCCGACGATCGCGAAGACGCGCCGGCGGGTGTCATTGGCGGCCACGAAGGCCGGATCGGTGAGATCGGTCATGCAGTTGGGTTCCTCGATTGGTCGTGTGGTGCGTGCGTAGGATGCGGGCGTGTGGCGCGGGCAGACGGAGGCTCCCGGCGGCCGCGAGCAGCCTGCTTGCGGGCGTCGGCCGGCCTGATCCGGCACCGCCCGCGTCCGCAGCGGCGCCATTTTATCCAATTGAAAGGTTGCGTGCCTTCAGGGGTGTCCCCAAGACCGGGGACAGCCCGCGCCCACCCGCATCGACCGCGCCCCGCAACACAAAAGCCAGCCCGGAGGCTGGCTTCGTTTCACGCGGACCGGCGTGGCCGCTCAGACGCGCACGTCGGGCGGCCGGTAGCGGCACTCGTAGCGCTTGCGCACCGTGCCGGACTCGTCGACGCTCTCGAGGAACACGTCGAACTGCCAGAGCCGCGCCATGTGCTTGAGCACCTCGTCGCTGTCGTTCGACAGGTGGCGGTTGTCGGTCATGAAGTGGCGCAGCGTGAGGCTGCGGTCGCCGCGCGTGTTGACGGCCCACACCTGGATGTTCGGCTCGCGGTGATGGATGTCGTACTGGCGCGAGAGCGCCTGCCGCACGTACTGGTAGCCGCTGTCGTCGTGGATCGCCGAGACTTCGAGCGAATCGCGCATGTCGTCGTCGAGCACCGAGAACAGCCGCATCTCGCGGATCAGGTGCGGTGAAAGATATTGCGCGATGAAGCTCTCGTCCTTGAAGTTGCGCATCGCGTAGTGCAGCGCCGGCAGCCACGGGCTGCCCGCCAGCTCCGGAAACCAGCGGCGGTCCTCCTCGGTCGGGTTCTCGCAGATGCGCCGGATGTCGCTCATCATCGAGAAGCCGAGCGCATACGGGTTGATGCCGCTGTAGTAGGGCTTGGTGACGGGCGGCTGGTAGATCACGTTGCTGTGCGAATGGAGGAATTCCATCATGAAGCCGTCGGCCAGCTTGCCCTGCTGGTAGAGCGTGTTGAGCAGCGTGTAATGCCAGAACGTGGCCCAGCCCTCGTTCATCACCTGCGTCTGCCGCTGCGGGTAGAAGTACTGCCCCACCTTGCGCACGATGCGGATCACCTCGCGCTCCCACGGCTCGAGCAGCGGCGCGTTCTTCTCGGCGAAGTACAGCAGGTTCTCCTGCGGCTCCGGCGGGTAGCGTCCTTCCACTTCCTCGTCGGCCGCCTCCGGCTTGCGGCCTGGCAGCGTGCGCCAGAGTTCGTTGACCTGCGACTGCAGGTAGGTCTCGCGCTCGCGCCGCAGCGCGGCCTCCTTGGCCAGCGACGGCTTCTGGGGACGCTTGTAGCGGTCCACGCCGTAGTTCATCAGCGCGTGGCACGAGTCGAGCAGTTCCTCGACGCGGTCGAGCCCGTAGCGCTCCTCGCATTCGGCGACGTAGTTCTTCGCGTAGACGAGATAGTCGACGATGGCGTGCGCGTCGGTCCAGAGCCGGAACAGGTAGTTGCCCTTGAAGAACGAGTTGTGGCCGTAGGCGGCGTGCGCGATCACGAGCGCCTGCATGGTCAGCGTATTCTCTTCCATCAGATACGCGATGCAGGGGTTCGAGTTGATCACGATCTCGTAGGCAAGCCCCATCTGGCCGCGCCGGTAGCTCTTCTCGGTCGACAGGAAATGCTTGCCGAACGACCAGTGGCGGTAGTTGACGGGCATCCCGACCGACGCGTAGGCGTCCATCATCTGCTCGGCGCTGATCAGCTCGAGCTGGATCGGGTAGATGTCGAGCTCGTATTGCTCGGCCACCTGCGCGATATGCGTGTCGTACTCCTCGATCAGCTCAAAGGTCCAGTCCGACGGGCACGGCAGCGGTTTGCGTTCGGCGACGTTCATGCGCCCTTCCTTGTGCCCGCTCTCGGGCATTGCTGGGTGCGGCGGCGAGGCGTCGGCTCCGGCTTGATCGGCGCCGGGGCCGGGCGCGTCGTCGCCCGTGTGGCGCGCCTGCCAGCCGCGCGCCTCGTTGTCCGGGTGGCGTGTCGTCATGCGATCAGGTTTCCACGTGTTTTTCGAACAGCTCGCGGAATACCGGGTAGATGTCCGCGGCCGACTCGGCCTTCTTCATCGCCATGTGCGGCTGCGACAGCGCGAGCTGCGCGTATTCGAGCCACAGGTTCTGCTCTTCCGGCGCCACCTGGATGTAGGCGAAATAACGCGTCTTGGTGAGGATGTCGTCCTGGAGGATCTTGCGGCACTTCGGCGAATCGTCGGTCCAGTTGTCGCCGTCCGAGGCCTGCGCGCCGTAGATGTTCCATTCGGTCGGCGAGTAGCGCTCGTTCATCACCTTGCGCATCAGTTCGAGCGCGCTCGACACCACCGTGCCGCCGCTCTCGGTCGAGTGGAAGAAGGTGTCCTCGTCCACTTCCTCGGCGCGCGTGTGATGGCGGATGAACACCACCTCGATGCGCTCGTAGTTCCGCTTCAGGAACAGATAGAGCAGGATGAAGAAGCGTTTGGAGAGATCCTTGCGCTGCTCGTCCATCGAGCCCGACACGTCCATCAGGCAGAACATCACGGCCTGGCTCGACGGCTGCGGCTGCTTCACCCGATTCACGTAGCGCAGGTCGAACGGATCGATGAACGGAATCCGCCAGATGCGCCCCTTCAGGTGATGGATCTGCGCCTCGAGTTCGGCGATCTCGACGCGGTGGTCGCCGGGATCGTCCTGCAGCGCCTCGAGTTGCGCCTCGAGCCCGCGCAGCTCGGCCACCAGCGGCGAGCCGAGCGCGATGCGCCGGCCCAGCGCGCTGCGCAACGAACGCACCACGTCGATGTTGTTCGGCGTGCCTTCCGCCGCCCAGCCCGCGCGCACGCTTTTCCAGCTCGGCACCGTCAGCAGGTGCGTCTTGACGAGCCGCGGCAGTTCCAGGTCGTCGAAGAAGTACTGCATGAACTCGTCGCGGCTCAACTCGAACACGAAGTCGTCCTGCCCCTCGCCTTCGTTGCTGGCCTGGCTGCCGCCGCCACCGGAGCCGCCCGGCGGACGCGGAATCTTGTCGCCGCGGATGTAGTCGGAATTGCCGGGATGCACGTGTTCGCGCCGCCCGCCGGACGCGTGGCGGAACGTGGGCTCCGCGATGTCCTTGCGTGGAATGGTGATGCTCTGGGTGCTTTGGATGTCCTTGATGCTACGGTCGCGGACGGCGTCGGACACCGCCCGGCGAATGTAGTTCTTGACGCGACGCAGGAAGCGTTCGCGGTTTGCAATGCTCTTGTTCTTGCCGGCAAGCCTGCGGTCGATGATTTGATGAAGCACTCCCGGTCTCCCGCTTGAAGGTCGATACGCCGGGACGTGCCGCACGATCCGCCGTGCGGCGCGTCGCTCAGGGTGCCCGCGCGGCGCGGCCGCGCGGGCGGTGCAACAGATGCGTCATGACGACTTGCGCACGCGCAGGTACCAGTCGCAGAGCAGGCGGACCTGCTTCGGCGTGTAGCCCTTGGCGACCATGCGGTTCACGAAGTCCTCGTGCTTGCGCTGCTCCTCCGCCGATCCCTTGGCGTTGAACGAGATCACCGGCAGCAGTTCCTCGGTGTTCGAGAACATCTTCTTCTCGATCACCACGCGCAGCTTTTCGTAGCTGACCCAGGCCGGATTCTTCCCGCCGTTCGCGGCCCGCGCACGCAGCACGAAGTTCACGATCTCGTTGCGGAAATCCTTCGGATTACTGATGCCGGCCGGCTTCTCGATCTTCTCGAGCTCGGCGTTCAGCGAGGCGCGGTCGAAGCTCTCGCCCGTGTCGTGATCGCGGAACTCCTGGTCCTGGATCCAGAAGTCCGCATAGGTCACGTAGCGGTCGAAGATGTTCTGCCCGTACTCCGAATACGATTCGAGGTACGCCGTCTGGATCTCCTTGCCGATGAACTCCGCGTAGCGCGAGGCGAGCAGATCCTTCACGAACGACAGATACTTCTGCTCCGTTTCCGGCGGGAACTGCTCGCGTTCGATCTGCTGCTCGAGCACGTACATCAGGTGGACCGGGTTCGCGGCCACCTCCGAGCTGTCGAAGTTGAACACGCGCGAGAGGATCTTGAACGCGAAGCGCGTCGACACGCCCGTCATGCCTTCGTCGACGCCGGCGTAGTCGCGATACTCCTGATACGACTTCGCCTTCGGATCGGTGTCCTTCAGGTTCTCGCCGTCGTACACCTGCATCTTCGAGAACAGGCTCGAGTTCTCGGGTTCATGCAGCCGCGTGAGCGCCGAGAACTGCGCCATCATCTTCAGCGTGCCCGGCGCGCAGACGGCTTCGGCCAGCGAGGAACTGCGGATCAGCTTCTCGTAGATGCGGATCTCTTCCGACACGCGCAGGCAGTACGGCACCTTCACGACGAAGATCCGGTCGAGCAGCGCCTCGTTGTTCTTGTTGTTGCGGAACGCCTTCCATTCGGACTCGTTCGAGTGGGCGAGGATCACGCCGTCGAACGGGATCGCGCCGAAGCCTTCGGTGCCTTTGAAGTTGCCTTCCTGGGTGGCCGTCAGCAGCGGGTGCAGCACCTTGATCGGCGCCTTGAACATCTCGACGAATTCGAGCAGACCCTGGTTGGCGAGGCAGAGGCCGCCCGAGTAGCTGTAGGCATCGGCGTCGTCCTGCGCGTACTGTTCGAGCTTGCGGATGTCGACCTTGCCGACCAGCGAGGAGATGTCCTGGTTGTTCTCGTCGCCCGGCTCCGTCTTGGCGATGCCGATCTGGCGCAGGATCGACGGATAGCGGCGCACCACGCGGAACTGGCGGATGTCGCCGTTGTATTCGTGCAGCCGCTTGACGGCCCACGGGCTCAGGATGCTCTTGAGGTAGCGGCGCGGGATGCCGTATTGCTCCTCGAGGATCGGGCCGTCCTCGTCGTAGTCGAACAGCCCGAGCGGCGATTCGTTGACGGGAGAACCCTTCAGCGAATAGAACGGCACGCGCTCCGCCAGTTGCTTGAGACGCTCGGCGATCGACGATTTGCCGCCACCGACCGGCCCGAGCAGATAGAGGATCTGCTTCTTCTCCTCGAGCCCCTGCGCCGAGTGGCGGAAGTACGCGACCACCTGCTCGATCACCTCCTCCATTCCGTAGAACTCGCGAAACGCGGGATAGACCTTGATGACTTTGTTCGCGAAGATCCGCGACAGACGCGGGTCGTTTCGCGTATCGACCTGCTCCGGTTCCCCGATGGCCGCCAACATGCGTTCGCCCGCGGTGGCGTACGCCGATGGATCGTTCTTGCAGAGCGCGAGATACTCTTCGAGCGAGAACTCCTCCTCGCGGGTTTTCTCGAAGCGGTTCGCGAAGCTGCTGTAAATATCCATGCTACCTCCTCGCCTTGTGACGGAAGACGATCTTGCCTTCGTTGGAACACGCAGAAGCAGGACCGTTCGATTTCATCCTAAACCCATTTCCCTATTTTTTCACGAACAAACTTCAGTCGGAACGTTGTTGCCAGACACTCAGAAAAACCCCGCTTGGACTGGGCTTTTTGACTGCCATACAATGTTCTCCCCGAGCTTGGCAACGTGACGCACGCGTCCTCTCCTGTTGCATGGAATCGTCTCTTTCACCGGACGCGTTCCTCCCTTCTTCCCTATACGATCGAAGCGGCATTTCGGACGACAGAGCGATCGCATTCGTTACAATTTTTTGCGATTGGACCGGATTCGCGCGATGGCGCGTGAGGCATGCGCGACGAGCTGCGTCGGTGGCGTGTCGGGCCACTTCGCGGCGCGCACGACCCGGTGGGATGCGCGCGGATGGTGCGTCGGTGAAACGCGGTGGAAGCACGCGTGATGCATCGGCGAAGACACGCCGTGGCACGTCGGGCGTTCATGCGTCGAGCATGCTCGGCATCACGGGATGCGGGTCGGTGCAATGCAGT
Source organism: Burkholderia plantarii (assembly GCF_001411805.1). Lineage (NCBI taxonomy): Bacteria > Pseudomonadati > Pseudomonadota > Betaproteobacteria > Burkholderiales > Burkholderiaceae > Burkholderia > Burkholderia plantarii. The sequence continues at coordinate 1,990,724 of NZ_CP007212.1, read as the reverse complement.
GCGGTGCGGGCAGCGCGCCATGCTCGTTAACGTGCATCCGGATGGTGGATCGAGACGCCGGGCGCGAACAATGATGGAAACGAACCGGACGAAGCGCCGCGATCACGTCGTCATGCATGCGCCGCAAGCGTTGGCCCGATATCGCGGATACCGCGATCCGCGGACGTCGCGCGTCGTGCCGACGACGCATGCAAGCGCGGCTCGCCCGCTGATCCGGTCCGGTGACGGGTACCGGTTTGTGTCGTGGATCTCGCGATGGACGATCGGGAACGCGGGGCGATCTCGATATTCAGACGAGCCGCTCGTCGCGATCCCGGCGACGCCCGGCTCGCACCCGTGCGGGCACCGAACGTGCGGCGCGCCTGCTTGATCACCGCGAGCGATCCGCCCCGATAAAGTGGCGTGCCCAGACGAACGAATCCGGCGCGAGGCCGGATTCGAAGGCGTGCCGCGTGCATGAAGCGCAAGCGAAGTCTAGGCGGAAAGCTCTTGTAGGGTCGGAATCGAAGGTTGCGCGCCGACGCGCGTCACCGACAGCGCGGCCGCGCGTTGCGCGAAGCGGATCGCTTCGTCGAGCGCGTCGCCGGCCGCGAGCCGTGCCGCGAAACCGCCGATGAAGGTATCGCCGGCCGCCGTCGTGTCGACCGCCGCCACTTTCGGCGCCGGATAATGACGCGTGCCGCCGTCGGCGTACCGCGCCACCACGCCCTGCCCGCCGAGCGTGACGATCACGTTGCGCGCACCGCCCTCCGCGAGCCGTCGGGCAGCCAGTTCGGCATCGGCCGGCGTCGCGATCGGGACGCCGGTCAGCGCGGCCGCCTCGATCTCGTTCGGGATCAGCCAGTCGACCAGCGGCAGCCAGCCGTCCGGCAGCGGCGCGAGCGCCGGCGCCGGATTCAGCACGACGATGCGCGCGTGGCGGCGCCCCGCCTCCAGCGCGGCCCGCACGGCCGGCATCGGCGTCTCCAGCTGGCAGACCAGCACGTCGGCGGCCGCGATCATCGCGTCGTGGGCGGCGACGTCCTCCGGCGTCACGAGGCCGTTGCCGCCTGCCACGATCACGATCGCGTTCTGGCTCGCGTCGTCCACCACGATCAGCGCCACGCCGGTCGGCACGCCGGCGCTGGTCGCGAGCGCCGCGCAGTCGATCCGCTCGGCCTCGAGCGCGGCGCGCAGCGCGGCGCCGTTCGCGTCGTCGCCGAGGCGCCCCAGCATCGCGACCTGCGCGCCGAGCCGCGCGGCGGCCACCGCCTGGTTGCCGCCCTTGCCGCCCGCGGCCTGCGCGTACCCGTGGCCGCTCAGCGTCTCGCCCGGTTTCGGCAGGCGCGGCGCGCGCACCACCAGGTCCATGTTCAGGCTACCGACCACGGCAACCCGCCCCCCCGGCGGCCGCGCGCCCTGCTCGCCGCCGCTCATGCGCGCTTGGCCGGCACGACGCCGGCCTCGCCGTTGTAGGCCGCGGTCGATTCCCGCAGCACCAGCCGCGGCGACACCACGCGGCGGCGCTTGGTCATGGCCGCCGAGCCCTCCGAGCCGGCCGCGATCCGCTCGATCAACGTCTGCGCGGCAATTTCGCCCAAGGCGCGCACCGACTGGCCGACCGTCGACAGCGCCGGGTAGGTGTAGCTCGACATCTCGATGTCGTCGAAACCGATGATCGAGCAATCCTCCGGCACGCCGAGCCCGCGTTCGGCCGCGGCACGCAGCGCGCCGATGCCCATCAGGTCGTTGCCGGCGAAGATCGCCGTGGGCTGCAGCGTGTCGAGCAGCTCGGCCGCGGCACGGCGGCCGCCCAGGCACGAGAAGTCGCTCTCGGCGATCGCGCCGGGCATGATGTCGAGGCCGCGCTCGGCCATCGCACGGATGAAACCGTGGACGCGCATCGCGCTGACCGCCGTATCGACCGGGCCGGTGATGCAGCCGATCCGCGAATGCCCGAGCTCGATCAGGTGGCGCGTGGCCAGATAGGCGCCGCGTTCATGGTCGATCTGCACCAGATCGGCCGACAGCCCCTCGATGTTGCGGTCCACCACCACCAGCGGCTCGCGCGAATCGGCGAGCGTCTGCGCCAGCACCGCGTCCTCGCCCGCCGAGGCGATGATCAGCCCGTCGATGCGTTTTTCCTGCAGCACGCGCAGATAGTTGCGCTGCTTGACGGGATCGTCGTCGGAATTGCAGAAGAACACGCAATACCCGCGTGCCGCGCACTGATCCTCGATGCCGCGCGCGAGCTCGGCGAAATACGGATTCGTGCTGTTCGGCACGACCAGGCCGATGGTGGCCGTCGAACGTGCTTTCAGGGATCGCGCGACGGCCGACGGGACGTAGTTGAGCTGGGCGATCGCCCGCTCCACCTTCGCCCGCACGTCGGCCGACACCGGCCGCGAATTGTTCACCACGTGTGAAACCGTCGTGAACGACACGCCTGCCATGGCAGCCACATCCTTGATCGTCGCCATCTTGAATCCCTCTGGTCTGTCTTTAAGTGCGCGATCGGCGGCTGCGATACGTGTCGAGTACAACGGCGACGACGATCACGGCCCCGGTAATGATGCGCTTGGTCGGTTCGTTCGCGCCGATCTGGGCAAGCCCCGCCGCCAGCACCGAGATGATCAAGACGCCAAAAAACGTGCTGATCACGGAGCCGCGCCCGCCCATCAGGCTCGTGCCGCCGATCACGACGGCCGCGATCACCTGCAGTTCGAGCCCGACGCCCGCATTCGGGTCGGCCGCTTCGAGCCGCGAGATCTGGAACAGCGCCGCAAGCCCCGCGAGCGCGCCCATCAACGCAAACACGATGATTTTATACGGACGAGGGTTCACCCCGGCAAGCCTTACGGCCTCTTCGTTGGTACCGATACCAACCAGATATCGGCCGAACACCGTCCGGGTAAGCACGAACTGGGCCACCAGCATCACCGCAACCGCGATCGCGAAGGCCGGCGAAATGCCCAGCGCGAAAGGATTCGACAGGAAATCGAAGGCATCGCCGATGTAGGCAGTACGCGAATTCGTCAATTGATAGGCCAGCCCGCGCGCGCCCTCCAGCACGCCGAGCGAGACGATGAACGACGGAATCCGCCAGCCCACCGTCACGGCCCCCGTCAGCATTCCGGTGACGGCCGCCGCGGCCATGCCGAGCAGCGCGGCCGGCAGCGGCGCCCAGTGCCACTTCAGCGCCGCCACGGAGACCACCGAGGCGGCCAGCGCCAGCACCGAGCCGACCGACAGGTCGATGCCGGCGATGATCAGCACGAAGGTCATGCCGACCGCCATCACCACCAGATCGGGAATCTGGTTCGCGATCGTGCTGAACGTGTCGTAGGTGAGGAAATGCGAGCTGAGCGCCGAGAACAGCGCGATCATCGCGAGCAGCGCGCCGGCCAGGCCCAGGTAGTTGGACAGCCCGAGCCGCGTGCCCGAGAGGCGCTTCGCGGAAGGCGCGGCCGCGTCGGGCGCGGCACCGCCGGCCGTGTCGTGGCCGGGGACGATCGGTTCATTCATGAAGGAATTCCTGGAGTCGAGTCACCTGCCGGCGCGGCAGGCAACGGAGCGGGCGTGGCGTCGCGGCGCGAGAAGCCGGCGAACGCGGCGGCCAGCAGCGCGTCCTGGGTCCAGTGCCCGCGCTCGAACACGGCCGTCATGCGGCCGGCCGACATCACGCCGATCCGGTCACAGATCAGCATCAGCTCGCGCAGGTCGCTCGACACCACGACGAGCGCGCGGCCCTCGCGAGCGAGGCCGCCCATCAACGCGTAGATGTCGAACTTGGCGCCGACGTCGATCCCGCGCGTGGGCTCGTCGAACAGCAGCACGCCCATGTCGTGGGCCAGCCAGCGGCCGATCACGACCTTCTGCTGGTTGCCGCCCGACAGTTCGCCGACCGGCTGCGCCGGCCCGCGCGTGCGGATCCGCATCGCCTCGATCTGGCGCTGGGCGAGCGCGTGCTCGCGCCGCGTGTCGACCACCCCGCCGCGCGAGATCCGGCCGAGCTGGCCGAGCGACACGTTGGTCGCGATCGGCAGAGACAGCAGCAGCCCCTCGCCCTTGCGGTCCTCTGTGATCAGCGCGATGCCGTGCTTCACCGCGTCGGCCGGCGAGCCGATCCGCACCGGGCGCGGCGGCGTGCCGATCGAGACCGTGCCGGCCTCGGCGCGGTCGGCGCCGTAGATGAGCCGCAGCAGTTCGGTGCGCCCGGCGCCGATCAGCCCCGAGATGCCGAAGATCTCGCCGGCGCGCACCTCGAACGACACGTCGCGCACCGCGGTGCCGCGCGCGAGGCCCGCCACCGCGAGCCGCGGCGCGCCGATCCGGCGCTCGCCGAACTCGATGTGCTCGCCCACCTCGCGGCCGGCCATCAGCGCCACCAGCCGCTCGCCCGACACCTCGCCCATCGGCCCGGCATGCACCAGCCGGCCGTCGCGAAGCACCGCCACGCGCTCGGCCACGCGCGCGAGTTCCTCGAGCCGGTGCGAGATGTAGACGAGCGCGACGCCGGCGGCCTTGAGCCGGTCGATCTGCGCGAACAGCAACTCGACCTCGCGCGCGGTCAGCATCGCCGTCGGCTCGTCGAGGATCAGCACGCGGCAGTCGCCGATCAGGTTGCGCGCGATCTCGACCATCTGCTGGTGGCCGATGCCGAGCGCGCCGACCGGGGTGTCCGGGTCGATCGCGTCGAGCCCGACGCGCGCCATCGCCTCGCGCGCGTCGGCGCGCAGCCGGCGCCGGTCGATCACGCCGAAGCGGCGCGGCAGGCGGTTCAGGAACAGGTTCTCGGCCACCGTCAGGGTGGCGAGCAGGTTCAGCTCCTGCATCACCATCCGCACGCCGAGCGCCTCGGCCTCGCCGCGGCTGGCCGGCGCATAGGCGCCGCCCGCCAGCCGCATCGCGCCGGCCGTCGGCGTGACGAGGCCGCCCACGATCTTCGACAGCGTGCTCTTGCCCGCGCCGTTCTCGCCCGTCAGCGCGAGCGCCTCGCCCGCGTGCAGCGCGAGCGAGACGTCGGCCAGCACCGGCTCGGCGTAGGTCTTGCCGATCCCCGAGACGTCGAGTACCGGTTCGCCGGCGGTTGCGATCGTCGCCATGCGGGCCTTACTGCTTGACGATCAGGTCGACCGGCGTCTCGACCACGCCCGACAGGTCCGACTGCTTCTTGTGCGCGGCGATCGCCTTCAGCGCCGTGTCGATGCCGAACACGGCCTGCTTGGCCGCGTACTGGTCGGCGGTGGCGAGGATCCGGCCGTCCTGCAGCATCGGCTTGACCGCGTTGATGTTGTCGTAGCCGACCACGTAGACCTTGCCTGCCTTGCCGGCCGCGCGCACCGCCGACACGGCGCCGATCGCCATGCTGTCGTTGCCGCACAGCAGCGCCTTCAGGTTCGGATATTCGTTGAGCATCGCCGAGGCCACCGCGTTGCCCTTGTCGATCTCCCACTCGCCCGACTGCACCGACACCACCTTCACGCCCGCCGCCTTCATCGCGTCCTGGTAGCCGGCCGTGCGCTGCTGCGCGTTGGTGGTGGTCGACACGCCCTCGAGGATGCCCACCTCGTCACCGGCCTTCAGGCGCCTGGCGAGGTAGTCGCCGATCTTGCGCGCGCCCTTGCGGTTGTCGGGGCCGACGAACGGCACGTTGAGGTTCTTCGACTTCAGCACGTCCGGATCGAGCCGGTTGTCGATGTTGATGACGATGATGCCGGCATCCACCGCCTTCTTCACCACCGGCACCAGCGCCTTCGAATCGGCCGGCGCCAGCACGATCGCGTCGGCCTTGGCGACGATCATCTGCTCGACGATGCGGATCTGGTTGGCGGTGTCGGTCTCGTCCTTGATGCCGTTGGTGACCAGATCGAACAGCGCCGGGTTGTGCTGCTGGTAGTCCTTCGCGCCGTTCTCCATGGTCAGGAAGAATTCATTGGCGAGCGACTTCATCACGAGCGCGACCTTCGGCTTGTGCGCGGCCTGCGCCTGCGCCTGCGCGCCGGGCGGTGCGATGGCCACGGCGGCGCCGACGAGCGCGGCGGCGAGAACACGGCGGCGAATGCGGAAATCCATACGACTCTCCTCACTGATCTGGCCCGGCTGCCCGGGTGTCGTTTTCATGTTGAGCAAACGTTTGCTCGATAGCATCCGGCACGGTGCGAAAAAAGGTGCGACCACAACCATGAACGCGCCGGATCGGCGTCGACGGCGACCGTCCCCTCTCGCGCATCCCGGTCTGCCCATCCGGGCCGGGCGTATCGGCAAGCGCCCATGCTGGACTGATCGCGCGCGATGCGCAACGGGGTTTTGCCCTGATTGAGCGTGGGTCGGGAGTTTGCAGTGCGCGACACGGGTACGCACCGTCGCGGTTGACCGCGGGCGCCGGCGGGTGCCGGCCCCGGGCGGGATGGCGCGCCGGCGCCGCCTCGCGGCGGGCGCGGCGCCTCGCGCTCAGAGCGCGGTTTCCTTCAGCTGCGCGACCACCTCGGCTTCGGTCAGGTGCGGCGCGAACATCTCGAGCAGCCGGTAGGCATAGGAGCGCAGGAACGCGCCCTTGCGCAGGCCCACCCGCGTCGTGCTGGCCTCGAACAGGTGCTGGGTGTCGAGCGCGACGAGCCCGGCGTCGCGCTGCGCGTCGTAGGCCATCGCCGCCACCACGCCGATCCCCATGCCGAGCTCGACGTAGGTCTTGATCACGTCCGCGTCGATCGCGGTCAGCACCACGTCGGGCACCGCGCCGGCCTTCGCGAACGCCTGGTCGATGTGCGAGCGGCCCGTGAAGTCCTGGTCGTAGGTGATGATCGGATGCTCGGCGATTTCCTCGAGCGTCAGGTTCGCGCGGCCCACCAGCGGGTGATCCTTCGGCACCACCACCGTGTGATGCCACGAATAGCACGGGAACGTGACGATGTCCGGGTAGCGGTCGAGCGCCTCGGTCGAGATGCCGACATCGGCCTCGCCGCTCAGGATCATCTGCGCGATCTGCTGCGGGCTGCCCTGGCGCAGCGCCAGGTGGACCTTCGGGAACACCTCGGTGAACTGCCGGATCACCTTCGGCAGCGCGTAGCGCGCCTGCGTGTGGGTGGTCGCCACCACCAGGTGGCCGCTGTCCTGGTCGGCGTACTGGCGCGCCACGCGGCGCAGGTTTTCGGCGTCGAGCAGCATCCGCTCGATCAGCTGATGCACGGCCTTGCCCGGTTCGGTCAGGCCGGTCAGCCGCTTGCCGCGGCGGATGAAGATGTCGACGCCGAGTTCGTCCTCCAGATCCTTGATCTGCTTCGAGACGCCCGACTGCGACGTGTAGAGCACGTTCGCGACCTCGGTCAGGTTCATGTTCTGGCGTACCGCTTCCCGAACGAAGCGCAATTGCTGGAAATTCATGGGTCAGCCTCTCAGGGGCGTTGTCATTATCGATTGTCGATGAAAAGCGGGCCTCAGCGGGCCGGAAACACGCGTGCGTGGCGCGGCACCGCCGTGGCGCCGTCGCCGACGCCGAGCGCGAGCGTGCGCCAGGTGTCGCGATCGAGTTCGGCTTCCAGCAGCGTGCCGCCGGCACGCGGCGCGAGCTCGATGCGCACCGCGCCGCCCAGCGGCACCACGCGCCGCACGTCCACCGCGATGCCGTCGCCGCGCGCCTCGCCGGCCGCGACGATCTGCAGGTCGTGCGGGCGCACGTAGGCATGCGCGCGGCCGGCGAAGTCGGCGGCCACCGTGATCGGGCCGGCCGCGCCGTCGGCCACGAAGCCGTCGCCATGCACCACGCCGTCGAGCCTGTTGGCCGCGCCGAGGAATTCGTAGACGAACGCGCTCTGCGGATGGTCGTACACGTCCTGCGGGCTGCCCACCTGCTCCACGTGGCCGTGATTGAGCACGACGATGCGGTCGGCCACTTCCAGCGCTTCTTCCTGATCGTGCGTGACGAAGATAGTCGAGATGTGCAGGTCGTCGTGCAGGCGGCGCAGCCAGCTGCGCAACTCCTTGCGGACCTTCGCGTCGAGCGCGCCGAACGGCTCGTCGAGCAGCAGCACCTTCGGTTCGACCGCGAGCGCGCGGGCCAGCGCGATGCGCTGGCGCTGGCCGCCCGAGAGTTCGGACGGATAGCGCGGCGCGAGCCAGTCGAGCTGCACCAGCTTGAGCAGCTCGTGGACCTTCTCGCGGATCACCGCCTCGGACGGACGCTCGGCGCGCGGCTTCACGCGCAGTCCGAACGCGACGTTCTCGAACACGGTCATATGGCGAAACAGCGCGTAATGCTGGAACACGAAGCCGACCTGGCGCTCGCGCGCGCCGACGTCGGCCACGTCCTGGCCTTGCAGCACGACCTGGCCCGCGTCCGCGTGCTCGAGGCCCGCGATCACGCGCAGCAGCGTGGTCTTGCCGCAGCCGGAAGGCCCGAGCAGCGCCACCAGCTCGCCGGGCGGGAAATCGAGCGAGACGTCGTCGAGCGCCGTGAAGTCGCCGAATTGCTTGTGCAGGTTACGAACGGTGATACCCATCTGGTGTGCCTCTTCGATCAGGAGTGCGCCGTGGCGCCAGCGCGCGCATCGGCGAGTTCGGCCGACATGCGGCGTTCGGCGAGCAGCTTCAGCGCCAGCGTGACGAGCGCGAGCAGGGCCAGCACCGAGGCCACCGCGAACGCGGCCGAGAAGTTGTATTCGTTGTAGAGGATCTCGACGTGCAGCGGCATGGTGTCGGTCTGGCCGCGAATGTGGCCCGACACCACCGATACCGCGCCGAACTCGCCCATCGCGCGCGCGTTGCAGAGGATCACGCCGTACAGCAGGCCCCAGCGCACGTTGGGCAGCGTCACGCGGCGGAAGATCTGCCAGCCGGAGGCGCCGAGCACGCGCGCGGCCTCCTCTTCATCGTTGCCCTGCGCCTGCATCAGCGGGATCAGCTCGCGCGCGACGAACGGAAACGTGACGAAGATCGTCGCCAGCACGATGCCGGGCACGGCGAAGATGATCTGGATGTCGTGCGCCTCGAGCCACGGTCCGAGCCAGCCCTGCGCGCCGAACATCAGCACGTAGACGAGCCCCGAGATCACCGGCGACACCGAGAACGGCAGGTCGATCAGCGTGGTCAGCAGCGCCTTGCCGCGAAACTCGAACTTGGCGATCGCCCACGACGCGCAGATCCCGAACACGAGGTTCAGCGGCACCGCGATCGCGGCCACCGTCACGGTCAGCTCGATCGCGGCCCAGGCATCGGGGTCGCCGAGCGATTCGAAGTAGAAGCCGATGCCCTTGGCGAGCGCCTGCGCGAACACGGCGGCGAGCGGCACCACCAGGAAGCCGGCCAGGAACAGCAGCGCGAGGCCGGTCAGCACCCAGCGCACCAGGCGCGATTCGGTGACGGGATCGCGCCGGCGCGAGGCCTTCGCGCGCGGCGCGGCGCCGGCGGGCAGCGTGGAACTGGTCGCGTCGCGGCTCATTGCGCACCTCCGGCGGCAGCCGCCACGGCGCCGGTCGCGGCCGGCGCCGGACCGCTCGCGCCGCGACTGGTGCGGCGCTGCAGCCACCATTGCAGCGTGTTGATCAGGAGCAGCATCAGGAACGACACCACCAGCATCACCACCGCGATCGCGGTGGCGCCCGCGTAGTCGTACTGCTCGAGCTTCGTGATGATCAGGAGCGAGGTGATCTCGGACTTCATCGGCACGTTGCCGGCGATGAAGATCACCGAGCCGTACTCACCGAGCGCGCGCGCGAACGCGAGCGCGAAGCCCGTCAGCAGCGCCGGGAACACGGCCGGCAGCACCACGCGGCGGAACGTCAGCCAGCGCGAGGCGCCGAGGCAGGCCGCGGCCTCCTCCTGCTCTCGCTCGAACTCCTCGAGCACGGGCTGCACCGTGCGCACCACGAACGGCAGGCCGATGAAGGTCAGCGCCACCAGCACGCCGAGCGGCGTGAACGCGATCTTGATGCCGAGCGGCGCGAGATACTGGCCGACCCAGCCGTTCGACGCATAAACGGCCGCGAGCGAAATGCCCGCGACCGAGGTCGGCAGCGCGAACGGCAGGTCGACGATCGCGTCGACGATGCGCTTGAACGGAAACCGGTAGCGCACCAGCACCCAGGCGACCAGGAAGCCGAACACGGCGTTGATCAGCGCGCCGCCGAGCGCCGAGAGGAACGTGAGCCGGTACGAGGCGATCACGCGCGCGGAGGTCGTCGCGGCGACGAACTGATCCCACGTCAGCGTCGCGGTCTTCAAAAACGTGGAGGCGAGCGGTATCAGCACCACGAGGCTCAGATAGGCCACCGTGATCCCGAGCGTCACGCCGAAGCCGGGCAGCGCGCTCGGCTTGCGGAAGGTGTACGTCGTCATGCGAAATGCGCTTCCTTGGTTGACATGGGAGGCGCGGCCGTCGGAGGGTACCGGCCGGCCGCGCGTGGGTTCGTGTTCGTCGTTGTAGCGGGCCGCGCGTGCGCTCGCTCGCGCCGCGCGGCCTCGGGTTGCTGCTCTGCCTCGGGTGTTGCGCGCCGCGCTTATTGCGGCTTGTAGATCGAGTCGAACACGCCGCCGTCGGCGAAGTGCGTCTTCTGCGCGTTGGCCCAGCCGCCGAAGGTGTCGTCGACGGTATAGAGCTTCAGCTTCGGGAACTGCTTCGTCAGCTCGGCCGGCACATCCTTCGAGCGCGGACGGTAGAAGTTGCGCGCCGCGATCTCCTGGCCTTCCTTGCTGTAGAGGAAGTTCAGGTAGGCCTCGGCCAGCTTGCGGTCGCCCTTCTTGTCGACCACCTTGTCGACCACCGCGACCGGCGGCTCGGCGAGGATGCTGGCCGACGGCACGACGATCTCGAACTTGTCCGGACCGAACTCCTTCAGCGACAGGAACGCCTCGTTCTCCCAGGCGATCAGCACGTCGCCGATGCCGCGCTGCACGAAGCTGGTGGTTGCGCCGCGCGCGCCCGAATCGAGCACGCCGGCGTTCTTGTAGACCTTCGCCACGAAGTCCTTCGCGCTCTGCTCGCTGCCACCCGGCTTGTGCAGCGCGTAGGCCCAGGCCGCGAGGTAGTTCCAGCGCGCGCCGCCCGAGGTCTTCGGGTTCGGCGTGACGATCGACACGCCCGGCTTGATCAGGTCGTCCCAGTCCTTGATGCCCTTCGGGTTGCCCTTGCGCACCAGGAACACGATCGTCGAGGTGTACGGCGACGCGTTGTCGGGCAGGCGCTTCTGCCAGTCCTTGGCGACGATGCCCTTGTTGGCGAGCGCGTCGATGTCGTAGGCGAGCGCGAGCGTCACGACGTCGGCCTGCAGGCCGTCGAGCACCGAGCGCGCCTGCGCGCCCGAGCCGCCGTGCGACTGCTTGAAGGTGACGGTCTCGCCCGTCTTGGCCTTCCATTCCTTGCCGAACGCCTGGTTGACGTCCTGATACAGCTCGCGGGTCGGATCATACGAGACGTTCAGCAACGTCGTGTCCGCGAGTGCGTGCGTGGCGCCGCCGAGCGCCGCCGCGCCTACCGCCAGTGTTGCGATCAGACGGCGAACGCCGCCAGCCAGCCCCGTGTTGCGCTTGACCATCCCGTGATCTCCAGAGGTTCGTGGATCGTTTTTTGCAATGTCGGGCCAAGTCTAGCGAACAGCTTTCATCATTAAAAATAATCGTTCCGAATTTTTTTATACGAAAAAGTGGTAAGGACCAGCCGGCGGACGGTTGCGACATCGGAACCGGCGTTTGGACGTCGCTCGATCGCGGCGGAATCGCCGCGATAGCGCCGAACTTCAAGTAACACTTGAATTTCCCGAACTACTGTATAAAAATACAGATCACTGTCTATCCATACAGTCCGACCATGACCAAACTCACCGCACGCCAGCAGCAAGTGTTCGACCTCGTTCGCCGCGCGATCGAGCGCTCCGGCTTCCCGCCGACCCGCGCCGAGATCGCCGCCGAGCTCGGCTTCAGTTCGCCGAACGCCGCCGAGGAGCACCTGCGCGCACTCGCCCGCAAGGGTGTGATCGAGCTGGCCGCCGGCGCCTCGCGCGGCATCCGGTTGCTCGGCCTCGAGGACGCGCCGCACCAGCTCACGCTGCCGCACGCGGCGCTGATGCAGCTGTCGCTGCCGCTCGTCGGGCGCGTCGCGGCTGGTAGCCCGATCCTCGCGCAGGAACACATCTCGCAGCACTACGCGTGCGATCCGGCGCTCTTCACGAGCAAGCCCGATTACCTGCTGAAGGTGCGCGGGCTGTCGATGCGCGACGCCGGCATTCTCGACGGCGACCTGCTCGCCGTGCAAAAGCGCAGCGAGGCCAAGGACGGCCAGATCATCGTCGCGCGGCTTGGCGACGACGTCACGGTCAAGCGCCTGAAGCGCCACTCCAGCGGCATCGAGCTGATCGCCGAGAACCCCGACTACGAAAACATCTTCGTGAAGGCCGGCAGCGCGGAATTCGCGCTCGAGGGCATCGCCGTCGGCCTGATCCGTTCCGGGGAGCTGTAGCGCCTGGGCCAGGGCCGGTTGCGGTTCGCCGTCCGGCCGTTTTTTGCCCGCTTGCTATCTGCTGCCTGCACCCGGTTTGCATCCGCCTAGTACGTTCGTCCCTCCATCCGATCTGGAGAACACATGGAACGCCTCGCCCGCCTGTTGCCCTTCCGTCAATTCGGTCGCCTGCGCCATCTGCGGGGCCGCACGCCCTGCGCGCCGCTCGTTGCTGATTCCGCCGAATCCGCCGGGTTTGCCGAGTCCGGCACGCTGCCGCTGGCCGCCGAGCCGGCCGCGTTGCCCTCGGCGCTGCCGGCCTTCGCGCGCGTCTCGCTGAACGCCGGGCTCCATCACGCCGAGCCGGCACGCCGTGCGCCGGTGCGCGTCTACCACGGGCAGTCGCGCGTGATCATGGTGGGGACGATCGACGCGGTGTGTCGCATGATCGATCGTTGTATTGCCGAGGAACGCTCGGCGGTCTGATGGTCTGATACGCTCTCCAGGTTCCGAGACCGTCTTTCGAGACAGGAGGCCTGGTGTCCGTTTCTTCGTCGTCTGATTCGCCGTCTGATATGTCGTCCGTTCCGCCCCCGCGCCGCAAGCAGCTCGGGTGGATGCCTGCCCTGGTGGTTGCCGTCGCGGGGCTTGCGGCGATCCTGTACGCGGCCGCGTCGCCCTATCTCGCGTTGCGCGAGTTGAAGCAGGCAATCGACGCGCGCGACGCGCAGGCGATCAGCCGCTATGTCGATTACCCGGCCTTGCGCATCAGCCTGAAGCAGCAGTTGACCGACGAGCTGATGCGTCGCATCGATCTGCAGCGGCACGACAATCCGCTCGCGATGCTCGGCGCGATGGTCGGCTCTGCCTTGATCGGCCCGCTCGTCGATGCCTATGCGACGCCCGAGGGCGTGGCCGCGCTGCTGAGCGGCCTGCCGCCGAACGGCGATCCGCGCCAGCATCCGCCGGCGCTCGATCAACCCGCGGCGCCGGCCCCCGCTCCGGCATCCGGCGCCGGTGTCGCGCCGCCCGCCGGCGCCAGCGCGCCTCCGCCTTCCGGCACCGGTACGCCGCCGCCCGCGGCGCCGCAATCGAGCGCCGCCTACCACGGCATCAACGAGTTCATCGCCGTTTATCAGCGAGATGCCGGCGGCACGCGCTACGCGGCCATTTTCCGACGCAGCGGCCTGTTCGGCTGGAAGCTCAGCGCGATCGATCTCCAGCACTGACGCGCTCCGCGCCACCGCATGCCGAAGGCAGTCGGCGGCGCGATCGGAAGCGGCTGACAACGGGCACGGAATTCGCGGGCACGCCCGTTCACCCATCGCTTCAACCTCATCGATCCCGCCGATCAACCCATCGGTCCGCCGGTCCGTCGATGCTCAGGTGTGGGCCGCCGCCGCGAGCGCGGCTTCCTTTTCCTTCGCCAGTTCCTCGCGCTGCTCGTCGGACGACGCGCAGGCCACCAGGATGCTGCACGAAATGCGGTCGAGCAGCTGCGTGTTGCCGGCGCCCATCCACCAGCGCGCGAGCCCGCTGCGGCAGCGATGGCCGACAACGACCAGGTCCACACCAAGCTCCTTGGCGAGATTCGCGATCTCGTCGATCGGATAGCCGAACGCGAAATGGCCCTGCGCCTGCACGCCGCGCGCGGTCAGCCAGTCGACGCCTTCCTGCAAGATCGCGCGCGCCGTCTCCTCGAAGCGGCCGCAGGCGACGTCGGTCAGCAGCCCGGCGCTCTGCGCGATGCTCGAACGCATGTCGACCACCGACAGCAGATGCGTCTCGGCCTTCAGTTCGAGCGCGAGATCGGCACCGCAACGCAGTGCCTTGCGGCCCTCGAGCGTGCCGTCGTAGCAAAGCAGGATTTTCTGATAACTGGCCATGATCGCCTCCATTGCGACATCGGTCGTCAATTCATCATCGTGCGCCGCAATTCAGGATGCAAGGGTTGGAAAACGCGAAGACCATTGTCGGGCGAGGCTGCCGCGCCGCGGTGCAGGCTTGCACGATGGCGCGGCAAGTTCGGGCCGATATCGGGCCTGATGCACTAGAATGGCCGCTTCGTGATGTCCTTCCGCCCCTTTCGCCCTTCGCGCACCCATGTCCGTCGCTCCGATCGAATTCCTCGATGTCAAAAAAAGCTTCGGCGAGCGGCTTGTCGTCGATCATCTGTCGTTCCGCGTGCAGCGCGGCGAATGCTTCGGGCTGCTCGGCCCGAACGGTGCCGGCAAGACCACCACGCTGCGGATGCTGCTCGGCATCACGCAGCCCGACGCCGGCACGATCCGGCTTTGCGGCGAGCCGGTGCCCGAGCGGGCGCGTCATGCGCGACAGCGCGTCGGCGTGGTGCCGCAGTTCGACAATCTCGATCCCGACTTCACGGTGCGCGAAAACCTGCTCGTGTTCGGGCGCTACTTCGGATTGTCGGCTGGCCAGGCGCGTGAGCTCGTACCGTCGCTGCTCGAATTCGCGAAACTCGAGAGCAAGGCCGATGCGCGGGTGGGCGAGCTGTCGGGCGGCATGAAGCGCCGCCTCACGCTGGCGCGCGCGCTCGTCAACGATCCCGACGTGCTGGTGCTCGACGAGCCGACCACGGGGCTCGACCCGCAGGCCCGGCACTTGATGTGGGAACGGCTGCGCTCGCTGCTCGCGCGCGGCAAGACGATCCTGCTGACCACGCATTTCATGGAGGAAGCCGAACGGCTCTGCGACCGGCTCTGCATCGTCGAATCGGGCCGCAAGATCGCCGAGGGCGCGCCGCCTGCGCTGATCGAGGCCGAGATCGGCTGTGACGTGGTGGAAATCTACGGCACCGATCCGGTCGCGCTGCGCGACGAGCTCGCGCCACGCGTCGCCCGCGCCGAAATCAGCGGCGAGACGCTGTTCTGTTACGTGGATGATCCGGAGCCGCTCGCCCGGACGCTGAAGGGCCGGCCCGGCCTGCGCTACCTGCACCGGCCGGCGAATCTCGAAGACGTGTTCCTGCGGCTGACCGGCCGCGACATGCAGGACTGACCGCCATGGATACCGGCCACTCGTCACCCGCCGCCGCGCCGCGGCCGCGCGACGCCCGCTTCACGATCGCGCTGCCCGCCAACGCGACCAACTGGATCGCCGTCTGGCGCCGCAACTATCTGGTCTGGCGCAAGCTCGCGTTCGCGTCGATGATCGGCAATCTCGCCGATCCGATGATCTACCTGTTCGGGCTGGGCCTCGGGCTCGGGCTGATGGTCGGCCACGTGGACGGCGTGTCGTACATCGCGTTCCTCGCGGCCGGCACGGTCGGCTCGAGCGTGATGATGTCGGCCAGCTTCGAGGCGATGTATTCGGCGTTCTCGCGCATGCACGCGCAGCGCACCTGGGAGGCGATCATGCATACGCCGCTCGCGCTCGGCGACATCGTGCTCGGCGAGATCGCCTGGGCCGCCAGCAAGGCGATGTTGTCGGGCACCGCGATCATGCTGGTCGCGGGCGTGCTCGGCTATGCATCGTTTCCGTCGCTGCTGGCCGCCGTGCCCGCCATCGCGCTCGCCGGGCTGGCGTTCGCGAGCGTCACAATGATCGTGACGGCGGTGGCGCCGTCCTACGACTTCTTCATGTTCTACCAGACGCTCGCGCTCACGCCGATGCTGCTGCTCTCGGGCGTGTTCTTCCCGATCGCGCAGCTGCCCGCGGTCGCGCGCTACGCCGCCAACGCGCTACCGCTGGCGAACGCCGTCGACCTGATCCGGCCCGCGATGCTGGGCCGGCCAGCCAGCGACGTCGCGCTGCATGCCGGCGTGCTGGCCGCCTACGCGGTGGTCGGCTTCCTCGTCTCGGCCTGGCTGTTCCGCCGCCGCATGATGCGCTGAGCGTGAGCCGTGCCCGCCGCCGTGCGATGGGGCCGGGCGCGGAGCACGCACGGTTCTGTTGCGTGCGTCTCACGCACGGTTCCATCGAGCACACCTCGCATGCGGCTGCGTGCAACGCATCCCGCATGCGGTCCACCCGAATCCGCTCCACTCGTGGTTCGACGGCATGCATCCCGCGGCGGCTTCATACCGGCCGGCGCCCGAGAAAGTGGGCGCATCGGCGAGTACCGTGACGTTTGCTTACGCGTCGTCGTCGCCCCAGGGCATCTCGACATCGGTCAGGAACGCCACCGTCGCGATCGGCCCGCCTTCCTGGCGGCCGAGCTTGCCGTCGGCGCGATGCCACTCGACACGGAACATCGTGCCGGGATCATCGGCCAGCAGGTACACCGAGCGCAGTTCCTCCTCGTCCGCTTCCTCGACCGGGCCGTCGAACGACACGCGCATGCGCTGCGGCCAGAGGCCGTTGACGGGATCGTAGATCCGGTCGCCCTGCGGGATGTCGATGCTGGCCTCGACGCCGATCGTCGACGACGCCTCGACGATCATCTTGCCGAGTGCGTTCAGCACCGCGGTCGCGCGTGCGGAATTGGCCTGGCGGATCGCGAGATCGCCTCGCGTCAGCGCCTGTTCGAGTTTCGGATGGATCTTGTGTTGCTTCATGCGTAATCCTGATTGCTTCGGGAGAAGCCGCCGCGAGATCGCGACGGCGGTCGATTCGTCATGCCTCGAAGCCGGCCGCTGCGCGGCGCCCGGTCGAGGCGCCTAGCCACTCAGAAGCCGAGCGCCACCGCGGCGAAGCCGCCCACGATGCCGAGGCCGACCACCAGCACCGCGACGAGCGCGAGCGTGCGGGCCGGAAACGAGCGCGACAGCATCGCCATCGACGGCACGCTGACGGGCGGCAGCGTGAGCAGCAGCGCCGCCGCCGGGCCGACGCCCACGCCGAGCGCGAGCATCGCCTGGACGATCGGCACCTCGCCCGCGGTCGGAATCACGAACAGCATGCCGGCCACCGCGAACGCGACGATCCACAGCACCGTGTTGCCGACGTCGGCGCCGACGTGCGGAAACAGCCACGCGCGCGCCGCGCCGAGCAGCAGCACCAGCACGATGTATTCGGGAATCAGGCGCAGCGTCATGCGCGCGAGGATCTCGAGCCAGCGCCGGAACGCGTTGCCGCCCGCCGCCTGGCCCGCCGCGAGACGTGCGAGCGTCGCGTCGTCGAGCGGCTGCGCTTGCGGCGCCGCGAGCCGGTTCAGCAGATAGCCGATGCCGAACACCATCACCACGCCGAACGCGATGCGCAGGCCCGCCCACTGCCAGCCGAGCACGAAGCCCATGAACACCAGCGTGGCCGGATTGAGCACCGTGTTGCCGAGCCAGAACGCCACCGCGCCACCCGGCGAGGCCTGCCGCGCCCGCAGGCCGGCCACCACCGGCGCCGCGCAGCAGGTACACATCATGCCGGGCAGCGACAGCAACCCGCCCGCCACGACGCTGCCGAAACCGGTGCGCCCCAGCAGCCGCGCGATCGCCTGCGCGGGCAGCAGCGCCTGGATCGCCGAGCCGAGCAGCAGGCCCAGCACCATCGCCTGCCAGATCGCCTTGCCGTAGGCCCAGGCGTAGTCGAGCGCCGCATGCCAGGACGGCGCGGGCGCGCTGCTCGCGCCGCCCATCAGGATCGACTGGCCGATCGAATGATGCTCGGCCGCGACGAATGCGCGGTGGTAGTACGGGAACCACTTCACGTAGAAGAGGCCGACGATCGCGATCAGCGCGAAGGTCGCCCAGCCGAGGGCCGGAGAGGTTGTCGAGGTGCGGGTCGTGTTCATGTCCTTGGCTGCGTGCGGTCCCATGGGCGTGGTCGGCGAGCTTGATCGCCCGCGCTTTCGTTGGTCCGCGCTGCGGTAGCCCGAAGCGCGGCGCCGCCGGCCGAAGCGCGTCATTGCCGAGACGCGCTGGCGGGCAAAGGCGGATTATCGCATGCGGCAGGCGCGAGGCGGCGTATGGTGATCCGCCCGCGGCGCGGCGCGCTTGTCGGCACGCGAAGCGTCGCCGGGTGCGTGCCGTTCAGCGTGCGGCGAACGTATCGCAGTCGCGCACGTCGCCGCGCTGCATGCCGCGCCGCAGCCAGGCGACGCGCTGCTCGCTGGTGCCGTGCGTGAACGCGTCGGGGACCACGTAGCCCTGGCTGCGGCGCTGCAGGGTGTCGTCGCCGATCGCCGCCGCGGTCTTCAGGCCCTGCTCGAATTCGCCCGGCTCGATCAGCCGCTGATTCGCCTGCCGCGCGTTGTGGGCCCACACACCCGCGAAACAGTCGGCCTGCAGTTCGAGCCGCACCGACAGACGGTTCGCCTGCGTCGGCGAGCTCCGCTCGCGTGCGGCATCGACCCGGTCCGAGATGCCGAGCAGCTTCTGCACGTGATGGCCCACCTCGTGGGCGATCACATAGGCCTGCGCAAAATCGCCGCCCGCGCCGAATTTCTGGCGCAGTTCGTCGTAGAAACCGAGATCGATATAGACCTTGCGATCGGCCGGACAGTAGAACGGCCCCATCGCCGTCTGGCCCGTGCCGCAGGCGGTGGGCGTGGTGTGCTCGAACATCACGAGCGTGGGCGGCGCATATTGGCGCTGCAGTTGGGTCGGGAAGATGTCGCTCCAGGTGCGCTCGATATTGCCGAGCACCTTGCGCGTGAACACGGCGCGCGCATCGGCGGGATTGGCGCGCGATGACGGGTTCGCCGACGGCGCGGGCGCCTGCCCGGCCTGCTGGCCCTGCAGCGCCGCGGCGCCCTGCAGCACCACGCGCGGATCGATGCCCAGAAAATACGAGGCAGCCAGCGCCACCACGAGCGTGCCGATACCGATCGTCGCGCCGCGTCCGCCGCCCAAACCGCCCCGGCGATCCTCGACATTCTGGCTTTCGGCTTCGTCGTCGAGGCGCATGGCAATACTCCGTTCGGCAGGATCGCGGGCGATGCGCCGCGGGACGAGCGAAGTATAGCGAATGCCTTGCCGGCCTACGGCAGGCTTTCATCATCGTGACGAAAGCCCCGCACGCCGCGGCAACGCTTCGTCGCGGCGCCCGGCCGCTTACTCGGGCCGCTGAATGAAGCAGGTGGCCGAAGCCTGGGCGACGATCTTGTCGTCGGGCGTCTTGAGCGTGCCTTCGGCAACGCCGAGCGTGCGCGACAGATGGGTCACGCGCCCCTCGGCGATCAGGTCGACGTCGCGCGGCACCGGGCGCAGCATCGTCACATGCAGGTCGACGGTGCTGTAGCCGACGCCGCGATCGAGCATCGAATGCACCGCGCAACCCGTCACCGAGTCGAGCACCGTGGCCGCGAAACCGCCATGCACGCCGCCCAGCGGATTCAGATGCCGCTCGTCCGCGCGTGCCGCCATCCTCACGTAGCCGAGTTCGACCGCGTCGAGCCGCATCGGCATCGTCTTCGTGATCGACGGGGCGGGGACGTCGCCCGCCGCCGCCGCGCGCAACAGGTCGATACCGGAAAAATCGAGCGGTTTCATCAGCACACTCCTTCTCATCGGGCCAGACCGGCACCTTGGTAAGTTCCAAAACAGAACGCATTATTCTTCGCCGAATTGGACACTGTCAACGCAGCAATTGCCGGTTCGAGAGAGCGTTCTATAATCGGACCCACTTGTGCCAACCGCGTGAGGGCTGCCGATGAAATGGGACGACGTAGGCGAGTTTCCGTGCTCGATCGCGCGCACGCTGGCCGTGCTCGGCGACCGCTGGACCATGCTGATCCTGCGCAACGCGTTCTTCGGCACGCGCCGCTTCGATGCGTTCCAGGCGCAGCTCGGCATCACGCGCCATGTGCTCGCCGACCGGCTGGCGCGGCTCGTGGACGAAGGCATCTTCGTGAAGCAGCGATATCAGGAGCGGCCGCCCCGCGACGAATATCGGCTGTCGGAAAAGGGCCGCGATCTGTATCCGGTGCTGCTGGCGCTGACCGCCTGGGGCGATCGCTGGAAGGACGACGGTGCCGGGCCGCCCATGCTGATGCGCCATAAGCCATGCGGCAAGCTGCTGCGGCCTGTGATGATCTGCCCCGAGTGCGGCGAGACGCCCGATCCGCGCGACGTCGAACTGCTGCCCGGCCCCGGGATACAGACGCAGGCCACTGGCGACACGCATTGAGAGGCGCTTGCCGGCAGCGCCCTCGCCTCGCGCCGACGGCTCCGGATGCGCCGATCACCGGCCGTGCCGCCACTCATCGTCTGCGGAAATAAAAAAGCCCGCCTCGGTTTCGACGAGGCGGGCTCAAACTCAAGGCAGCCGAGGCAAGTCAGCTGTCGATCAAAGAATAGCGGCCTTGGCGCACGAGACTTTGGTTTACTTCCACACAACTTGCTCTAGATCAATATTTCTAGATCTGGAGACAACATTTTTCGGAATGAAAGCCGTATACGGCCATTGTTTAGTTTTGGAAAAGAAACAATGCGGCTGCGTGGCTTGCGAAGCGTGGAAAACAACGCAGGTAGCGAGATCCAGTGGCGTGCGGCTATCGAGCCTTTGTTATTTTGAGATAGCAAAATGACAAACAAAAACGGCGCCAACCTTTCGATTGGCGCCGTCTACAACTAGACCCGCTTCTGAATTCTTCGATGTGTCTGAGCTAACCGGCCGCCCTATCCCGTAGGATGGCAGGCCTGCGATCAAACACCGTTTCCGTTACACAGCGGCCCGGGCATTGAATGTGGGAACAACTGGGCACCTTGGGACCGACAGGCGTTTTGGAAAACGCTGCGATTGTACGGCGGCTGGCACGGTTTTCGCAAGCAGATCTGTTTGCATAAGCGGGATCGGCTACTTCCATGGTGCATCTGTCATGGCGTCGATCGCCCGCCGTCTTCGCAACCGGGGGTTGCCGCACGGATTGCACATACGTAGGCCTGCAGCGCCTTCAGTTTGTCGATTTCGCGCTGGTCGTCGCCGGCAACGGCGAAAACGCGCTGCGCAGTCGCTGGGTCGAGGTCCGCGACGGCGGCGGCACCATCGTCCATGCTGGCGGCGCAGGCAGTTCCGGGCACATCGTCGGCACTGGCTGCAACATGGTCGCGGACCGCGACGCGCAGCCGGTCAGTGCCGTCAGCAAGAGCCAGGCGGTAGCGACGATTGTCGATCTCATGGTTCGTTCGCTCCTTCGTGAATTGCGCATCGGCGACGGCCACCCGCGAGGCGGCCGCCTGGTGCGCCGCGTTCGCGCGCTGCTCGGCGTCGAGCGCGGCTTGGGAGACCGCGAGCAGTTCGGCTTCATGGCGCTGCGCGTCGGCCGCGCGCCCCGCCGCCTCCGCAGCGAGCCCACGCGCATCGAACACATGCATGCCATACGCGCCGACCGAGGCTGCCAGCGCGGCAGCCAGCACGCCGGCCACACCGCGCGCCATCATGGCTGCGCCTTGCGCGTCGCGAGCGGCCGCTTGAAGAACATCGCGCCGAGGATGGCGAGACAGAAGCCACCGGTGATCACCGGCTCGCCGGGCCAGACGTCGTTGTAGCCGAGCCAGATCAGTCCGGCGAGATTCCACAACGTGCCGAACTGGATCACGCCGAGCACGGCGCGCCAGGCGGGCGACTGAGGCAGCATCAACAGCCATCCGACCGTCGAACACAACGCCAGGTGCATCAACACGTACACCACGATCAAAGGGCTCATTTCCTTTCCTCCGTTCCCGCCACACGATCGACAATCTCCTCGGCCACGCCGTCGCCACGCGTCTGGATCACGCGGATCGCGATTTCCGCGACGATCGGGCCGGCGATACCGATCACAAGCGCCACGCCGCGCTGCAGCGCGATGCTGTTGCCGCGCAGCCAATACTCGACGACGGCGGGCGCAACGAATAGCGCCATCAGCGCGCCGATGACGATATGTGCAAGCATCAATCGCCGGTTCGCGGGCGGTGCCACGACGGCCCGCACCAGCGAGCCGGCGGCACCGGCCGCAAACACCGACAGCGGGCCAGTCAGATAACGGACATAGTCCACCGCACGGCCTCCGTCAGACCTGACCGGCGAGCATCATGTCGGCAAGCCGCACGGCACGCGCGCCGACCTGCCGGGCCCATTTCGAATCGAGCATGCCCTTGGCCGCGCTTGCGTAGTCGGCCCGCTTCATTGCGTCCAGCGTGTTGACGAACGAGAGCAGATTGCCGCCCAGGTTGAACGCCATGTTGATGACGACGCGCTGTCGGACGCCGTCGAGCCCGCGCCACCAGGGGAGTTGGTCATCGAGCCAGGTTACGGTGCGGCCGATGTCGTCCGACAGCAGTAGATCGCATTCGCGATCGCTGATGCCGACGTCGGTGAGATTGCGGCCGACGCCGATCGTGAGCTTGCCGACGGTGTCGGTGTAGGGCTTCAGCAGCCGGCCTTCGTCACGGCTTAGTTCGGATATCAATTTTTCTTCATCGTATGTTTTCATGTAGGAATCCTATGTTTCTCCAATTAGAGTTTCACTAGAATTTCCGTCTCGCGTGACATTCCTGTCTTCAGGATGGAATGATCGCTTTGCGGGAGGTGCTTGCTTGGACGTTTCGCGGGCCGGGAGTTCGATGCAACGGCCGTTAAGGGTTCTTCTGCATCCGCGGCGCCTCTCGGGCTGTCTGTTTAATTGTGTCATCCTGATTGGACAAGAATGGCGGCAGTGTCGGCAGTGTTATGTCAGGCCAATTCGGCATGTCACTGCACTCGCGTAGAACTTGTCGGTAGTTGAGCAATATAGCGAATTGATCGGCTGTCAGAGTCGTTCCCCGGCCAAGCAGCTTTTCGTCTTGATGTCTTGCGACAAGCCAGTCGGTCGCCCTCAACACGGCGTCTCGCGACGCTCGCATAAAGGCAGCTGCTTGGGCCGATGACGGCGGTGGAGCAGTCAACCATACCGGCTTCAGATTTTCGTCAAGTGCCTGTCGCTGTCCCGCTGGCACTTGCAGCAAGTAGTTGTATTCTTCCACACTCAGTCGCACTGATGCGGCCCCCTCAGGCACCTGGACAATATCGCTATCGTAGAATCCCGTGATAAAATGGCAGGGATCATTGCCGTCGTATACTGCAAATAAATTTCCCATATTCTCCACCTTTAATTTCCAACCGCAAAATATCTTGCTCCGTACGAACGATATTCCGGTCCATTTCCCACACCTCCGATTGACCAAACCTTGAATTGAGTCGGTGAAATTGGTCGAAATGAGAAGGTTCCTACTGCGGCATCAGAATCACTGCCCACGATTTGAAGGGCGCCGTGTGGAAATGCAATCGGAAAATTGACGAGCGTCCCAGAAAAACCATCACGCTCGTTGAAAGTAGCAATTCCCCACTGAAAGATCAGGCCCCCAGGTAATTTTTGAAAACCTGCTTGTGAATGGTAATGCGCGAATTGTTCGCCAATACGTTGCGTATAGGTTCCAAACGCCTGCCAATATTTTCCACTCCATACCAGTTTGACGAACTCGCCTGCAACGAGCGTGATCGAAACGGCGAGACCCACGGTAGTGTCGATGATTTGATCTGCCTTGTAGGTACTAATAATCAAATCAGATACGGAGCCACGCTGAAAGGTAATTGTCGCCCCCACCGGCAGGTTCGCTTCATTTGGCAACGTAGCTGTCTGATTTGAACGGCCATTGAAGTAGCAAAATCCGCCGATGTCATCATTAGTTAATAATGTAACTTCTTCGCTTATGCCGGAACCGGGTCGATTACCGCCGTTAAAGCTTCCCAATGCATGCCGCACGAAGGCCGTCGAGGCGATATTTGTACTGCTTTCGAATAAAGGCGGCGTCGGCACCTTTGGAAGACCAGTGAACGTCGGCGAGTCAATTTCTGCTTTTTTTTCTGGGTCAAAATTTCCGGTATCCCATGGCGTTTCCTTCCATACCGGACGAACTGGCAACGTTAACACGCCTTCCTCATCAATGAAGCTGTACTTGTACTCACCAGCTGGCCCCGTACGAAAAACAATATTGCGTCTACCCTGATCGTTATAGATCAGCGCGGCGGATGTATCATTCTCCACGCCCTGATTTACGCTCAGATTCGGGGTATTTAGCGTCCCCGTCATCGTATCGCCGGCTTTATTAACAGAGTTATCCCGCACCCAATGCTGCGTCGCAAAGTTGCCCGACAGCTGTTGCACAAATGCCGTCGTCGCCAGCCGAGTCGAGTCGTCTCCCGCACCCGGCGTCGGTGCAGTCGGCACACCTGTCAGCGCCGTATCGTTAAATATCGCGGCCTTCAGGTTTTCCACCAACGTATCGACGCTTCCATTGTCAATCGCGTCCTTTCCAGCCTGATCAACAATAAATTGTGCTAAAACAGCGGCCATGATCGAACTTTGCCGCAACACCTTGTTCATTTGCGCCGATTGCGCGATTCCTGACTGAAATCCTGACGAACGCGCGACAAGCGCCTCGTAATCCTGCTGCGAAAGCACGTTTGCATCATCGCCGGTGGCAAACGCCTTGAAGTCATTCTTGACCATCAATCCTCCATGCAATAAAAAAGCCGCCCTAAGGCGGCCTGATTCAACAATCCATTGCGACTATATTTCCCCATGCCCCTTCATCGAAACCTGCAACGTACTCGTTCTCCATATCGAATCCGAATAACGACGCGCCATCGACAGGCGTGACGATGACGTAATCCACCCGCACCCCTTCGGGCTTCAACGGGATGTAGCCCTCCGCAAGCAACGCAAGATACACGGCCGACGGAATCTTTCCGGTAATGCCGATCGTCATCGACATATCCTGATGATCCTCGATGAACGCATGGGTGCCGCCGCCGAAGATGCCGTTCAGGATTTCCGAGCCGCGCGCCAATGTCCCGTCCCAATGATTCGCACCGATCCGGGCTCGGATGACGAGCCGGTAGGTGTCGTCATCGAGCCGAGTCAGGCCGGTATCCGGATCGTGCGGCCCTTTCCAGACACCTTGCTCGAAACCCAGATGCTCGTTATCGAGCGAGAAATACACATCGGTCAACAGCGTGCGAATGCGCCGGGATATGCCGACCCACTGCCCGACGATGTCGAGCTGGTCACCGACAGCACGATCGAGGTCGAACTGGGCCGGAAGCCCGGCCAGCAACGTCATCTGCTCGACGAGCGGCCGCACGACGGCTGAAACGGTCGCGGCGAATCGCGGCCTGTCCCCGTGCTCCGACGTCAGCAGATCGAGATAATCGGTCAGCGCAGCCATCACTTCACCACCAGTTTCACGTCGGTACACGAGCACGACGCCGCCTCGTTGAAACGCAGCGCGACGTCGGGCGTGCCCGCACCGCGCGGCCCATTCAGCGTCAGGCCGGACAGCTTGAAGGTCGTGCCGCCGTTCACGCCGTTCGCCGTGCTCAACGCGTCGCCCCACTCCACGCTACCGGACAGCCCGCCGCCAATCGGCACGCCGTTGATATAGTCCGACACGGCCCGGCCAATTTCCTCGCCGGTCTGGGTCGTGTAGCCCGCGAGCGCCTTCAGGTCGAGCGTCGCCGTGATCGGCGCGGCCGTCGGACGGAAAAAGCGGATCGTACTCGGCCGGCCAAAATTGTCCGTCACGACGATCGCCGTCGTGCCATAGGTGCCGGCACCCGGCGTCTTTTTCACCAGGATCGCGTTCGCAATGGCAGCCGCGTCGCCACCTTCAACCACGAGCGAAATCGAATGCGGGGGAATGCCATGTACATCGACTTCGGACGTGTCGTTCTCGTAGGCGACGCAACGCATCACGCCGTCCACGTTGGTCACGGCGCCGACGATGCCCTCGAGCACGGTCAGCGAAGGCAGCGCAGTGGATACGGCCTGCCGCTGGCGCAGCGCGGCGTCGGTTTCGATCGGCGCGCCCGGTGCAGCCGGCGCCGCGTTCGTCACGGATTGCCAGCCTTGCGTCGGAGTGCCGATCGACGTGATCGTGCCGGCGGCGGCGGTGATCGCACCGAGCGTCGTGCAGGTCGCCGTGACCGTAATCTCGCCGGTGGGCGGGATCGTCACGCTGGCTGGGAGCGCCCATTGAAGATGGTTGCCGTCCTTCGCGATGCCGTTCGCGATTGTCGTGCCGGCCTGGCCGACGAGCTTCAGATCAGCACTCGAGTAGCTCGCCGCTTCGCGCGTGATGCCGTTGATCTTCACGTTGCTCGACAGCGCCGCGCCGATCGCCTTGGCCGGGCTGAACGAGTTGTAGATGCCGATCGCAACCGCATTCACATCGGCGATCGCCTTCGCGAACACGGCGATCAGCTGGCCATCCTGACTATCCGGCTCGATATAGATGTCGGCACCATAGATAGCGCGATATTGCTCCTGCAACCACGCAAAAGTTTCCGCGTAAGTCGGCGCGGTGATGCCGTGCGCGTCGATGGTCGGCGCGATGGAGGAAAGTGTCATCGTCACAATATGGCCTCGAGAGTCGTGTTGGTCGTGCCGTAGATCGTCCCGATCCTCGCGGTAACGCGCAGCGTGCGAGTGGCGGCGTCGATCTCGCTCGCGTAGGCGGCGATTTCGGTCACGCCGAGGGTGTCGAGAATGCAGGCGCGAACGGCCGCGTCGGCCGTACCTTGCGTGTTCTTGCCGAGTACCGCACCGGCCCATGGCATCCCGGCCGTGGTATCGAGAAACCATTCGCCGCGCAGCAGGCGCAGGCGCGTCAACACGGCCTGCGCCACGGCCTCCGGCGTGTCCTCGAGAAAGTCGTTCATCCCGCCGCCAAACGTGTAATCACCGTCGGCGTCGAGTTTTCTATACAACATGAATCCCCCTTTTCAATTGCGATTGATTCGTGGGAACAGCTTCATCGTCGCGCCCGGCCGGCTCGCGACCGGCGCCTCGTCTTATTGAACCGGGCCGGTGTTGCCGCCGCCTGGCTGCACGCCACCGTGCGAGTGCGTGTCGTCGATACGCTTGCCGTTGGCGGTCAATGTGCCAATGAAATTGATGGTGCCGGAGATGGCCGCGGCCACACCCTGCCCCGTGCTGCCGATCAGACCGGCCAGGAACGTGAAAACACCCTTGACGGTCAGCGCACCGGAGAACGTGGATTGCGGCGACGTCACCGTCACCGAGTCGTTCGCATTGAACACGATGCGCGGCGCGTCGACCTCAAAGCCGCCCGGTGCCACGATCTTCACCGCGCTCGCGGCCGGATTCAGTTCGATGAACGCCGCGCCGTCGTCGCTGCGCAGTTGCACCGCAGCCGTGGCGACTGCCGGCAGCACGCGCGGCTTCGAGCGAAAGCCCAGCAGGGCGAAGCCGTCGGACAGATCGTGCATCCGGAATTCGGCCTGCTCCTGCACGCCGCCCGACTGCCACCAGGCGTCGATGCAGCGCGAGGCAAACACGACCAGGCACTCGTCGCCGGCCACCACGGGAAAAGTCAACGTACACTGGCCGCCAGCCGGAAATTGCACCGGACAATCGACCAGAGGCGGAAGCGCAACCGTCGTGACGCCACCGTCGCTCGCGGTGATCTGCGCCTTGATGGCGGGCTGGATAACCACGGTCTGGGTACCGACATCGTAGGATTCGATGGTGCCGGGCAGCGCCGTCCAGAGGTCGGCCTGCTGGCCGCGCAAGGCCGCGCGCAACGACATCAGCGGATCGCCGATTTGCTCGTTTCGATTCATGGTGAGGAAATAACGATAAAAGGAAGCCATCGCGCCGCTCGTGGCACGTGCCGCGACAATGGATAGCGGCTCCACGGCGCTGTTATCGCGAGCGCAGGTGGAAACCATCACCCGCGACTCGGCGCTCGCATCGATCAGCCGTTCGAGATCACGCCCAGCTTCGCCGGTGCGGGCGCCCTGAC
Source organism: Burkholderia plantarii (assembly GCF_001411805.1). NCBI lineage: Bacteria > Pseudomonadati > Pseudomonadota > Betaproteobacteria > Burkholderiales > Burkholderiaceae > Burkholderia > Burkholderia plantarii. Next base: position 1,962,635 of record NZ_CP007212.1, on the reverse strand, counting down.
GCCACCTGCACCATCCGACGTTTCCACTCCCGACGTCGCATCCGCAGGCAGACAGATGATTTCGGTGTACCAGTCGTTTCCGCTTGTGTCGCCCTTGATCGATGCGTTCACGACGCAATAGATGCCGTCCTTGTCGATCAGGTTGGCCCGGGATTGCTCGGCAGTACCTGCGTTCCGGTCGACACCGGACCCGCTCTCGGTGGGTGGAATACTCGCGTTATCGAGCTTGACCAGATGCCCGATCCTGATCGATGGATTCAGCAGCATCCGCACCTTGATGCCGCCAGTCTCCAACGTCATCGTCTCGAGCATGCCGGTCCGGGCGGTGATGACCGGCACCTCTCCGGGCACATACGAGGTTTCAGGCACGATCTGCAAACGGCCGTCCTGAATCGACCAGAGCGTATGCGTGGTCCTCGCGACGATTTCAAGGCGATCGCGCGCCATGCCGAACATCACCTTGCCACGTGGCAGCGGGTTTCCGCCAAGCGCCGGACGGTAGCCCGCGCTCACGCCGCACGGCTCCATCGCCGCCGTGCAGGCCTTCACGTGATCCTCGGGCAGCGACCCCGCCGCGAGCGTCTTGTTCACGATGGCAAAGTTATAAGCCATGTCGCCATCGTTGGCGGTGATGTTCAGTAGTGTGTCGGTCGCGCTCTCGCGGCCCCGCGACACGTTCACGATCGAGCCGTCGAAAATGATGCCGTAATTGCCTTCGTAGCCGGCCTGCAGCACGATCCGCGTGAACTCCTTGCTCTCGGCTTTCTGCACGGTGTGCTCCGAGAGGTTGTAGACGGTGAGATCAAGCGTGTTTGGCGAATGCGTGTCGCCACGCTTCACGGCGAACCTGATCCTCAGGTCGGAGAGATCGAGCGCGGCGCCGGAATCGGGGCCAATGACGAGCCCTACCTTGCGGCCGAATTGCGTAGTCATGAGTCTGTCGCCCAGAAAACGTGAGAACCGACGCCGAGATCGTCGAAGCTCGGGAGCTCGTCGGGGCCGTCGTCACCCTGCACCCAGAGTCGGCCGCCCAGGCCGAGATGGCGATACTGGCCAAGCAGATCGACACCGGTGACGAGCGGGATGCCATTGATTAGCGGATCGCCGCTGGCGTGCGCCATGTCGAGGGTCCAGCCGGCCTCTGCGGCGTCGCGATACAGCACGGTCAACCGATACGCCACGCCGCTCAACGTGATGGAAAACACCTGCGGAGTCGGCGCCAGCGGAATTTCATAGAAAGTCGTCATCAGCATGCCTCACGATGGCGTGAAAGAGCCGCCGCGTGCCGGCCTGGCCGGCAGCGCGGATTTGGTGCCCATGCTCTGGGTCTCGGCGGTGGCCGCCGGACGCGCCTGGTTCGCGCGCGGCGGCAGCGTCGTCGACTTCGTGCTGACGACGTTGACCTGTTGCAGCGTCACGCTGATCGGCAGTGCCGCACCGCTGGCGTTATCCGTCTCGAGCGACAGGGATGTGACCAGCATGTTCGAATACTTGCGCCGGGTGGTGACGATATCGAGCAGTTCGTGATCGGCCTGCAACTGCAGCAGCTTGCTGTAGACCGCGTCGATATAGGTGCCGCCCACCATCGAATTCGCACCGGTGGTGTCGAACGCGACGGCAGCGGCACCAAACAGCGCCGATGTATCGGCATTGCTCCAGCCACACTTCATCACGATCTGGCGCGGGTTCATGTAGGCGTGGTCGCTGATCGTCGCATTGGTTTCGACGGGAAGATTGGTGACGGTGACGTCGTCGGTGTACGCCTCGGTTATCACGGCCGAAATCGTGAGGCTGCCGATCTTCTTGCGTCCGACCAACATGACGTCGAGGATGTCGGAGATCGAATTCACTGAAATGCTCCCTGCATGTTCCTGCCCACGTGGTCCATCACCGACCGCTGCTCACGGCCGATCGCCTGCGCGGTTGCGTGCGGATCGTGGGCACCCGTCACTCGAATCGTCACGTCGTTGTGGATCTCGACGTGGTTGGTTCGCGCGCCCTGTCTGCCTGCGGTCGCGTGCGGTGTCGGCATGATCATCAGACGCGAATTGAACAACGCGTCGCCGGCCCGCCTGGCATCGATCGACGCGTGATTCTTGCCTACGGCGTCGTAGTGACCGCGTCCGGTGTCCGGGTCCTGGAAACTCGCCCACTCTCGCGACATGCCGACCAGTGCTGCATGGCGATCCGAGCTCTTGCCCAACAGATAATCGCCGATGGCACGACGCTTTCTTAACACCAGGTATGCGAGGACTTGGTCCTGCAACGACTGATCGAACAACTCGTTGCCGGTCAGATGAAGGGCAGCCGCCGCTTGGCCGAGCGTACCGGGCACGAGCTGATACCGACCGGCCGCCTTGAACTTGCCGGCGCGCTGCGCCTCCATCACCTGCGCCACCGTCATGGAGGTAAGCGCTGCGGTGCTCGCCTTGTAGGCACCTTTGGCGCCTAGATTCACGCTGTTGTAGTCGCCCTCCCCCGAAGCAATCAGGTTGCCGATCGGTAAATGTGCGAGGCGCTCGGCAAACTGCACACGTGCCGATGGGCCATATGCGCCATATCTGCGCAGAACACTTTGCCCTTTCTCGTTCAGATTCCCAATTCGAAACAGCGACTCGAGGCCACCGAATGTCGGGCCTGCCCACCGCAATGCTCCTGCAAAAGCTTCGATCGCCCGGACTCCTGCTGTCGGCATGGCAGCCTCGCTGGTTGTCGCCGCGCGGCTCGCGGCGTTCGCCATCTTGCCGAGTTTGGTCGAAGCCGGCTTCGCGTGTACCGTTGTGTCCGCAACGGCCTGCGGTATTTTGCCGATGGCGGCCTTGGTCGTACCATCGCCATCGGCCACCGCAGCCCGCGCGTTTCGCGGCGACATTCCGGTAGTTGGAAGTCCCACCCGCTTCGCAGCGCTCGCCATCTTGGCCGCCCATCCATCTTTGGCAACGGTGGACCTCGCGGTGACGTTCGCGGTAGATGTTGCCGCCTTCCCGAAGGGTCTTTTCACGCTGATGCCGGACACATGATCGAGTGCCGTCGGTGCCACCCTTCCGGCACCGGCTTTCAAATGACGCAGCGTATCCAGCAGAGCGTATGCGCCGTGGCTCGCTGCATCGGCTCCATCCCCCACGTCGCCGCCTTCGGCGGATCTGCGGGTTTCCAACGCCGACACGAATGCCATAGCGCGCGCCCCGAGTGCAGCAGCGGCCTCGGCGGCAGCAGCCGCCATCGAGGCGGCCGACTTACCCGTCCTGACTCTCGTCGCCTTCGACCTGGCGCTGCGGATCGCCTTGTCGACGGCGTCGCTGATTCTCCTTGCCGATTCGGCATCGAGCCTGATGCCGAGCGCAGTGAAAAACTCCTGGATCACCGACTTGTCAGCCATGCCTGTTCTCCTGTCTACGGCTCGCGGCCGCCTCGTTGTCTGCCCGCACCGCGATCGCGTCGTTCATCAGCGCGATATCGGCCAGGCCGAGCGTGCCGTCGAGCAATGACTCGTAACGACACCAGCCCTGCCGGACCGGTTCGAGCAGCCAATCCTCGCCACCCGGCAACGCTCTCATCCAGCCGGTGTCGGCTCGGTCGGGCTGCTCACTGGGTCGGTAAGCAGCCCTTGAATAAAAGGGCCGAGGTTTTCGATGATCACGCGGCCCGTCAGATTGAGCATCACGCCCATGTCGATGTCGTCGAACATGCAGATGTCCTGCGTCGTCGACCAGACTCGCGCCCAGCCGTTGCCGTGTCGACGCTCCACCACGCGCATGCAGGCACCGATGACGTATTCCGCCTCCTCATCCTTCATGCGTGCGAGCGCTTCCAGCACCGGTTCGATCGAGGTCGCGAGCGGTGCCAGATTCTTCACCAGCGGCGGTTCGAATTCCTGCAGTTCAAAGTACGCCAGAATCAGCGGCGGCAACACTGGCGCGATGCGGCGGCTCACGTGGAACTGCTGCATCGCGCTCAGTTTGCCGATCTGATAGCGCGTGCCGTTCAGATCGGTTTCAGTGGTCATCGTCAGTAGGTTCCGAGGATGCCGTCGATCTTGATCGCATCGAATACCCATTCCACGATGTCGGTGTCGGCCTTGTACGTCATATCCGGCACCTTGCTGAACGCGCAACCGCGTGCGCTATAGAGATCACCGGCCGCCGATTGCCCGACCTCGATCAGGTTCTTGCCCCACTGGCTGCTGTCCAGTTGCTGCGCGTCGTAGAGCGCCATCAGCTTCGCGTTGATGGGCGCGGTCTTCAGATAATGCAGCTTCACCTGCCCGGACTTGTTTGCACTCAGGCTGTGCATCCCCTCGCCGTCGGCACCGATCGACATCGTGTTGCTGCTCGCGGCACGCGAGATCGAGATGCCCTCGGTCGCGTTCGCCTCGCCATAGCCGAGAGAAAAGGCCCCACCGGGGCCGACCAGCGTCGCGGTGACGTCCTGAAAACTGTACGTTGCCATCGTGAATTGCTCCTTTATCGATTAACGTTGACGGCGATGTCGGCGCCATGAATCGCACCGGCCTCCTTCGCCGCAATCTGGAATACCACCGACTTGCGCGCCTCGCGGTCGGCCTGGGATTGCCGGGCGATCGGCGGCGTATAGACGTAGTAGCCTTTCGCCAGCGTGTCGCCCTGGCTCAATGCGCCGAACCCTGCCGAATTCCACACGCCGGGAGCGAGATAGCCGTTGTTGACGGCGGCCTCGCACGCGGCCGAGATCACCGCGGCGATCAGTGCGTTGCCGGCGTCGGTCTGGGGAATCTTGGTCGGGCTCTGATACAGCAGGTTGAACAGATCCGTCTCCACGCGATTGCGGAACCAGATCGCGTTGTAGATCGAATCCATGAAGATGCCGCTCGGCGTCACGCCGTACTGGACGATCGAGGTGTCGTTGCCATACCCGACGAACACGTTGCAGCGCTTCGTCTGCAGCACGTTCGCCTCGGTGCTGGACAACTGCTCGGCCGCCACGCTCGGCTCCTGCTTGAACATCAGCGTGATGGTCGTGCTGTTGCCATTGAAGTTCACCGTCAGCAGACGGCCGAGCAGCGACGTGACGGCATACGGCGAGGTGCTCGAATACTGCACGATCGTGTATTTCAGTTCGAGTGCCTTGAGGCTGCTCGCCAGATCGGTCGAAACCGTTGCGTCCAGCGTCTGCGGGTTGCGGGTTGTGACGCCGTAGAGATGGCGCTGATCCGCTTCGACCAGCTTCGCGACCGCGATGTGCTGGGCATCGGTGATGGACGAATCCGCGAACGTCATGGCGAGGAACTGGCCGGCGAAGCGGTCCAGCAGCACCGCCACGGCCTCGGCCGGCTGCTCGGGCGCCGTGCCGGAAGCGGGCACGCCGGCCAGCTCGTTGGTCAGGCCGAGCATGGTCGACAGATCGGTGCCGCTCTGCGGCGAACTCGCGTAGCCGATCGTCGATTCCGCGCCGCTCGAGCGCGAGGTGACGACGAACCGCGACCCGGTCCAGGCGATCACCGCGCCCGTCAGCTTGGCGTTGATCACGGCGGCGACGCCGTTCAGGTTGGTCTGATCGGCGAGGTCGACGCCGCTGATCGTCTTGACCTCGCCATCGATCGGCAGATCGAATGCGCCGGCCGTCACCTCGTTCCAGGCACTCATCTCCTGCTGCTCGACCGACAGCGCGCCGCCGCGCAACGAGCCGGCGCTCGCCGTCTTCGCCCAGCGGCCGATCATCAGCGACTGAGGTTGCGGCATCTGGTTGAAGTAGAGCGCCGCGGCGGCATACTCGGGCGAACCGGTGCCGAAGTCGGCGGCCACCTCATCGATGCCGCCGTATGTTCGGGCGCGCTCGGCTGTGTCGATCACGGCCGACGGTCCGAGGACGAGCGCGGTATTGAGACTTGCACCTTGCGCCGCAAGCGGCGACATGTTGATCGTCACGTTGATCAAACGCGACACGGGCAATCCGTTGGACATGCTGATCCTCCTTAGGAGTGGACGGATGAAATGTCGGACGCGGGCGTCGACGAATCGGTCGTCATCGCCGCGCTGGCCGAACGAAGGTTGAGGACCGCATAGGTCCGGGTGAGCTTGCGGCGCAGCGATACGGTGATGTCGTAGCGGTACGCCGCGGGTTGATCGGCTTGCCGATCGACGGGTTCGGGCGATGCCCGAATCGGGCTGGCTCCGGCGAACGCCATGTCGTGCAGTTGCAATGGCTCGCGGTTCTGCGGCATGGCAAGTCCGTCGGCGAGACGCTGTGCGTAACTCCGTGCCTGAGGACCAGAGAAACGGCAAAGCACCTCGATTTCCTGATGCTGCACGTAGCAATCGCGACCCTCGCCGGTGCCGTCGTGACGAATCACCGGTCCGGCGTCGGAGCAAAGCGAGTGGATGCCGAAGACACATCCATCGGCATACGGACTCGGCGTCGACAGCGGGGTGGCCTTCCCCACGGGCCAGACGGCATCGGGGGGGAGTGTCGTGACGCCCGCGATCAATTCGCCGAGCAACTCGTCAAGTCCATCGTCCTCGATCGGCGGTTGAGCGCTGGCCGGCGTCAGGTATCCGCCGGTCGAGCTATCGTTCATGGCGGCGCTCCGATAAGGGCACGCCATCTGCGCTCGCTTCGGCGAAATGATCCGAGACGACGTGTATTTCGCTCGTTGCGGCGTCGGCGAACCGGCCGGCGCGATCGATGCCGTTCGCGCAAACGCATTCGGGACCGCTGGATGCCGTTCGGCGGCAGACGGGTCCGGCATCCACGCGAACGGAATCGCGTGAAACGTCGTTGGCGTCGAGTGATGCCATAGGTCGCTCCAATAAAAAAGGGCCGCGCGTAGCGGCCCTGATGACGGGGATGATGTGTAACTTCGGTCTGCAGACAGCGTTGGCAAGCTGACGGCCCGCTCGTGCGCCGAGCGTCGAATTTCTACACGCCGCCGGCACGCCAATTCGAATGAAACTGACCGCCACCGATGGGCGGTCGAGGCCGCCATGCACGGATGACCCGCAAATAAAAAAGGTTCATCGCAGGATTCCGTGGAGCCGTGGCGAGCAGTTTTGTAATCTGACGTCTTTCAAGCAAGGCGTTGGAGGATGAAGTGCTCGATCGCAAGGCATTGCAAGCGCTGGGCTGCTGGACGGGCTATCGGCTGGAGCGGGTGGAGTGGCCACAAGGCGAAGGCCGCACGCTCGCGCTGTATCTGAAACCGGTAGGCAAGGTGATGCTCTGCGAGCAATGCGGGGCGCGTTGCTCGCAGATCCACGAGACGTCGATTCGCAGAGTGCGCGATCTGCCACTGTTTGAATATCGTGTCGTGTTGCACGTGCCGCGTCGACGAGTGTGGTGCGATCACTGTGGCGGTCCGAGACTGGAGAAACTGGACTGGTTGGGCCGCTACCAGCGTGTCACGGAGCGGTTTGCCAAAGCCTGCGAGAAGCTGCTTCAGGCGGCCAGTGTGCAGGCAGTGGCGGCCTTTTACGATTTAGGCTGGCATACAGTCAAATCGATCGACAAGGCCCGTTTGCGTGCTCGAGTAAGGGATCCGGACTGGTCATCCATCCGCTATTTGGCGATGGACGAATTCGCACTTCACAAAGGTCACCGTTACGCCACGGTGGTCGTCGATCCGATTGGCCGTCAAGTGCTGTGGATCGGTCAGGGACGCTCACGCGAGACGGCCCGAGCCTTCTTCGAGCAGCTTCCGCCAGGCGTCGCCAAGCGCATCGAAGCGGTTGCCATCGACATGACGACGGCCTACGAGCTGGAGATCAATGCGCATTGCCCACAGGCCGAGATCGTCTACGACCTGTTCCATGTCGTTGCCAAATACGGACGCGAGGTCATTGACCGCGTTCGTGTCGATCAAGCCAATCAACTGCGCCACGACCGGCCGGCGCGAAAGGTTCTGAAGTCCAGCCGCTGGCTGCTGCTGCGCAACCGGCGCAATCTCAAACCGGAACAGTCGGTGCATCTGAAGGAGTTGCTGGAGGCCAACCAGCCGCTGTTATGTGTCTATCTGCTACGCGATGAACTCAAGCGGCTCTGGTTCTATCGCAAACCGGCGTGGGCCCAAAAGGCCTGGGAGCATTGGATAGAGCAGGCGGCGCAAAGCGGGATCGCTGCGCTCGAGTTGTTCGCCCGGCGCCTGCAAGGCTATTGGCACGGCATCGTCGCGCGCTGCCGGCACCCGCTCAATACCAGCGTGGTCGAGGGCATCAACAACACGATCAAGGTCATCAAGCGCCGCGCTTATGGGTATCGCGACGAGGAGTATTTCTTCCTCAAAATCCGCGCCGCGTTCCCCGGTAATCCGCGATGAACCATAAAAAAGCCCGCGAGATCGCGGGCTTCTGACTCTGGACACACGAATGACGTGTATCTGATGTTTCACATTATTGTGTGCCGAACACACATCGTCAAGAACATCGTCATCCTAAATGGCAACCTGGGACGTCAGGTCGCGGCATTCGTTTCGACCAGTCCGATCTCGATGAATCGCTGTTCGAGCTTCGCCCATGCCGCCTGCATGACGCCGGTGGTGCCGGTGCGTTGATCACCATCGAGCCATTTCCGAATCGTCGTATTGTGTTTGCTCACCGTATTGATATGCACGCCGCACGTGTGTGCGATGTCCACCAGATTGACCTTTGCGCCGAAGGTCTTTTCGATGATCGCCCGCCGCACGCGGTAATGCGAGCAACCCGAGCAGTGCGCCATCGACGCATCGGTCAACCAGGCAACGGCCGCCTGCCACTCGCCGTTCGGCCGCCAGTGCGAACAACAAGGTCTGCCGCAATCGCAGGGCAATTGCCGAGGCGCCGCGCGCGCGACGATCACGGCAAGATGCAACTCCGACAGGCTCTCGATCTCGCGGCGGATCATGCCAACCTGGGCAGCGCCGTCCAATCCGACCAGCCCCATCCCGGAGCCTTTTTTCGAAGCATCGACGTGCTTCGCCAGGATCGTCTCCCCATACTGCTGCGACGAATAACAGAGCGCAAAGCGGACCGCGTCGAACGCCGACTTGAATACGATCTCGCTCATCACGGCACCTGTATCGCCGCCGATAGCTCTCGCGATCTATCGAGCCAAGCTGCGCTGCCGGAAACCTGGCTTGCAACACGCGAGGACAACGGTGCCTGCTGCCCTTCCGGCAATCGTTCGACCGTATCGACGCTGTCGCTCTTCCGGCTTGACGCGGCGGCGTGAGTGGATCGCTTCCCGTGCATGATTTTCATCGTTCTCTCCGGTGTGCTCGCTCGGTTTCTACTGATTCGAGCCGGCAATACGTCATGACAAGACCGCACGTTCTGATTAGAAGTGCAAATCATTTTCGATACCCGTTTGGAATTTTAGGCACCTGGAATGTATCTACATCCGCCCGATCGGAAATCGGCCTGCCGCGCACCGATGCCGTTTCGCTTCGTTTCGAAATCTGATGTGCATCGGCGCGCCGGCCGCCGTGTCAATATTGAAAGACACCAACCGCGTCGTGCGAAAATTGAAGTTCTTATCCTCCCTCAACTTAAACAGCGGGGTTTGCATGGCGACGACCATCAACCTGAATTACACCGACAGAGCACGCGAAGCCCTGTCGGGTGCCGACAACACGATGTTTCACTACGAAACCGGCGCCCCCTTTCCGCAAACCGGCGATTTCCTCGAGACCGATCTGGCCGGCGGCACGCAGACCTTCATCGTGATCGGCCGGGTGTTTCGCTATCGAACCGACGAGATCGTGGTGAACGTCTATCTGGATCTCCCGCCCGGACCGGAGCCCGATGGCACCGACACCACTGTATCCGGCACGGAGGCCGACTGACCCTCAGGCGCCACGGCATCCAGAGCCGCGGCGGGATAGCGTCGTCGGGAGATGCCCGCCGGCATCCCTCATATCAACGTGTCTCGGAGTCTTCAAGGCCCGCTTTTCATCCCATCCTCGCCGTCGATTGCCGCGATGAAACCGGGCCGTCGTGAGCGGTCACGGCGGCGTTCGCCACTCTCGGCACGGACGCCGGACATGTGGCGTGCCTGCATGGTCAGCGTCACCGGTTTGTTGCTGCGCAAGGAAAAAGCACGGCGGAACAGCAGCGCCGTCAATTGGCTCGAGGGTGTTCCGGCCGATGCATCGCGCGCGCCCGGCGGTGGCTGGAAGTTGCGAAGCGGCCTAGCAATCTCCATCGGAACCCTGGCGGTCCCGACAGGCGGCACGGTGCCGGCCGGTGCGGGCCTGCCGCGCCGGCCGGCAGTCCGTGCGTACCGAGCCGCGCGGGCGGCGTCCATGTGAAGCGCGTGGGTGAATTTCCGATAACCGCCGCCGCTGCCAATCAATCGGTGGCCTGACGCTGTGCCTTGCTTAATTGCGATGACATTCATGGCGCAATTAAACACTATGTTTAATTAAAAATCAAACATGACGTTTATCAACAAGGCGAGCACTTGCGCCAACATTGCGCGCATGGAAAAGCCAATGCACGCGTCTGTCGCGCGGCTCCTTGCCGCGGCCAATAGGAAGGATCGCACGATCGTGCGACTTGCGGACCTCGCGCGCGCGCTCAACAAAAGCGAGCAAGTGTTGAACAACTGGGCTTATCGCGGTCACGGCGTGTCCAAGGAGGGGCGCCTGCTCGCACAGAAGATGCTGGGTATCGACGCGACCTGGATCGAGGATGGCAAGGGGCTGGAATTTGCGTCGGACGACCTGCACGCCGAGCTGACACCGAATCACCAGACCGCCGACAACGCGGCCCTGAGAAAATGCAGCCCGGCCGCTCAAACGCTGATCGACTCGATTATTGCCGCAGACGGTGCGGGAATTTCCAACGAGATATTTGAGGCCCTGCAGCGGACGCTGGAACTCTTTCTCGCGAACGATTCGCCACGAAGCACGCGGCCTCGAAAAGACGAGGCCGTGCGCTGATCGATGGATAAATATGGATGTCGCGCCGCGGAACGACACCGGTCTTTCCAAATAGTTCTCGTCACGCTGATTCACGCCTTCCTGCGTTTTATCTCGACTTCGATGATTTTTTCCAAAATCCGCTAATCTTGAAGAATCGAGACTTCCCTCTCGTGACGCTTCGCCATACGGATCAACGTGAACGGGTCGGGTGAGGCCGTCGATCCAGAAATAAACACGACGTTTACATCAAACGCAGCCTGACTCGCTGCACGCGATGGGTCCACCGCCTCTCTTACACGCACCACGACGTCCATCTAATGACCGCGCCAAGCCTGCACAGGTTAAGCGGCTAAAGCAAATGCCTCGGCCGGAGCCTTCATCTGCAGCGATTGATGCGGTCGCCGGTGCGTAATTCCGTACCAGCTTCGTGTACTTTTGACTCGTGAAAACCGGGCCGTTGTCATTCCTCAGCAAGAACGGCCTCGACACGCGCCCCAGAGTGCCGAATCGGGCGATCAAGGCATGTTCCAGCGCGTCGGTTGCGGTCGTCGCCTTTCCGCTGCGAGACAGGTGCCAACCCAGCAACTCGCGCGTGTAGCAATCGATGACCAAGGCTAAAGTTGCCCAGCCGTCTCGTCCTGCCCAAACACGGCACATGTCGGTGGACCAGCGCTCGTTTGGCTGCAGCGCAACCGATGGCATTGATTGCACGCGTGGCCGAAAGCCAACCGGCCGCTTGCGCACGTGCCAGCCCATCAACTGGAACACGCGTTGCACGGTGTTCTTGTTGAAGCCAGCAGGTGCGCCACCGTCCGATAACCGAACGATGGTGACTCTTCGATCATCGCCTTGATCGGTTCCGAGAAACGCGCCTGCACGACGGGATGTGCTTTGACTGGCCGGTAATACACGGTTCGGCGCGGCACGTCGAACCACCTGCAGAGCTGGGAAATCGAAACGACAACGCCTTCTTCTTTCAGTCCCTGATGGATCGTTTCGATCACTTCTCGTCCTCGCCCAGCAGGGACTGCAATTTTTTCTGGCGCGCAACTCCAGCATGGCTTCGCAGTAAGCCGCTTGCAGCTCCTTGACCTGCCGCTCGTATTGCTCTTGACGTCAAGCGGATTGGCGCGCAGCGCGTTCTTCATGCCTCGCTTGTCGTCGTCCACGTCCACCCAGTTCTCGACCTCGGATGGCGACCGGTCATAGGTGCGGTTGGCTTCGGCAACCGTCGTCTTGCCCTGAACGATGTCCGTCACCAGCGCGCTCTTGCGCTTGGCAGTCCATCGTTTGATATCTTCGTCCATCTTCGTGCTCATCGTCTTTTCGTTCAATATGACGTGAGCAGGTTTTGACTGGGTCGGTACACGATCGGCAGATCGACGGCGCCTTACTGTTCCCGAACCGGCGCGGCTAGACGCATCCGAAGAGTGGCTGGGCGTCGGTCTGGCAGAACGCCGTGTACGCCTTCATCGGCGCGCACGATCCCAAGATCGCGCGCGAGCAGGAAGGGAAGATGATGCGCGAGGCCGCGCAGCGCATCGCGAACCGGATCAACCGCCCGATAAAGGGAGGGATGGAAACGATGCCGACGAAGCACCCCGATGACTTCTCGATGGAGGATCTCCGCCCCGCCGCCATCACCATCGAATTGTCGAATCGAGACGCGGGCGCATACGATTTCGCCGCGCAGGCGAATCCCTGCACGGCACATCAGCGAGACGATCGAGGAAAGGTGAAGACGACAAATGCGATCGAGTAAATTCCGAAATTGCGTTTTCCGCTCCGAAATTCACATCATGGAAAGCAAAACAGGCGCCTAAGCGCCTGTTTTTACTGACATTCTTTGGGGTGGCTGATGGGACTCGAACCCACGACGACAGGAATCACAATCCTGGACTCTACCAACTGAGCTACAGCCACCACTGTTATTGCTTACTTCTGCTTCGTTGCCGTTTTGTTTCAGCAGCGAAGAAGTGAGATTATATGGACACTTCTTCGTTTTGTACAGCCCCTTTTTTAAAAAATTTCGGAGGGGGCCGTCAGGTGGGTTCGAGCCTCGGCGAAGATCGCCGCCACGTCGCCGCGCGAGAGCCGTTTGCTGTCCGACAGCACGCGCCGCCAGCCGCGCGCGCCATGCACGCCGCGGTAGAGCCCGAGCGCGTGGCGCACGATCGCGCCCAGGTAGGTGCCGCGTGCGACGGCGTCGGTGCAGTAGGCGATCAGCTGCGCCTCGATTTCCTCGCGCGTCGGCACTGCGCCGGCCGCACCGTAGAAACGCGCATCGACCTCGGCCAGCACGAACGGGTTGTGATAGGCCTCGCGGCCGAGCATCACGCCGTCGACGTGCTGCAAATGCGCATCGACTTCATCGAGCGTCGTGATGCCGCCGTTGATGATGATCTCGAGGTCAGGGAAATCCTGCTTGAGCCGGTACGCGTAATCGTACTTGAGCGGCGGGATCTCGCGGTTCTCCTTCGGCGAGAGGCCCTTCAGGATCGCGTTGCGCGCGTGGACGATGAATACGTCGCAGCCGGCCTGCGCGACGGTGCCCACGAAATCGCGCACGAACGCGTACTCCTCCACGGCATCCACGCCGATCCGGTGCTTGACCGTCACCGGCACCGACACCGCGTCGCGCATCGCCTTCACGCAATCGGCCACGAGCGTCGGCTCGTTCATCAGGCAGGCGCCGAACGCGCCGCGCTGCACGCGCTCCGACGGGCAGCCGCAGTTCAGGTTGATTTCGTCGTAGCCCCAGTTTTCACCGAGCTTGGCCGACTTTGCGAGATCGTCGGGTTCGCTGCCGCCCAGTTGCAGCGCGACGGGCGCCTCGTCGGGCGTGAACGCGAGATGGCGCGCCACGTCGCCATGCATCAGCGCGCCCGTCGTCACCATTTCCGTATACAGCCAGGCATGTCGCGAGATGGTTCGATGCAGGGCGCGACAATGGCGGTCAGTCCAGTCCATCATCGGCGCGACGGACACGCGGCGGGGCGTGGTTTTCGCGGAAAAATTCTTTTCAGTCAAGGTGTTGCTGCCCGTTTGGCATGTTGGGTTCGCTGCCGTTCTCCGTCGTGTTTGCCGGCGCTTCGTAATCGGGCGCCATGATGCATGCACGGATTTTTTCGCGGAATATCGCAAGCCGCATGGGCACCATCACCCGGAAAACACGAGGACGGAAGTATAGGTGATGTGCGGCAAATCCGCCGAACCTGCCAGGTGCCGCGTCATGCGCAAGCCCGGTCACGCCTCGGCGGATCGCCGGTTTGGCGTTATCGCATCAGGCGCAGGGTCTTGACGTCGATCTCCACGCTGTTCCAGTCCTTGTCGACCTCGCCTTCGACATGCACCTTGTCGGTCGGCACCACGGTCTGCCCCATCCAGCGCTTGTCATCGAGGTCGAGGCGGATCGTGCCGCTTTTATCGCGAAACTCGTACAGTTCATGTCCGATCTGCTTGACGATATGCCCTTCCAGCACGACCCAGGCATCGTCCGGCAACGACTTGGCCTGAGCGACCGTCGTCAGGCCCGGCGTCGGCCCCTTGAAGCCACCGGGCGATCCAAAGCCATCGTGTGAAACCGGGCCGCCCTGCCGGGCAAACGCGCCCACCGAAAACATGCCGAGCAAAATGGCCATCCCCATGCGTTTCATCTTCGTGCCCCCTTTGGCGAAGTGGTGAAAATCGACATCCCGGAATCGCTCCGTGTCGAATATCGCCGAGCCTAAAAGGCGCTCTTGATGGTTTCCATCGAACTCTTTCGAAAGTCGATGAAAACGCATGCGGAAACGGCAGTTGAATCGCCGCGCGGCAAACCTGCGGCAGTTGGTCGGACTAATTCGATTTTCAGTGTGAAATCAAGCAGCCTTGGTGATTGGCGGCACGATGAGTCCCGACAATATGCGACCGTATCGGCATTCTATTCTCGTATCGGCGTTCTATTTTTTATCGCCCCACCGATCATCAATTTGGCTTCAAGGAGAAACCATGCGATTCCCGCTCATCTTTTTCCTGTTGATCGGCGTGAGTCTCGCCGCCGGCGCCGCGCCTGAATCCACCGAAGGCACCGAAGGCACCGGCGGCGTCCTCTTCAAACGATACGACGAGATCGAGAAAGACCAGCAGCGCAAACAGGCCGACCTGATTCGCGAGTCGATCAAGACCCGGATGAATCAGGACCGCATGGATCTGCACGGAAAATTCCCTTATCAGGTCCATCGATACGTCGCGCCGGAACGATCGATTTCCATCCAGCCGCGCTCGAAGAACACGAGCACCTACTGCTTCACCGGCCCGGATCACTCGTCCACTTGCGGCGCGAGCCTGACCTGGTGAACGCGTGACACCGGCGCCCGATCAACCGGCGCCGTTTCCGCATCCGTGGCTTCAGGCCGCCCGCGCGCCGCCCAACTCGCGATCGACGGCCGCACGCGCCAGCGCCAGCACCTGATCGACGACGCGCCGCTCGCTGAGCCAGACGCCGTCGACATGCACGAGCCGCCAGCCGATCAGTTCGGCGTCGCCTTCCAGCACGCGATAGTGCGCCTTCTCGCCGATCCAGACCTGCTCCGTGCGCACTTCGAGCCGGTAGCCCTTGTACACCTCGGCGAAATTGCCGAGATCACGTCCTGTGGTTTCCATATTCGTCCTCCCGAGTCGCGTCCGATCGTTACCGATCAGTCGAATTGTTCCGACAAATACGCCCGGCCGTCGTCGGTCAGGTCGACGAGCCCGGCGCCGCTCTGGTAAACATAACCGTCGTTGAGCAAGCCGTCGATGAGGGGCGCGAACTGCGAAGGCATGGGGCGAAGGCCGCCGAACCGGTCGAGCCATTTCAGCGCGTCGATCGCGTCGGGACTGAGTACGGGAAACATGGATCGCCTCCGTCGTTGGGGAGAGCTTCGATCCTAGCACTACAAAATGAAAATACCGGCACGCGCCGTGCCAACGCCAGGCGGCCGCCATGCACGACAGCGCCGGCCGTCACCGGGCCGGCGCGCACCGCCCCGCGCGAGGCTCAGAGGCGCGCGATCGACACCTCGGTGGATTTCACGAGCGCGACGACTTCGGCGCCCACCTTGAGCTCCAGTTCGTCGACGGAGCGCGTCGTGATGACCGACGTGACGATGCCGAACGGCGTGTCGACGTCGACCTCGGACACCACCGGCCCGCGGATGATTTCCTTGACCTTGCCCTTGAACTGGTTGCGTACGTTGATGGCGATGATGCTCATTGGGGATTCGCTCCGAAAAGATCAATCAAATGGAGCCGGGCGGCGTCAGACCGCCCAGCGGATACGGGTCGCGGACGCGGCCGGCGGCTCGAACGCGTCCGGCGCATCGAGTCCCGGGCCGCCCTTGAGCACGCGCTGCAGCACGCGGTCCTCGAGCGCGGCGAACGACGCCGAAGCGCGCGCGCGCGGCCGATCGAGCGGCACCGGCTGATCGAGCGCGATCTTGCCCGCCTCGATCAGCAGAATCCGGTCGCCGAGCGCCACCGCCTCCTGCACGTCGTGCGTGACGAGCAGCGCCGTGAAGCGATGCTCACGCCAAAGCCGCTCGATCAGCGCATGCATCTCGATGCGCGTGAGCGCGTCGAGCGCGCCGAGCGGCTCGTCGAGCAGCAGCAGTTGCGGACGATGCACGAGCGCACGAGCCAGTGCGACGCGCTGGCGCTGCCCGCCCGACAGCTGCGCGGGCCAGTCGTTGGCGCGCTCGAGCAGGCCGACCTCGTCGAGCACGGCGCGCGCCTCGTCGCGCGCGCGCCGGCCAAGGCCGAGCATCACGTTCTGCAGCACCGTCTTCCACGGCAGCAGCCGCGCGTCCTGGTACATGATCCGCGTGTCGAGCGCGGCGCCGGTTTCGGTGCGCTTGACGAGCGTGCCGCCGGTCGGCTTTTCGAGTTCGGCGATCAGGCGAAGCAGCGTGGACTTGCCGCAGCCGCTGCGGCCGACGATCGCGACGAAGCTGCCGCGTTCGATCGACAGGTTGAAATCGCTGAGCACGGCGCGCTCGCCGTACTGCTTGCCGACGTGGCGCAGCTCGACCGAATGATCGGCGCCGCGCAGGTTCGCGCCGGCCTCGCGGTGCCGTGCGAGCGGCACCACGTGGGCGCCGGCGTCGCGCTCGAACACAGCGGCGTTCTGCCGGTCGGCGTCGGACGTGCGCGCCTGGGCCAGCTCGGCCTCGAGATCGGCGCCCGCGATCGGGCCATAGGTCGGATTCAGCGTGGTCGAGCTCATGATTTCGCTCCCGGTTGATACGCGGGGTGCCAGCGCAGCGTCGCGCGTTCGAGCCACTTCGCGAGCACGTCGGCGAGCTTGCCGAGGATCGCGTACAGCAGGATGCCGACCACCACCACGTCGGTTTGCAGGAATTCGCGCGCGTTCATCGTCATGTAGCCGATGCCGGATTGCGCGGAGATCGTTTCCGCCACGATCAGCATCACCCACATCAGGCCGAGCGCGAAGCGCACGCCGACCAGGATCGACGGCAGCGCGCCGGGCAGGATCACGTCGCGATAGAGCGCGAAGCCCTTCACGCCGTAGCTCTTCGCCATCTCGATCAGGTTCGCGTCGACCGAGCGGATGCCGTGGTACGTGTTGATGTAGATCGGGAAGAACACGCCGAGCGAGACGAGGAACAGCTTGGCCTTCTCGTCGATGCCGAACCAGAGGATCACGAGCGGAATCATCGCGAGCGCGGGAATGTTGCGGATCATCTGGATCGTCGAATCGAGCGCGACCTCGGCCGCCTTCGACAGCCCGGTCGCGAGGCCGAGCACGAGGCCCACGCCGCCGCCGATCGCGAAGCCGACCAGCGCGCGCCAGGTGCTGACCTTGACGTTGGCCCACATGTCGCCCGATTCGATCAAGGACCACGCGGCGCGCACCACGGCGAGCGGCTCGGGCAGCACGCGCGTGGACAGCGCGCCGGTGCGCGCGGCCAGCTCCCAAGCCAGCACCAGCGCGATCGGCACGAGCCACGGCGCGATCGCGCGCCAGCCGCGCAGCGCGACGCCGCGCACCACGCCGCGGCCGGCGCCTCCCAGGTTCTGAAGTGTCGGCGTTGCCATCGTCGTGCCTCCGTTCAGCTCTGGCTCGCGTTCGGCGCGTAGTGATTGCCGATCACCTCGCCGAACGGACCCGACAGCGGGCCGGTCCGGCGCTGGGTGCCCTCGCCCTTGTTGATCAGCGGGAACACGAGTTCGGCGAAGCGATACGATTCCTCGAGATGCGGATAGCCGGATAGGATGAAGGTCTCGATGCCGAGCGACGCGTATTCGCGCATCCGTTCGGCCACCTGTTTGGCACTGCCCACGAGCGCGGTGCCCGCGCCGCCGCGCACGAGGCCGACGCCGGCCCACAGGTTCGGATAGACCTCGAGCTCCTGGCGCGAACCACGCTTGCCGCCGTGCAGCGCGGCCATGCGGCGCTGCCCTTCCGAGTCCATCTTCGCGAACGATTTCTGCGCGCGCGCGATCGTCGCGTCGTCGAGCCGGCTGATCAGGCGGTCCGCGTCGGCCCACGCCTCCTCTTCCGTCTCGCGCACGATCACGTGCAGGCGGATGCCGAACTTGATCTGGCGGCCACGCGCCTCGGCGCGCGCGCGAATGTCGGCGATCTTCTTCTCGACCGCCTCGGGCGGCTCGCCCCAGGTCAGGTAGGTGTCGATGTGGTCGGCCGCGATCGCGTGCGCGGCCGGCGACGAGCCGCCGAACCACAGCGGCGGATGCGGATTCTGGACCGGCGGATAGAGCAGCTTGCCGCCCTTCGATTGCAGATGCTTGCCGTCGAAATCGACGTTGGCGCCATCGTGCGATTTCGCGAGCAGTTCGCGCCAGACGTGCAGGAATTCGTCGGTGATTTCGTAGCGCGTGTCGTGATCGACGAACACGCCGTCGCCTTCGAGTTCGGTCGTGTCGCCGCCCGTCACGACGTTGATCAGCAGGCGTCCTTCCGAGAGCCGGTCGAAGGTCGCGGCCATGCGCGCCGACAGGGCCGGCGACGACAGCCCCGGGCGCACCGCGACCAGGAACTTCAGCCGCCGGGTGGCGGGAATCAGGCTCGAGGCCACTACCCAGGCATCCTCGCAGGAACGGCCGGTGGGCAGCAGTACGCCTTCGTAGCCGAGCGTGTCGGCCGCCACGGCGACCTGCCGGAAATAATCGTAATCGGCCGCGCGCGCGCCTTCGGAGGTGCCGAGGTAGCGGCTGTCGCCGTGCGTCGGAATAAACCAGAACACATTCATCTGATGCTCCTGCCTGACTGTTCTTGCGAAATTCGGGCAAAGCGATCCCCTCGACGCGCGCGGCGCGCATCGAACGAAAAACGTCTGCCGGGAAAGGGGCTCGCCGGATCGATCCGCGCGGCGGGCGAGCTCGCGATTGCGCGGGGGACGGCACTACCGTCTCTGGGAAATCAGTCTAGGGAGGGGGTCATCGTTTAGGAACGATTTTTTTCAACTTAGGTTTTCCGCTTTCGTGATTTGCGCGCTGCTGCAGCGAATATCGCGACGCGTGGGCGATCGGACCGCGGCGGGCACCCCTATAATGGCAAACCCGAACCGACTCACCCGTGAAATCGGCCGATTGCCGCGCCCACCACGCTCTCCCCGATGCAGAAAGTCATCCTGCCGTTCCTGTCCGGCTTCCTCGCCGCCCTGTTCTTCCGCGAAGCGACGCTCGCGCTGCTGCACGCGGCGGGACTCATCGAGACGGCCGGCTTCTCGGTCGTGCCGTTCGCGCCGCTCGGCATGCCGGAATTCATTGTCAACGCGCTCGTCAGCGCGTGCTGGGCGATCCTGATGGCATGGCTGCTGCGCGTGGCGCCCGAGCGGCGCGCGCCGTGGGTGCAGGCGCTGGTATTCGGCGGCCTCGTGCCGACGGCCGCGCGCGTGTTCGTGATCGATCCGCTGCGCGGCATCTGGCCGGCCGGCAACATGCTCTCGCCGCTCGCGGTCGGCTTCGCGGCGAACGCGATCTGGGGCTGGGGCGCACTCGTGTTCATGCGCGCGTTCATGTCCGACGACGATTACGACGACTGAACCCGCCGCCGCGCTTGAACGATTTCGTTCGACGCGTCGCATGCGGGCCTCGGGCACGCGAGGTCCGCGCGCAACGAAGCACCGTTACCACTCAGTGCGCCTGCATCTTCGAGAACAGATTGAGGACGACGACGCCCGCGATGATCAGTCCGAGCCCGATCACGGCCGGCAGGTCCGGCACCTGCCTGTACAGCACGATCGCCACCAGCGTGATCAGCACGATGCCGGCGCCGGACCAGATCGCATAGACGATCCCGACCGGCATGCTCTTCAAGGTCAGCGACAAACCATAGAACGCGATGGCGTAGCCGGCCACCACGATCAGCGTCGGCACGAGCCGCGTGAATCCCTCGGATGCGCGCAGCGCGGACGTGCCGATCACCTCGGCGACGATCGCGAGCGCAAGCCATGCGTAGGCGGGCAGCTTCATTGCGCCGCCTCCCTCGCGAGCGCGAGCGCCGCGTAGTCGTGGCCGAGCTCCGCGCTGAGCGCCTCGACCACGAGCTCGTGATCGGCGCGCTGCGGCAGGCCCGACACCGTGACGGTGCCGATCACGCCCACGCCCGCGACGGCAAGCGGGAACGCGCCGCCGTGCTCGGCATACTCGGAGGCCGGCAGCGCGTGCTTCGCGAAGAGCGTGGTCCCGGCCTGCTTCATGCGCAGGCCGATCGCATACGAACTGCGCCGGAAATGCGCGACCGTGTTGCGCTTGCGCGCGATCCAGACGAGGTTGTCGGGCGTCGCGCCGTCGAGCGCCGCGAAGAACAGCGGCTGGCCGAAGGTGCCGATGTCGATCGCCACGGCGTGGCCGCGCGCCACCGCCATCTCGCGCAGCCGCACGCCGAGCGCCCAGGCGCGGCCGGTATCGAACTGCGGGAAGACGAGCGTGTGTTCCTGAACGAGGATGGATTGCAGATCGTGAGCGAGGTCCATGAAGATCGTCGAAGCGGGCGGCGCATCGCAGGCGGGTGGGCTGCCCGATGGTGAAAAGGTCCGGAGCCGGGACGCAAAACGGGACTCCCGCGCGGCCGAAAGATTCTAGCCTAGCGGTGCCACGCTCGACGCACCATGACGGGATCGAACAAAACGCTTGCACGCCGTCCGGGAACACCCTATAATTTAATTCTTCTGACGGACGCGGGGTGGAGCAGTCTGGCAGCTCGTCGGGCTCATAACCCGAAGGTCGTAGGTTCAAATCCTACCCCCGCAACCAAGTCGAATCGATGATGGGTCACAGCGCAAAGCTCGTGGCCCATTTTCGTTTTGGGGCGCCGGTATTGCATCGTCCGGTCGCCATCGACATGCGCCTGTTTCCGGCCCCCGCCAGGCCTCCGTTATCGCAGCGGGTTTGCGAGCCAGCGCGCCGACACGTTCGCGCCGCCGCCCTCCGCTGTTCAGGAATCGCCCCGCCCGGTGATACACTCGCATCACCCTTTCGCTCCCCATTCCCATGAAATTCTGCTCAGCCTGCGGCCACGAGGTCGTTGCGCGAATCCCGACCGGCGACAACCGCGAACGCTTCGTCTGCGACCAATGCGGCACGATCCACTACCAGAATCCGCGCAACGTGGTCGGCACGGTGCCGGTATGGGGCGAACAGGTGCTGCTGTGCCGGCGCGCGATCGAGCCTCGCTACGGCTACTGGACGCTGCCCGCGGGCTTCATGGAAATGGGCGAGACCACCTCGGAGGCCGCCGCGCGCGAGACGCTCGAGGAAGCGGGCGCGCACGTCGAGGTGCAGAACCTGTTCACGCTGCTCAACGTACCGCACGTGCATCAGGTCCATCTGTTCTATCTGGCGCGCCTGACCGATCCCGACTATTCGGCCGGCGAGGAAAGCCTCGAGGTGCGGCTGTTCGACGAAGCCGACATCCCGTGGGACGACATCGCGTTCCCCACCGTCAGCCAGACGCTGCGCCTGTTCTTCGCCGATCGCGAAGCCGGCTCGTTCGGCGTGCATACCGGCGACATCTTCCGCTCGCTGCGCAACGGCTGATCCGCGGCACCGGCATGGTCCCCTGGCTCGCCCCCGACGCCCCGTTCCCGCCCGTCGAGCGTGCGCTCGGCCCCGCGAGCGGCGCGCCGGGACTGCTCGCCGCGAGCGCCGAGCTGCACCCGGCGCGCGTGGCCGACGCCTATCATCGCGGCATCTTCCCCTGGTACTCGGACGGTCAGCCGGTGCTCTGGTGGAGCCCCGACCCGCGCATGATCCTGGTGCCGGCCGAGTTCCGCGTCTCGACCACGTTCCGCAAGACGCTGCGCCGCGTGCTGCGCGACGCACGCTGGGAGGTCCGCGTCGACGACGATTTCGCCGCCGTGATGCGGGCCTGCGCGCAGGCACCGCGCGCGGGCCAGCGCGGCACCTGGATCACCGACGAGATCGTCGACGCCTACACGGCACTGCATCGCGCCGGCAACGCGCACAGCGTCGAGACCTGGCTCGACGGCGAACGCGTGGGCGGCCTCTACGGCGTCGCGTTCGGCCGGATGTTCTTCGGCGAATCGATGTTCGCGCGCACCACCGACGCCTCGAAGATCGCGCTCGCGACGCTCGTCGCGCATCTGCTCGTGTACGGCATCGAGATGATCGACTGCCAGCAGAACACCGGCCACCTCGCCTCGCTCGGCGGCCGGGAAATCGAGCGCCAGCGCTTCGTCGCGCACGTGCGCGCCGCCACCGGCGAGCCGGGCATCCCGTGGCGCTTCGACAAGCAGGTGCTCGCGCGCCTGACCGGCCCGGCCGCGGCCGGCTGAAGCCGCCACGGGATCACGCGAAGTCGAGGCCAGGCCCGGGCACGCCAGCCATCACAAAATCGCGCCGAATCGGCCGCCCCGCGCCGCTTCCGGGCGGCCCGCGCGAAGCCCGCGAAGACTCCTCGGCGCGACAATTTTCATGTTACCTTTATCGACATCCGACCGGCCGGCGCCCGCCGAGGCCGGCACCATCCGACTCGCTATCCGATGCCCACCCTGACGATCCGCCGCCAGCACGCGTCGCCCGCCACGCCGGCCGCCGCGCATGCCGCCCATCGCGCCAGCGCCGCCCGCGTGGCGTGCCATCGCGCCGGGCCGGCCTGCGGAATCCGTTCGGGTCCGGCACGGAGCGCGACGGGTTCCGGCGCCGCGCGCCCGGCCCGCTGACGCACCAGTCCGCTTCGAGAGCTGCCCATGACTCATCCCACTGAGCTGCCGCTTTCACCGCTTTCGGCATTGCAGTTCTATGCCACCGCGCCCTACCCGTGCAGTTATCTCGACGGCCGCGTCGCGCGCTCCCAGGTCGCCACGCCGAGCCACCTGATCAATTCCGACATCTATACCGAACTCGTCAAGGCCGGCTTTCGCCGCTCGGGCGTGTTCACCTATCGCCCCTACTGCGACGGCTGCCGCGCCTGCATCCCGGTGCGCGTGCCGGTGGACGCGTTCACGCCGGGCCGCACCCAGCGCAAGATGTGGAACCGCCATCGCGCGCTGCTGGCCACGGTGTCGCCGCTGCACTACGACGAGGAGCACTACGCGCTCTACATGCGCTACCAGTCCGCGCGGCATGCGGGCGGCGGCATGGATCGCGACAGCCGCGACCAGTACGAACAGTTCCTGTTGCAGAGCCGGATCAATTCGCGGCTCGTGGAATTCCGCGACCCGCTGCCGGGCGAACACGGCACGCCCATGCCCGGCACGCTGCGCATGATCAGCATGATCGACATCCTCGGCGACGGGCTCTCGTCGGTCTACACGTTCTTCGAACCCGGCGACGGCAACGCGAGCTACGGCACCTACAACATCCTCTGGCAGATCGAGCAGGCACGCAGCCTGCGCCTGCCCTACGTCTACCTCGGCTACTGGATCCGCGAGAGCCCGAAGATGGCCTACAAGGCGAACTTCCGGCCGCTCGAAGGGCTCATCGACGGCCGCTGGAAACCGCTCGACCCGACCACCGTCGACCTGCCGCCGGTGGACGCGGCGCTCGCGCGCGCGCCGCTGCCGGCCGGCCACGGCGGCACGCGCTGAGGCCACGGCGGCCGGGCCCGGCCGCCGTTCGGTTAAAATGGCGGGTTATCAATTTTCGGCCCCGCCCTTCCCGTCGTGTTCAGCTCCCTTTATCCGCTTGCCCGCGCGTCCCTGTTCCGGATGGACGCGGAAGACGCCCACCACCTGACGCTGCGCCTGCTCGGCGCCGCCGGCCGCGCCCGCGTGGCCGGGCTGCTCGCGCCGAGCGTGCCGGACGCGCCGCGCACCGTGATGGGCCTCACGTTCCGCAACCCGGTGGGGCTCGCGGCCGGGCTCGACAAGGACGGCGCCTGCATCGACGGGCTCGCCGCGCTCGGCTTCGGCTTCATCGAGGTCGGCACGGTCACGCCGCGCGCGCAGCCGGGCAACCCGCGCCCGCGCATGTTCCGCCTGCCGCAGGCCGAGGCGGTGATCAACCGGATGGGCTTCAACAACCACGGCGTCGAGCAGTTCGTGCAGAACGTGCAGGCCGCGCGCTATCGCGGCGTACTGGGCCTGAACATCGGCAAGAACGCCGACACGCCGATCGAGCGCGCGGCCGACGATTACCTTTATTGCCTCGAGCGCGTCTACCCGTTCGCGAGCTACGTGACGATCAACATCTCGTCGCCGAACACGAAGAACCTGCGCCAGTTGCAGGGCTCGAACGAGCTCGACGCGCTGCTCGCCGCGCTGAAGGACAAGCAGGCGCGCCTGGCCGACCTGCACGGCAAGCTGGTGCCGCTCGCGCTGAAGATCGCGCCCGATCTCGACGACGAACAGGTCAGGGAAATCGCCGCGCTGCTGCTGCGCCATCGCATCGAGGCCGTGATCGCCACCAACACCACGCTTTCGCGCAGCGCCGTGCAGGGTCTGCCGCACGCCGAGGAAGCGGGCGGCCTGTCGGGGCGGCCGGTGTTCGACGCGTCCAACGAGGTGATCCGCAAGCTGCACGCCGAGCTCGGCGGCGCGGTACCGATCATCGGGGTTGGCGGCATCTTTTCGGGCGACGACGCGCGTGCGAAACTCGCCGCGGGCGCGTCGCTGGTGCAGCTCTACACGGGCTTCATCTATCGCGGGCCGCCGCTCGTCGCCGATTGCGTGCGTGCCATCGCGCGCGGCTGATATCGCGGTTATATGGAAATGAACAAACGATAGTTAGGCTTGTGCCTGCGCTTCGCTATGATGCGCCGCTATCGTCAACGCCCGCTGCGGGCATTACAGGGAACAGAATGAAGATTGCGTTGCTGAAGAAGCTCCTGACCGCCGGCCTGATCGGCGCGTCGCTCGTCGCCGCCACCGCGCACGCGGCCGATCTGCTCGATCAGGTCAAACAGCGCGGCACGCTGCGCATCGGCCTCGAAGGCACGTTCCCGCCGTTCAATTCGAAGTCGCCGCAGGGCGACCTGGTCGGCTACGACGTCGACATCGCCAAGGCCGTGGCCGCCAAGCTGGGCCTGAAGCCCGAGTTCGTCACGACCGAGTGGAGCGGCATCATCGCCGGCCTGCAGGCGGGCAAGTTCGACGTGATCGTCAACCAGGTCGGCGTGACCGACAAGCGCAAGGAAGTGCTCGACTTCTCGCCGGGCTATACGTACTCGGCCGCGCAGCTGATCCAGCGCAAGGACGACACGCGTCAGTTCAAGTCGCTCGACGACCTCAAGGGCAAGAAGCTCGGCGTCGGCCTCGGCACGAACTACATGGACATGGCCAAGTCGGTGCCGGGCATCGACGTGAAGACCTACCCGGGCGCGCCCGAGTATCTGCGTGACCTCGCGGCCGGCCGCCTCGACGCGGCGCTCAACGACCGCCTGATGCTCGCCTACCTGCTGAAGAACTCGCAGCTGCCGCTGCGCACCGGCGCGACGCTGCAGGCCGGCGAACCGTCGGCGATCCCGTTCAAGAAGGGCAACCCGCAGTTCGCCAAGGCGATCGACGAGGCGATGACCCAGCTCGAGGCCGACGGCACCTTCACGAAGATCTCGGACAAGTGGTTCGGCATCGACGTGTCGAAGCCGATCAAGTAAGTCCCGCCGCGCCACGTGCGCGCTTGCAGGGCGGCGCCGGCGACGGTGCCGCCCTTCGCTTTATATCGTCGGTTTATGATGGCGCTTTTCGCGCCGGCCTCACCCGCTCCACATGTCGATCACTTCCCTGCTCGTCGATTCGCTGCCCGTGCTTGCGCAGGGCGCGGTGTTGACCGTCAAGTTCGCCGTCCTGTCGATGGTGTTCGGCCTCATCGCCGCCGTCGGGCTCGCGCTGATGGGCATCGCCCGCAGCCGCGTGCTCAATGCGATCGCACGCGTCTACGTGAGCCTGATGCGCGGCACGCCGCTGCTGGTGCAGATCTTCGTCATCTACTACGGCCTGCCGAGCCTCGGCATCTCGCTCGATCCGACGCCGGCCGGCGTGATCGCGCTGTCGGCGAACGTCGCGGCCTACATGTCCGAAAGCATGCGCGGCGCGATCAACGGCATCGAGAGCGGCCAGTGGCTCGCCTCGTACAGCCTCGGCCTGTCGTGGGGGCAGACGCTGCGCTACGTGATCGGCCCGCAGGCGCTGCGGATCGCCGTGCCGAGCCTGTCGAACAGCCTCATCAGCCTGATCAAGGACACCTCGCTGGTCTCGGTGATCACCGTCACGGAGCTGCTGCGCAGCGCCCAGGAGATCATCGCCTCGACCTACCAGCCGCTGCCGCTCTATCTCGCGGCCGCGGCCGTCTACTGGGTGCTGTGCCAGATCCTCGAGTGGGTGCAGCGCTGGTGGGAGCGCCGGCTCGCGCTGCCGGGGCGGCACTGAAGCGTGAAGCTTGAAGCCGGCGGCCCGCGCCGGCCCTGACGCAGCTGGGGTGTGGGCGCGATCTCGGCGAGCCGCCCGCCGTCAATCGAACGTCCCCGGTCGACGGCCTGCCGCCGTCAGCCCGCGCTCGCGTCGTCAGCCGCGAACCGCACGCCGAGCGCCGCGCGCGCCGCGTCGCACAGCGCGATCATGTGGCGCGAATGCGCGTGCGTCATCACCGGGCTTTCGAGCCGCCCTTCGCGCAGCAGCGCGCAGAAGTGCTCGGTCTCGTAGTTGAGGCCGCCGCCCGAAAACGGCTCGTCGAGCTCGACGACGCGGCCGTCCGCGTAACGGATCGTCGCCTTCGCCGGATTCCACCAGTTCTCGTGGATCGTCACGGTCCCGCCCGCCGCGCCGAGCAGCGCGTCGCCGCGCCCCATCACGTCGAGCCCGCAGAACAGCTGCGCGATGCCGCCTTCGGCATGAAGGCTGTTCAGGCTCGCGAACACGTCCACGCCGCTCGCGCCGACGCGGCCGAGCGTCTGCACCTCGCGCGCCTCGCCGAGCCAGTCGACCGCGAGAAACAGTTCGTAGATGCCGATGTCGAGCAGCGCGCCGCCGGCCGCCTCGAAACTGAAGCTTGGATGATCGGCCGGCACCGTCGAGAACGCGCCGCCGGCCCGCACCAGCCGGATCGCGCCGATCGGGTCGCGCGCGAGATGCTCGCGCAGCCGCCGGTAGAGCGGATAGAACGGCGGTTTCATGGCCTCCATGAACAGCCGCCCGGCCGCCGCAGCGGCCGCCAGCACGGCGTCGAGCTCGCGCGCGTTGACGGTGGCCGGCTTCTCGCAGAGCACGGCCTTGCCGGCCGCGAGCGCGGCGAGCGCGTAACGCGCGTGGCTGTCGTTGAGGGTCGCGATGTAGATCGCGTCGAGATCGGACGCGCATAGCGCCTCGAAGCTCGCCGCGGGCGTGCCGCCCAGCTCGGCGCAGAACGCGGCGGCCGCTTCCGGGCGGCGTGCCCAGACCTGCGAGAGCGTGGCGTGAGCCACATGGGTCAGCGATTGCGCGAAGCGGCGCGCGATCGCGCCCGCGCCGACGATGCCGAAACGGATCGGTTGGGAAGAAGGAGCGGTCATCGGGATCGGAGTTGAACGGGAAACCTCGCCGGCCAAGCCGGCGGCCGGCCGTCATGATAACGGCCGGCGGGGGCCGGTGTCCCGCCCGCGCCGCAGTGCCTCCGCCCGTTCCCTAATCAGTCCGTCTCGGCACGCCTCAGCCCACGGCGCGCGCCTCCGCCGGCGCATGGCACGGCGCCTCGGTCGTCAGGTCGATCAGTTCGCGCGCGGCCGCTTCCGCCGCCCGTGCGTCGCGCTGCTCGATCGCCACGACGATGCGCTCGTGCAGGCCGACCAGCCGCTCGTGGCTGCCTTCGCGCCGGGCCGTCTGCTCGCGCACCAGCCGCAGCGCGCCGCAGATGATCGCGCTCATCTGCTGGTAGAACTGGTTGCCGCTCGCGTGGACGATGCGCGCGTGCAACAGCTCGTCGGCGGCGTCGTAGTTCGCCTCGCCCACCTCGAGCGCGCGGAACGCCTCGAAGGCTTCGCGAATGCCGGCGATCTCCGCCGCGTTCGCGCGCTCGGCGGCCTGCCCCGTCGCGCGCGGTTCGATCAGCATGCGGAATTCGAGCACGTCGCGCATGAACTGCGGGTCCGGTTTCGCCCGGAAGCGCCAGCTCACCACGTCCTCGTCGATCATGCGCCAGTCGCGCATCGGCCTCACGCGCGTGCCGACCTTCGGACGCACGTCGAGCATGTCACGCGCGAGCAACATCGAGAGCGCCTCGCGCATCACCGTCCGGCTGACGTCGAAATCCCTCGACAGCACGTCCTGCGGCGGCAGGATGCCGCCGTACT
Source organism: Burkholderia plantarii (assembly GCF_001411805.1). Lineage (NCBI taxonomy): Bacteria > Pseudomonadati > Pseudomonadota > Betaproteobacteria > Burkholderiales > Burkholderiaceae > Burkholderia > Burkholderia plantarii. Next base: position 1,934,037 of record NZ_CP007212.1, on the reverse strand, counting down.
TGTCTTCCACTATCCCTGTGACAAGCCCGTCCATCACCTTGCTGACGAGCGACCTGTCTTTTGCCTGTTCCATACGAGACCTCCCCGTTACGTATCTGTGTTGGCGTACTGCCCCCGCAGTTCGGCCCGGCCCCTTTTCTCTCGTTTTATTGGAAATGTACGCGACACTATTGTTCGTATGTTCGATACATTGCTGAGTTCGCGGTCGCAATGCTATCTAGTAAACACCTGAGAGGGTAATCCCTCTTAGGATTTCGTTTAGATATCCTATAGCAAAAAAATGCCCGACAGGCTTGGGAAAAGCCGTCGGGCAGTTTGTCAGTATCGCAAAACGTTTGCGGCTGGTGATTCATTCGCGCGCGCCGCTCGAAAATCGAAAATCGCGTCGCGCTGATTTTTAAACTCCCGCTTAAACGCCGCGATAATCGATCGTTTCCACCCCGGCCGCGCCGCCGAGCAGGCACAGATCGGCGCCGCGCTGCGCGAACAGACCGACCGTGACGACGCCGGGCCAGCCGTTGACCGTAGCTTCCAGCCCACGCGGATCGGTGATGGCGAGCCCCTTCACGTCGAGGATCTCGTTGCCGTTGTCGGTCAGGTAGGGCGTGCCGTCGCCCTTGACGCGCAGCACCGGCACGCCGCCCAGCGCGGTCAGCCGGCGGCCGATCGCGGTGCGCGCCATCGGCACGACTTCCACCGGCAGCGGGAACGCGCCGAGCGTCGCGACGCGCTTGCTCGCGTCGGCGATGCAGACGAAGGTGCCCGATACCGAGGCCACGATCTTCTCGCGCGTGAGCGCCCCGCCGCCGCCCTTGATCATCGCGCCGCTCGCGTCGATCTCGTCGGCGCCGTCCACGTACACCTGCAGGCCGTCGATCTCGTTGAGGTCGAACACGCGGATGCCGTGCGCTTCCAGGCGCTGCGTGGTGGCGATCGAGCTCGATACCGCGCCGCGGTAGCGTGTCTTGATCGCGGCCAGCGCGTCGATGAAGCAGTTCGCGGTGGAGCCGGTGCCGACGCCGATCACCGAGCCTTCCGGCACGTTCGCCAGCACGTAGTCGGCGGCCGCCTGGCCGACGAGGCGTTTGAGTTCGTCTTGAGTCATGGAGAGGGGGAAAGCGCTGATTGCGAAAGCGGCGAGTTTACCGGAGTCGTTCGGCATGGCGTCGATTTTCGTCGACCGCGCGGCGTCGGCGCGACAGTCGGCTCGCCGTGCGAAGCGGATGCGCTCGCAAGCGCGACGCACGGCGGGCGGGGAACGGGCGAGGACGCGCGAAAACGAGCGGGAACCGCGGGAAAACTACGGCGTCATGCCGGGACGGGCCCCAGCGGCCGGCGCCGAAACCGGCGCCGTGGTCGGCGCGCCCGCGCCGGGGAAATACTTGTCGAGCAGGGCCTGCGCGATCGCGTCGGTCTGCGCGTCCGGCTTGCCTGAGTAGTCAGCCGGCCGGAAGTGCATCTGGAACGCCGCGAACACGCGTCGCGTGCGCGCGTCGAGCATGCCGTCGGTCGCCACGTCGTAGCCGTAGCGCGCAAGCTTCAGCTGCAGCCCGCGCACGTCGGCCGGGTCGCCGGGCGCGCGTCCCGCCAGCCGCGCGGTCACGGTCGCGTCATCGGGCCAGGCGCCGACGCCGGCGCGCGCGAGCGCCTGCCACGGGAACGCCGGACCCGGATCGATCTTGCGCTGCGGAGCGATGTCGCTGTGCGCGACCACGCGCGTCGGCGGAATCCGGTAGCGCGCGACGATGTCCTGCGCGAGCCTCACGACCGCCTCGACCTGATCGGGCGAATAGGCCTGCCAGGTCTGGTTTGCCGGCGCGTCGAGCGGGCCGGCGTTGACGATCTCGATGCCGATCGAGGCCGCGTTGAGCTCGGTCGTGCCCTGCCAGTCGCTGACGCCCGCATGCCACGCGCGCTCGCTCTCCGGCACCAGCTGCAGCACGACGGGCTTGCCGTTGCGGTATGCCGGATGGCTCGGGATCAGGTAATGGGCGCTGACGTCGTTGTGGGTCAGCACGAACAGCGCGCGCGGGTCGTCCGCCTCGGTGTAGTGCAGCACCAGGAAGCGCACGCGCGAATCGGCGCCGCGCGCCGGGTGGCTCGTATCGGCGACGTAGCTGCCGCGATCGACGAGCGTGGGCGAGCTGCAGGCGGCCAGCGCCGCCGCGAGGCACCCGGCGGCAAGCACGCGCGTCGCCGTGAGCACGCGGCCGCGCCGGCCGGCGCCACCCGCCGCCGGCGCGGGCCGGCGTGTGATCGCCCACGGCATCGTATTCATCGCCCCGGCCTCACCGGCTTACTTCGCGGCGCCAGCCACGCGCCGCTGGCGCACGGCTTCGTACAGGCACACGCCGCTCGCCACCGACACGTTCAGGCTCTCGACGCTGCCGGCCATCGGGATGTTCATCACGTCGTCGCAGGTATCGCGCGTGAGGCGGCGCATGCCCTCGCCCTCGGCGCCCATCACCAGCGCGACCGGGCCTTCGAGCTTGGTCTCGTAGAGGCTCGCCGGCGCGTCGTCGGCCGTGCCGATCACCCAGACGCCCGCGTCCTTCAACTCGCGCAGCGCGCGCGCGAGGTTCGTCACCGTGATGTAGGGCACGGTGTCGGCCGCGCCGCTCGCGACCTTGGCGGCCGTCGCGTTGAGCCCGACCGCGCGGTCGCGCGGCGCGATGATCGCGTGCGCGCCAGCCGCGTCGGCCACCCGCAGGCAGGCGCCGAGATTATGCGGATCGGTCACGCCGTCGAGCACCAGCAGCAGCGCCGGGCCCTGGATGCCGTCGAGCAGCTCGGCCAGGTTCTGCGCGAGCGGCAGATCCTCGACGCGCGCTACCACACCCTGATGGCGCTCGGTATGCGCGAGGCCCCACAGCCGCGTTTCGTCGGCGGCGATCAGGCGCACGCCCGCTTCCTTCGCGGTCTGCAGGAAATCCGTCATCCGGCGATCGCGCCGGGTCTGGTCGTACAACACCTCGGCGACCGTCGACGCATCGTGCCGCAAGCGCGCGGTGACTGCGTGAAAACCGTAGAGAACCTTCAAACGTGACATGACTGACCAACCTTCATCTTGACGCGGAGCGCGGCCGGCGCGCCTCGCGAGCATTGCAAACGGAAGCGCCGCGTTGCCGGCCTCGCGGCCGGACAACGCGGCGTCTTCGATTCATCGACCGCCCGGACCGGCGCGCGACGGCGCCGGCCACGGGGTCAATATTTCTTGCGCGGACGCGCCTTTTTCGCCGGCGACTTGGCCGCCGTGCCGCCCTTCTTCCTGGCGGGCGGATGCGCGGTGCGCGCGTCCTTCGCGGCGGGCGCGACCGTGCTGCCGGCGGCGGCCTTGCGGCGCCCCGCCGGCGGCTCGTCCTCGCCGGTCACGCCGGGCATCGCACGCACACGCGGCGCGCCGCGTTCGGCCGGCAGCGGGGCCGCGCCGCGCGGCGCCTTCACGGGCGTGTCGCGCACCAACCGGAAATCGATCTTGCGCGCGTCGAGATCGACGCGGCCGACCTGCACGCGCACGCGGTCCGACAGCCGGTAGCGGATGCCGGTACGCTCGCCGCGCAACTCGTTCTTGATCTCGTCGTACTGGAAATAGTCGGAGCCGAGTTCGGTGACGTGGACGAGCCCCTCGATGAACAGCGTATCGAGTTGCACGAAGATCCCGAACGGCGTCACGCCGTTGACCATCCCGCCGTATTCCTCGCCGAGCTTGTCGCGCATGAAATAGCACTTGAGCCAGGCCTCGACGTCGCGCGAGGCTTCGTCGGCGCGCCGCTCGTTGGCCGAGCAGTGCAGGCCGAGCTCTTCCCAGATCGCGTCGTTCGAACGCACGCGGCTGCGCGATTCGTCGTCTTCCTTCTGCATCGCACGGGCACGCGGCGAAAGCGCCGTGTTCAGCGTGACGCCGTCGGGCGCCTTCGGCGTGTACTTCTGGCCGGACAGGATCGCGTAGATCGCGCGGTGCGTGAGCAGGTCGGGATAGCGGCGAATCGGGCTCGTGAAATGCGCGTAGGCATCGTAGGCGAGACCGAAATGGCCGATGTTGTCGGGGCTGTAGACGGCCTGCTGCATCGAGCGCAGCAGCATCGGCTGCAGCATCTGCGCGTCGGGCCGCTCGCGGATCTTCGCCATCAGCGCCGCGTAGTCGCTCGCGTGGGGCTTCTCGCCGCCGCCGAGCGTGAGCCCCATGCCGCGCAGAAACGAGCGCAGGTTCTCGAGCTTCTCGACGGTCGGGCCGGCGTGGATCCGGTACAGGCCCGACTGCTTGTGGCGCTTCATGAAGTCGGCCGCGCAGACGTTGGCGGCCAACATGCATTCCTCGATCAGCTTGTGCGCGTCGTTGCGCTGGCGCGGCAGGATCTGCTCGATCTTGCCCTGCGCGTTGCAGACGATGTAGGTCTCGGTGGTGTCGAAATCGATCGCGCCGCGCTTCTGGCGCGCCGCGAACAGCGCCTTGTAGACGCCATAGAGATCCTGCAGGTGCGGCAGCAGATCGGCGCGGCGCGCGGCCTCCGGCCCCTTGGTGTTGCCGAGCACGGCCGCGACCTCGGTGTAGGTCAGGCGCGCCGCCGAGTGGATCACGGCCGGATAGAACTGGTAGGCCTTCACTTCGCCGCGCGCGGTCACCACCATGTCGCAGACCAGCACGCAGCGATCCACCTGCGGGTTCAGCGAGCAGAGCCCGTTCGACAGCTTCTCGGGCAGCATCGGGATCACGCGGCGCGGGAAGTAAACCGAGGTGCTGCGTTCGAGCGCGTCGACGTCGAGCGACTCGCCCGGCTTCACGTAGTGCGAGACGTCGGCGATCGCGACGATCAGCCGGAAGCCGTCACCGCGGCCGACCTTCGTCGGCTCGCAGTAGACGGCGTCGTCGAAGTCGCGCGCGTCCTCGCCGTCGATCGTGACGAGCGGCACGTCGCGCAGGTCGACGCGATAGCGCAGGTCGACCGGGCGCACCTTGTCCGGCAGCGCAGCCGAGGCCGTCAGCGCTGCCGGGCTGAACTCGTGCGGGACGCCGTACTTGCGCACCGCGATCTCGATCTCCATGCCCGGATCGTCGATGTCGCCGAGCACTTCCGCGACGCGACCGAGCGGCTGCGAATGGCGGCTCGGGAATTCGGTCAGCTCGACCACCACCACCTGACCGACCTTGGCCTTCTTCGGGTTCTGCGTGATCAGGATGTCGTGGCCGATCCGCTTGTCCTCGGGGGCGCAGATCACGGCACCATTCTCGTTGAGCAGGCGGCCGATCACGCGCTTGTTGGCGCGGTCGGTGACCTCGACCACGTGCCCTTCCGGGCGGCCGCGGCGATCGTAGCCGACGATCCGCGCGAGCACGCGATCGTTGTGCATGACCTTCTGCATCTCGCCGCTCGGCAGGAACAGGTCGTCCTGGCCGTCGTCGCGGATCAGGAAGCCGTAGCCGTCGCGATGGCCCTGCACGCGCCCCGCCACGAAATTCGACGGATGGGTCAACTGATAATGCCCGCGCTTGTCGAGCCGGATCTGGCCGTCGCGCTCCATCGCGGCGACGCGCCGGAAGAAGCCCTCGCGTTCCTGGCGCTTGATCGACAGCGCTTCGGCGATGTCGTTCGCGGCCAGCGGGGCGTCGCTCGTGCGCAGCACGCCGAGGATTTCTTCGCGGCTCGGGATGGGATACGGATACTTGCTCAAGGGCTTGTCGATGGTTGTTCTCGTTGCGTGAACTACTCGTCCGGTTCGAACGATCGGACGCCAGGTTGCGGGCCATTCTATCACCCGCCGCCGCGCCGAAAGCCGCGAAACGGGGCACGAGGCGCGCGAGCGGGCCGATCACGGCGGCGATGCAAAAAGGTGTTGACACAATTATTCGTGCTGCTATGATTGCGTTCTTGCTTGATGCAGCTTGTGCCCAGGTGGCGGAATTGGTAGACGCACTAGGTTCAGGTCCTAGCGGTGGCAACACCGTGGAGGTTCGAGTCCTCTCCTGGGCACCACAAGTTTAAAAAAGGCCGGCTTCATGCCGGCCTTTTTCATTTCCTGGCCAGGAAGCAAAGTGCCTGCGCACTTTGCGTGGGGACTCGAAAGGTTTCGCCTGCCAGCGAAACCGGGGTCGCGCTCGCGTGACCGAGTCCTCTCCTGGGCACCACAAGTTTAAAAAAGGCCGGCTTCATGCCGGCCTTTTTCATTTCCTGACCAGGAAGCAAAGTGCCTGCGCACTCTGCGCGGGGACTCGAAAGGTTTCGCCTGCCAGCAAAACCGGTGGCGTGCTTGCGTGACCGAGTCCTCTCCTGGGAGCAAATGAATAAAAAGCCGGCTTGGCAAGCCGGCTTTTTCATTGATCGCCCCTCGCGAGGCGCCCAATATCACCCAGCCGCCCCCACCAGATAGCGCGTCAACTCCGCCGTCGACATCTCCCGCGCGAGCCGCGCCGCCTGCCCCGCCCACATGTTGCTGAAATCCGCCTTGCCGGCCTTCTCGGTCACCGCGCGCAGGGGCACCAGCGCACCGCCCGCGGTCGGAAACACCGGCGCCGCCGCCGAGATCGGGCCGATCTCGCGCATCAGCCGGTTCGTGATGCCGCGCGCCGGGCGCCCGGTAAACAGGTTGGTCAGCGCAGTCTGGTCCTCGCCGGCCGTGCGCAGCGCTTCGCGATGGAACGCGCTGAGCTTCGCCTCGGGCGTCAGCAGATAGGCCGTGCCGACCTGCACGGCCGACGCGCCGAGCGCGAACGCAGCCCGAACGCCGCGCGGATCGGCGATGCCGCCCGCCGCGATCACCGGTACCGGCACCGCGTCGACGATCTGCGGCACGAGCGCGATGGTGCCCACCTGGGTCGACATGTCGTCCGACAGGAAATTGCCGCGATGGCCGCCCGCCTCGTAGCCCATCGCGATGATGGCGTCCACGCCGCGCTCCGCGAGCCAGCGCGCCTCCGCGACCGTCGTCGCCGACGAGATCACGCGCGCGCCGGCACGCTTCACGCGCTCGACGAGCCGCGCCTCGGGCAGGCCGAAGTGGAAGCTGACCACCTCCGGCCGGTACGCCTCGACGATCTCGCAATAGGCGTCGTTGAACGGCGCGCGGCTCGAGGACGGTACCGGCTCGGCCGGATCGAGCCCGAGCTCGACGTAATAGCGCGCGAGCGCCGCGCGCCACGCCATCTGCGCGGCCGGGTCCGGCGCCGGATCGGTATGCGAGAAGAAATTGACGTTGATCGGCTTGCGCGTCGCGCCGCGAATCTCGTCGAGCGCGGCCTTCATCTGCTCGACCGACAGCAGCGCGGCCGGCAGCGAACCGAGGCCGCCCGCCTCGCTCGCCGCGATCACCATCGCGACCGTGGTCGCTCCCGCCATCGGCGCCTGGATGATCGGCAGCTCGACGCCGAACAGATCGAGGATACGCGTGTCTTGCCCGTTACCCATGAGTGCATGCTCCATCGAATGGTGCTTGAGTGGCGCCCGGCCGGCGCGGGGGCGCGTGGTAGCTTCGCGCGCCATCGTACCGCAGGCGGCCACCGGACGGCGCCGGCCCGCCGGCGCGTCCTATTTCGTTTCGCCCGTCGCGGCCGTGCGCTGCTGCTCGCGCCATTCGTGCATGGTCACACCACCCACGCCCCAGTTGTCCAGCTCGACCTCGTCGATCACGACGAGCGTGGTGTGGGGCGGCTTGCCCATCACCTCGAACAGCAGGTCGTTGACGCCCTTGATCAGCGCCTTCTTCTGCTCGGGCGTGGTGGCCGTCGCGCCCGGCGCGGGTACCTTCGCGGGTCATCTTGATGTTGACGTATGGCATGGCGTTGTTCGGGTGAGGTTGTTCCTGTGAGTCTCCCCAAGCGGCCCCGGCGGCTCGCGCCTGCCGGCAGCCGCACCGCCCTGCTGCGCGGCGCGATTTACCAGCGGCCGGCGTGCTGGCCGCCGTCCACGTTCAACGTCTCGCCCGTGACGAAATTCGCGTGCTCGAGGCACATCGCCGCCTCGACGATCTCCGAGATTTCGCCCATGCGGCCCATCGGGCGCGGCGCGCCGAGCACGTCGCGCGTTTCGCGCCGGATGCATCGGTGTCTTGATGATGCCGGGGGCGATCGCGTTCACGCGCACGCCGCTCTTCGCGTATTCGATCGCGAGGCCACGCGTGACCACGCCGAGACCGCCCTTGGTCAGCGTCGGCAAGGATCTGCCGATCCGGACCGTCGTGGATTACCTGGCGCAAGTGTTCGCTCAGGCGCGGCCGTCGTTTCAGGCATGAGATCGCAAAAACCGTTGACACGCTCTGTTGGCACGCTATAATCGCATTCTTGCTTGACAAGCAACTTGTGCCCAGGTGGCGGAATTGGTAGACGCACTAGGTTCAGGTCCTAGCGGTGGCAACACCGTGGAGGTTCGAGTCCTCTCCTGGGCACCACAAGTTTAAAAAAGGCCGGCTTCATGCCGGCCTTTTTCATTTCCTGGCCAGGAAGCAAAGTGCCTGCGCACTTCGCGTGGGGACTCGAAAGGTTTCGCTTGCCAGCGAGCACGATCCTGCCGCAGGAAGTGCCGGCCACGCTGAAGCCTTACCTCGACGGCAGCAGCGAGCAGTTCTGGTATCGCCGAGACAAGCCGGGCGTGGTGTTCCTGATCACCGTCGATTCGCTCGATGCCGCGCGAGCGGCCACGAGTTCGCTGCCGCTCACGGCCGAGCGCATTGCCGAATACGAGTTCATGCCGCTCGGCCCGCTGGCGCCGCTCGGCATGCTGATCCAGGGCCACTGATCGAGGTCCGGCGAACCGCGACATCGCCCGCCCGACGCCAACTATCGATTTGTCCCGAAAAAGCGTTGACAGGCTCGTGGAGCGCTATATAATTGCGGTCTTGCTTGATGCAGCTTGTGCCCAGGTGGCGGAATTGGTAGACGCACTAGGTTCAGGTCCTAGCGGTGGCAACACCGTGGAGGTTCGAGTCCTCTCCTGGGCACCACAAGTTTAAAAAAGGCCGGCTTCATGCCGGCCTTTTTCATTTCCTGACCAGGAAGCAAAGTGCCTGCGCACTTTGCGCGCGTCCGAGTCCTCTCCTGGTTGAAGATAAAAAAGCCGGCTTTCCAAGCCGGCTTTTTCATTTATCGCGAAGCGGCAAATCTAAAAACAGATCTACCCCGCCAACCTCCCCACCGCGTCATCCACGCTCAATTCCGACAGCGCCTCATCCCTGAGCCCGCCACCACCGGCCCGCCGCAGCACCTCGAGCACATCCGGCTTCAACCGCACCAGCATCAAGCGCCACCCACGCGCCTCGCACTCGGTCGCGAACGTGATCAGCGCCTCGACCGCCGTGCCATCGAGGTCCGGCGACTCCTCGAGACTCAGCACCACCGTCCTCAACCCCGTCACCGCATGCGCCAGTTGCCGGACCCGCCCCAGCACGCGCTCCGCGTTCGCGAAAAACAGCTGCCCCTCGGGCCGCACGATCAGCATGCCCGGCACCGGCGTCGCGTCGGCATGATTACGCACGTCGACGAAATCACGGCTGTCACGCAGCCGGCCCAGTTCGCCGAGCTTGGGCTCCGACAGCTTGCGCACGGTCAGCAGCAGGCTCGCCGCGATCGCCGCGAGCAGGCCGTTCAACACGCCGAGCACGAGTACCGCGAGAATCGCGGCCAGCACCAGCAGCCTGTCACGATGCCAGCGCCAATACGGCTGAAACACGCCCGGATGCAGCGAATGACTGACCGCGAAGATCACGATCGCGGCGAGCACCGGCTCCGGCGTGCGCGCCAGTTGCGGCAACAGCAGCCAGACGATCAGCGCGATCACCACGGCCGCGCAGGCCCCCGCGAGCCGGCTCTGCGCGCCGGCCGCCTCGTTGGCCGAACTCGCCGAATAACCGGCGCCGACCGGCATGCCGTGCAGCAGCCCCGACACCAGGTTCGCGCAGCCGAGCGCGACCAGGTCGCGGTTCGGCGCGATCGGATCGCCGTGCTTCAGCGCGAAATTGCGGATCGAGCCATACGACTCGGCATAGAGGATCAGCATCAGCGCGAAGCCGAGCTCGACGGTCTGCGTCCAGGCGGAGTGATCGAGCGACGGCAGCCCGAACGCGAGATGCTGCAGATCGATATGCCCGACCACGGCGATGCCGTGACGCGTCCAGTCGATCCCGTAGCCGGCCGCGATGCCGAGCACGATCACGATCAGCGTGGCCGGCGCGCGCGAACGCCGGCCGAGCGCGAACAGGATCGCGAGCGCCACGGCGCCGAGCGCGACGCTGGCGAGGTTCGTCCGCGGCAGGCCACGCACCAGGTCCAGCACCACATGCGGCGTATCGCCGTGATGCACGGGGACCACGAGGATCTTCGGCAGTTGCTTGATCACGATCGTCAACGCGAGCCCGAACGTGAAGCCGCGCAGCACGGGTCGCGCGATGAAGTCCGAGATGCCGCCGAGCCGCGCGGCGCCGGCGATCACGAACAGCAGGCCGGTGGTGGCCACCAGCGCGGCCGCGAGCGCGAGCCGTGCCGTCGCGATGGTGCCGGTCTCGGACAGCACGGTGGCGGCCAGCACGGCGGCCGACGACGAGGTCGACGAGACGATCGCAAAGCGGCTGCTGCCGAGCGCCGCGTATACCACCAGCCCGACCAGCAGCGCGATCAGGCCGGCCTGCGGCGGCAGGTTCGCGAGCCCGGCGTAGGCGACCGCCTCGGGAATCAGCAGCCCGGCGATCGACAGGCCGGCCAGCGCGTCGCGCCAGTTCCGCTCGCCGCGCGGCATCCCGGGCGCGGCGAGCGCCGAGAAATGGGCAGCGTCGCGCGGCGCCGCATCGGGCACCGGTTGCGCGGGCGTCGGCCGGATCGCGGCGCGGTGCGGCTGGCGCATCTCAGGGCCTCGGCTCGAACTCGCCGGCCCAGCCGGGCAGATAGCGCGCATCGGGTGCATGCGCATGGGTGAGCGCCGCGTCGAGCGCCGTCGAGAAATGCTTGCGCACGGTCCTGGCCGGGATCTTCGTGCGCAGATAGTCGGCCCACAGGAATTCGCTGAACGGCGTGGTGTCCTTCGCGTAGCCGCCGGCCGTGCGCAGTTCGCCCGCCAGGCTGCGATACGGGTCGTCGCTCAGTCCGGTCAGCGCGGCGGGCAGGCGCTCGTAATCGTGGCGCGCGCCGTCCGGCCCGAACGGATGCACCCACTGGTTGTGCTCCATCATGCGCCAGAAGATCGTGTCGTCTAGCCAGGACAGGTCCTTCAGCAGCATCACCTTCACTTCGCTCACGCCCTCCTCGAGCAGCGCCAGCCCGAGATGATGGTGATCGACGATGAACAGCGCGTTGCCCGGGCCGGCCACGGCCGGAAACCAGTGCAGTTCGATCTCGTCGCGGCGCGCCGCCTTGCCGAGCGATTTCCAGTGCTTGCGCTTGGCCTTCACCTCGCGATAGCCGACGGTCATCTGCGTCGGTCGCAGGCTTTCGAGGGAGGCGGGAATCAGGCGGACGTCGCGGCCGAGCGTCATGGTCGTGCTCCGATGAAAAGATTCGCCACGATAACCCGCCGCGACCGCGTCGTGCCAACCGGCACGCATCGCCTTCCATCCGGCCGCGATAACAATTTACAGAATCAAAAATAGATTCATTCAATATGGATACGTTTCTTTCAAAACAAATTCAAGCCTGTTCATATTCCCGTTCAATACCGTTTTTTATCTAGGGATTAATCCCGATCCGTGAACGGAAAGCGGACGTGGAAACAATTCCCCGGCGTACACTGAATCCGCCGTGCGCCCCGCCGGGCGGCCCTCGCCGCCCTCCGCGCCAACCCCACCAAGGAGACCTCCGCCATGAGCTGGACCCGGGAACAGAGAAACGTGACGATCGCCGCCTATTTAGGCTGGACCCTCGACGCATTCGACTTCTTTCTGATGGTATTCGTGCTGAAAGACATCGCGGCGGAATTCCATACCAAGATCCCGGCGGTCGCCTTCGCGGTAACCCTGACGCTGGCCATGCGGCCGCTCGGTGCGCTGATCTTCGGCCGGCTCGCCGACCGCTTCGGCCGCCGTCCCACGCTGATGATCAACATCGCCATCTACTCGCTGCTCGAACTCGCCTCCGGCTTCGCGCCGAGCCTCGCCGCGCTGCTCGTGATGCGCGCGCTGTTCGGCATCGCGATGGGCGGCGAATGGGGCGTGGGCTCCGCGCTGACGATGGAAACGGTGCCGCCCCAGTCGCGCGGGATCGTCTCGGGGCTGCTGCAGGCCGGCTATCCGAGCGGCTATCTGCTCGCCTCGGTGGTGTTCGGCGTGCTCTACCAGTACATCGGCTGGCGCGGGATGTTCATGATCGGCGTGCTGCCCGCGCTGCTGGTGCTCTACGTGCGCTCGCACGTACCCGAATCGCCGGCCTGGAAGCAGATGGAGAAGCGCCCGCGGCCGAGCCTGGTGGCTACGCTGCGGCAGAACTGGAAGCTGTCGGTCTACGCGGTGGTGCTGATGACGGCATTCAACTTCTTCTCGCACGGCACGCAGGATCTGTATCCGACCTTCCTGCGCGAACAACATCACTTCGATCCGCACACCGTGTCGTGGATCACGATCGTGCTGAACATCGGCGCGATCGTCGGCGGCCTCGCGTTCGGTTCGCTTTCCGAAAAGATCGGCCGGCGCCGCGCGATCTTCATCGCCGCGCTGATCGCGCTGCCGGTGCTGCCGCTGTGGGCGTTCTCGACCGGCGCGGTGGCGCTGGCCGCCGGCGCGTTCCTGATGCAGATCTCGGTGCAGGGCGCGTGGGGGGTGATCCCGGTCCACCTGAACGAGATCTCGCCCGACGAGATCCGCGCGACCTTCCCCGGCTTCGTCTACCAGCTCGGCAACCTGCTCGCCTCGGGCAACGCGACGATGCAGGCGCAACTGGCCGTCAACAACGGCAACGACTACGGCCATGCGCTCGCGCTGGTGGCCGGCGTGGTCGCGGTGGTGATCGCTTCGCTGATCCTGTTCAGCCGCGAACGGCGCGGCATCGACATGACGCAGAGCGCCGCGCAGGTCTCCGCGGCCCGCTAGCGCGCACGCAGCGCATCATCGCGTGAAGCGCGCCACGCCGCGCTTCACGCGAAACGATGCTGCAACGCACATCGCCTCTAGAGGAATCCGCCCACAAACAACGCTTGCCGCCCGCCCCCGCGCCTTTTTATCTTAATAAAAACGCTTGTTTCAATTACAGATTTGAATCGCTCGTTCGGTCACCGAAACAGCGATCATGGGAGGCGACATGGCGGTTCGGCAAGCCAGCCGGCAAACCGGCGGCACGAAGGCGCGCATTCTCGACGCGGCGGAAGACCTGTTCGTCGAACACGGCTTCGAAGCCATGTCGATGCGACAGATCACGTCGCGCGCCGCGGTGAATCTCGCGGCGGTCAATTACCATTTCGGCAGCAAGGAAGCGCTGATCCACGCGATGCTGTCGCGCCGCCTCGATCAACTGAACGACGAACGGCTGCGCATCCTCGACCGCTTCGAGGCGCAGCTCGGCGAAGGCATCACTTGCGAGCACGTGCTCGGCGCGATGTTCATCCCGGCGCTGCAGGCCTCGCGTGATCCGCAGCGCGGCGGCCGCGCGTTCCTGCGCCTGATCGGCCGCGCCTATACCGATCCGTCCACCTTCGTACGCAGCTTCCTGGCCGCGCACTACGCGAGCGTGGCCGGCCGCTTCTTCGACGCGTTCCAGCGCGCGCTGCCGCAACTGCCGCGCTCCGAGCTGGGCTGGCGCCTGCACTATGCGATCGGCGCGCTGTCGGGCGCGCTCGCGGGCGCCGAGACCGACAGCCTGCTCGACGATTTCTCGCAGGGCCGCACCATGAACGACGTGCAGATGATCGCGCGGCTGTCCTCGCTGATCGTCGCCGCGCTGAAGGCGCCGATGCCTGACGCGGGGCAGATGTCGATCTTCGCGGCCGTGCTCGACGACGCGCAGCGCGGCAGCACCGTGCCGCCAAACGGCGGCGAGCTGCCGGCGGGACCGTTCGGCGCCTCGGCCGGCACGCGGCTGCATGCGCGGCACGCGTCCTGAGCCGCGCGCCGCGCACGAACCACGGACACCCGCAGGCACCGCACACGCACCCGGCACGCCGGACCCACGAACGGCACGCCCCCTGCACCCGATACACCGCGCGCCGCGCGCGGCGGCGCCGCTCGCATGCGAGCGGCCGGCCGCACGCGCTCGGCCGCCTGACATCACGACTCTGGAGACACGCGATGAACGCCTCCGCTGCTTCGCTCAGCACGCCGGTGCCGAACACCGACGGCATCTGGTTCCCCTCCTATCCGCGCGGCGTTCCGCACGAGATCGACATCACGCAGTACGGCTCGCTCGTCGAATACTTCGACGAATGCGCGACGCGCTTCGCCGAGCGCGTCGCCTATGTCAGCGCCGGCTCGAACCTGAGCTACGCCGCGCTCGCGCGCAAGGCCGAAGCGTTCGCGGCCTACCTGCAGCACTCGTTGGGCGTGAAGCCGGGCGACCGCGTCGCGATCATGCTGCCGAACTCGTTCCAGTATCCGGTCACGCTGTTCGGCACGCTGAAGGCCGGCGCGGTGGTGGTCAACGTCAATCCGCTCTATACCGCGCGCGAACTCGCGCATCAGTTGAAGGACAGCGGCGCGCAGACCATCGTCGTGTTCGAGAACTTCGCGCGCACGCTCGAGGAAGCGCTGCCCGGCACCGCCGTGCGCAACGTGGTGGTGACCGCGCTCGGCGACCTGCTCGGCGAGGGCTTCAACGCGAAGGGCCGGCTCGTCAATTTCGTGCTCAAGCGCGTGAAGAAGCTCGTGCCGCCCTATCACCTGCCGCAGGCGGTGCGGCTGCGCGCGGCGCTGGCCGCCGGCGCCCGCTCGCGCGCCACGCCCGTCACGCTCACGCGCGCCGATCTGGCGTTCCTGCAATACACGGGCGGCACCACCGGCGTGGCGAAGGGCGCGATGCTCACGCACGGCAACCTGATCGCGAACCTCCTGCAGGCCAAGGCCTGGATCGCCGACCAGATGTCGGACGAGATCGAGACCGTGCTCACGCCGCTGCCGCTCTATCACATCTATTCGCTGACCGTGAACGCGCTGATCTTCATGGGCCTGGGCGGACGCAACATCCTGATCGCGAACCCGCGCGACACGACGATGATGATGAAGGTGCTTCGTAACGAAACCTTCACCGGTATCACCGGCATCAACACGCTCTACAACGCGTTTCTCGACAACGCCGAATTCCGCGCCCGCGATTTCTCGAAGCTGAAGCTCGCGATGGCGGGCGGCATGGCGATGCAGCGCGCGGTCGCCGAACGCTTCAAGGAGGTCACCGGCCAGCCGGTGGTGGAAGGCTACGGGCTCACCGAATGCTCGCCGATCGTGACGATGAATCCGGTCGACCTGAACGACATGCACGACTTCAGCGGCTCGATCGGCCTGCCGGCGCCGTCCACCGTGGTGCGTTTCCGGCGCGAGGACGGCACCTGGGCCGCGATCGGCGAGCCCGGCGAACTCTGCGTGCGCGGCCCGCAGGTGATGCTCGGCTACTGGCAGCGCCCCGACGAGACCGCCAAGGTGCTCGACCGTGACGGCTGGCTCGCCACCGGCGACATCGGCGTGATGGACGAGCGCGGCTTCGTGCGGCTGATCGATCGCAAGAAGGACATGATCCTGGTGTCGGGTTTCAACGTGTATCCGAACGAGATCGAGGAAGTGCTGGTGATGCATCCCGGCATCAGCGAGGCCGCCGCGATCGGCGTGCCCGACACGGCGCACGGCGAGCGGATCAAGGCCTTCGTCGTGCGACGCGACATGGCCCTCACCGTCGACGAGGTGCTCGCGCACTGCCGCAAGAACCTGACGGGCTACAAGATGCCAAAGGCAGTGGAGTTTCGCGAGGCGCTGCCGCAAACCAATGTCGGCAAGATCCTGCGCCGCGCGCTGCGCGACGAGGAGCTCGCGAAGCTCAAGCAGCCGGCGCAACCGTGATCCGGCATCCCCGACGTTTCCAGGAGAGTTGCATGCGTTCGAGTTTCACCCCGCGTCCGTTGCGCCGCTTCGCGCTGCCGTTGACGATCGCCGCCGCGAGCGTGGTCGCCACGGCCGCGTTCGCTCCCCCGGCCCGCGCCCAGACCGCGGCGGACACGGCGCCCGCGCCCGCCGCCGCGCTGCCGCCCGAACTCGCGCGCGTCGTCCAGCAGGACGTCACGCAGCAGGCCGCGTGGCTCAAGGCGGCCGCGCGCGACGGCACGCTCGAGAAGCTGGACGACGCGACGCTGACCGCCCTGTTCAGCGCGCTCGATCCGATGACGGTGCCGGCCTACATCGCGGCCGGCCCGAACGGCTATCCCGCGTACGAATTCACGATGACACGCCAGGAACGGATCGGCGACAGCTGGGCCGACAAGCCCGACCACATGCTCGTGAAGATGACGCGCGAGCCGCTGCGGATCTACGCGAAATGGCTGCCGGGCGGCCCGCACGCAGGCCAGGAGGCGATCTACGACGAGACCAAGCGCAAGGACGAGATGTATGGCCACCTCGGCGGCCTGCTCGGCAAGTTCCCGCTGTGGACCGCGATCGACGGCAGGCTCGCGCGCGCGCAGTCGAACCATACGATCCGCGATCTCGGCACCGAATTCGTGGCGGCGCAATACCTGAGCGAAGGCAAGAAATACGCGGCGGCCGGCGTCAGCAAGCCGACCCGTGTCGAGGCGAAGACGATCGACGGCGTGCGCGTGGTGGCGCTGACCTACGAAACCCCGGCCGGGCGCCCGCAGTTCTACGCGAAAAAGGAAACGCTCGGCCTGGACCTGCGCCATCCCTATTTCCGGACGGTCGAATCCTACGGCAACGACGGCAAGATCTTCGAGCGGATCGTGTTCGAGACGATCACGCCGAAAAGCTTCGACGACACCACGTTCGACCCGAAGAACCCCGACTACAAATATTGAGCGGCGCGCACGGACCGGCCGCCGTCGGGCGGCGTGCCGGCCTCGGCGCCCCGTCGCGAGCGGTGCCCTGACCGCCGGTCCGCGCCAGCACAATAACGCGACAAAATGCCCGATTTCCTTCGGCCGCTGCCGTGCCAGACCCGCTCGTCGGGGGTCGCATCCGCTCTCCACGGGCCGTCCGGGCCATTCGGCCGATCACACTTCGCGCGCCGAACGTCTATAGTGGGTAACGGTTGGACACAAACGTCCCCGCACGCATCTCATATGAACAGGGTAGAATCCCGCACAAGCGCTCCGCGGACAGCGCGGCGCGCAACCATGCAAAACCCTCATCTGACGCCGGCTCAAGCCGCTTCTCAATGGCCAATCCTGCAGAATCCCATCCGCAAAACGACTTCATCAACGCCGCTCGCAAGGAACGCAAGCGCGTCGAAATCTACCTCGTCAACGGCATCCGCCTGACGGGCTGTATCGAGTCGTTCGATCAGTACCTGGTGATGCTGCGCACGCCCGTCGGTTTGCAAGGCATCTACAAACGCGCGATCTCCACGATCCAGCTCGACATGGGCGGCTCGCGGCCCGGCGGCGGCGGCCGCGGCGGCCCCCGCACGGGCGGCGGCGGCCATGGCGGCGGCCGGCCGCCGCGCGAAGGCGGCGGTCACAACCCCTACGGCTCGCACGGCGGCCCGCGCGAATCGCGCGGCGAGGGGCGCGGTGAAGGCCGCAGCGAAGGCTACACGCCGCGCGAACCCCGCGAGCCGCGTGAGCCCCGCGAGTACAGCGCGCCGCGCGAATACAGCAGCTCACGCGACTATCACGCGCCGCGCGAATCGCACGAAGGCGTCTCGACGCCGCCCGAGCGCTCCGGCAACAGCCCGGTGATCGTCACGCGCCGCCGGCGCCCGCTCGGCCCCACCAGCGGCAACAACGAGTAAACGCGAAACGGGCAAGCTGCAAGGCTTGCCCGTTTCGTTTCCCCGCTTTGTTTCTCCGCCGCGCCCCGGTCCGATTCCGGCCAGGATCTCCGGCAGCCACCTTCCCGCCAGCTTTCCTGCTCAGGCGCCGCGGCATGGCACCGCCCGAGCGGCGCATGCCACCGCGAACCGTCCTAGCGGTCGCCCGGCAGCCCGGCGTCGGCCTGGCGCTGCAACGACCGGACCTGCATCTGCAGCTGGCGCAACTGGGCCTGCAGCGCATCGCGCTGGGCCTGCAGTGCCGCCGCTTCGGTGCGCGTGGCCTTCTGGCGATTGTTGACGGCGGCCTGCTGCTCGCGCGCGACCTGCAGATCGGCCTGCAGGCGGTTCGCGCGCTCTTGCACGACGGCGATCTGCTTGTCCGTCTGCGCCTTCTGGGCCTCGAGCCGCGTTGCCTGCAATTCCGAGGCGGCGAGCGATTCGGCCTGCTTCGAGAAGTCGTGGAACACCGCTTCGGCACGCGCCTCGTTGGTGGTCTTGACCACGCGCCAGAACGCCTTCTGCTGGAACAGCGCCACGTAGTAAGTCGCGTTCTGGATGCTGAACAGCAGGCTCGCGCCGTAGCTGCCGTTGTAGGCGGTGCGCATCTCGGTCAGCGAATGTGACTGGATCAGTTGCTGAAGCTCGTCGATCGTGCTCTGCGCCGTGGCGCCGCCCGCCGGTACCTGGGCGGCCGGGGTGGTCGGCGGCAACGCACCGGTGGCGGCCGGCGCCGCGTTCACCACGCCGCCCGAAGCGGCGACCGGCGCCGCCGCGTCGTCACTGCCGGCCAGACCCTGCGCCAATGCAACCTGAAGTCCCCCCGCCATCATCAAACCTGCAACAAATGTGCGCCCCAAAACCCGTTTATGACTCATGTAGAGATTCCTGCACAGATTTAGTTGTATTTCTGACCGCAATCCAGCCATTATCACTCACTTTCGCGCGCCTCGGGCTCTTCGTCGAAAATCTGGTACTTGCGCATCTTTTCCCACAAGACCTTGCGACTGATACCGAGATGCTGCGCGGTATCCTGGCGGCGCCAACCGTTTGCGTCAAGTGCCGCGATCACGCGATTGCGTTCGGTCATGTCCCACTTGCTGCGGTCGACGTAGACCTCGGCCGCGCTTTCGGCCGGCACCGGCTGCACGGCGCGCGCGTGGGAGATCAGCCGCTGCAGCCGCGCGGCGTCCCAGGCCCCGGTCTGGCGCACCGTCACGCCGACCCGCTCGGCCAGATTGCGCAGCTCGCGCACGTTGCCGGGGAAGTAGGTGTCGGCCACCGCGTCGGCGAGCCAGTACGGCAGGTCCGGCAGCGTGCCGAGCCGGTCGTCGCCCACCACCTCGGCGACGAACGACTTGAACAGCGCGATCTTGTCGACGGCACCGCGCTCCTCCAGCGACGGGATGCCGAGTTCGATCACCGCAAGCCGATAGTAAAGGTCGGCGCGGAACGTGCCCTCCTTCACGAGCTGCGGCAGCTTCTTGTTGCTGGCCGCGACGAGCCGGAAATCGACCTTGAGCGGCGCGCTCGCGCCGACCCGCAACACCGTGCCGTCCTCCAGCACGCGCAGCAGCTTCACCTGCTGGTAGAGCGGCAGATCGCCGACCTCGTCGAGGAACAGCGTGCCGCCGGCCGCCTGTTCGAAGTAGCCCTTGTGCGCGACCACCGCGCCCGTGAACGAGCCCTTCGCGTGGCCGAAGAACAGCGACTCGAACAGGCCGTCCGGAATCGCGCCGCAGTTGACCGGCACGAACTCGCCGTGCCGGTAGCGCGAGTGCTTCTCGTGCAGCAGCTGGGCGATGCGCTCCTTGCCCACGCCGGTCTCGCCATGCAGCAGCACGTTGGTATCGCAGTCGGCGAACGTGTCCACCTCCTGCAGGAGCGCCTGCATCGGCTCGGAATGGGCGACCAGCATGGCCGGCGCCGAAGTCTTCGCGGCGTGCGCGCGCAACTGCGCGACCAGCTTCGTCACCAGGCCGCGCAGTTCCGCACAGGTGAAGTCGAGCGGCAGGATGTGAGAGTACTCGGGCGGATACGAGGCGGCGTCCGCACCGCCGCGCGCGGCGCCGACCCACACCACCGGCATGCCGATGTTGGCCTGCCACTCCGACAGGAAGGCCGCGCCGCTCTCGATCATGCTGATGCTGATGATCGCGAGCGACGGCCGCGCGGCGGCCCGCTCGGGCGACAGCGCGACGTTGTCGGCACGGATCACCTCGACGTCGAAGCTGGCCATGCAGCGCGCGACGCGGTCGACGATGTCCGCCTTGCCTTCCCAGACGTACAGATCGAGTCCCTCGATTGCAGGTGTATTTCTCATCGGATACCAGTCAATGCATTCAGTAGACCGTCTGCGCGACCCCGCAATTCAGCGAGATCTGATGGACGGTGGCCGCCCCGACCTGCACCCCGAGCAGGTTCAGCAGCGGAACGATGACGGCGTCGAGCGAGCTGAGCAGCGGGCCCAGCGCGCTGGTCAGGATGCCGAGCACGGTCGAGACGAAATTCCCCGGCACGCTGACGACGGACGTGCCGAACAGCGCCACGTTCGGCGTGATCTTGGCGCTCGACAGCTGCGCGAGCGCATTGGCCAGCGCCGAGCCGAGCGCATTCGAGTTGACCGTCCAGTAATTGGCATCGAGCCCTGCCACGCCGCTGAACACGTGGGTGGCCGGCGCACCCTGCACCTTCACCGAAATGTTCGAGAGCGACACCGTCAATTGCGCGACGTTGACGAGGTTCAGCAGCGTGAGCTTGGCGTTGACGATCTGCGCGGGACTCGTGCAGCTGTACGACGACGACAGGTTGATCAGCCCCTTCGCATTCAGCGGCGGCGTGCCGATGCAGAGATTGGCGATGCCCGGCGTGGCCTTGATGGTCGCCGTGCTCGCCTGCGGGGTCTGCGCGCATCGGGTCGATTCGAGTACCGCGGTACCGGTGCCGGCCTGGATGTAGATCGGCAGCGTGACGTCGACGTTGACGCCGACCAATTGCAGCAGCGGCCCCAGGATCGGCAGCGTCTGGGTGCCGAGGTCGACCACCAGGTAGACGCCGGCCGCGGCCGTCGAGGCCTGGGTGCGCCAGTTGCCGTTGGCGTCCTTGCCGCCCTCGCCGACGGCGATCGACGGCGGGCTGATGATCTGCACCTGCAACTGCGTGCCGGTCAGGCCGCCGAGCGCGAGCGCCGGCATATTGAGCGCCACGGCGTTGCCGGAATTGGCGATCTCGGCACCCACCATCACCAGGTCGAGCAGGTTGACCTGGGCGTCGGCGGCCGACTTGGTGTCGGCCAGCGCCACGTTGAGCACGCCGTTCGGGCCGCCGAGGTTGATGTTCGCGGAATTCACGGTGGCCGAGCCGAGCACCTGCAGCGCGCCGATGGCCGCCTGCAGGTTCGCGTTGACCACGCTGGTCTGGCTCGCCGCGCTCGCCACCACGCTCAGGAACTTGCTCAGCGACAGCTTCGCGGCCAGCAGCTGATCGATCGTGCCCGCCTGGGCCGCCAGCGCGAGATCGCCGAGCTTGATGCTGGTGCAGGCCAGCGCCTGGTACGACACGAGGCTCAGGTTCAAGCCCGACTTGGTGCCGAGCAGCGCGCCGAGCAGCCCGTTGACGAGCCCCGGGTTCGCGCTCGACGAGGCCGGCGTGCCCGCGCAGCTCGTGCCGCTCAGCTGCGCGAGCGTGGCGCCCACCGAGAACACGTCGATCGCGGTCGCGCGCGAGGTCGACCTCGCGTACACCGTGCGGGTCGGCCCGAGGAAGAAGTACGGCACCTGGCGCGACACCGCCACCTGCACCGCGTTGAGCTGCACGGCCGGGCTCGACGCGCCGGGGTTCGGGACCGGCACGTAATAGCTCGGCGCGGGATTGACGGTCGGGTCCCAGCGGCCGCAGCCGATCGAGATGGTGTCGCCGGCGCTCGCGTTGAGGCCGTTGCTGGTCGCGCTCTGGCGCGCGCTGACGGGCGCCTGCGTGCAGGTGGTGTCGAGCCGCTGCACGCCGGCGAGCGCGGCCATGTCGGCGATGCGCTGGAGGTCGCGGCGCTGGAAGAACACGTTGCCGATGTCGAGCATGCCGAGGATCGCGATCATGACCGTCATGAAGATGATCGTCATCATCGCGAACGCGCCGCGCTCGCGGCGGCGCCCGACGATCGCGCCGGCGTGGATCGGCTGGCGCGGGCGGCGCGTCTGGACGGGTTTCATGATCGCCTCGACGGTTATTGCGACTGCAGATCGCCTCCGCCGGACGAACCGCCGCCCGACGAACGCTGGACCGACGTGAACCAGGTCGGAATCGGCTTGGCAAACGACTGCAGGTAGCGCTGATACGCGGACGATGCCGCCGCGCCTTCGAACGGATGCGCCTCGGGGGACGCCGCGCGGTTGCTGCGCTGGAGGTCGAGCCAGGCCGTCGTCGCCGGGCCGACCACCGACGGACGGGGCATGGCCAGCGGCGGCTGTGCCACGGCCACCGGCCGCGGCGGCGCAACGGCAGCCTGCGGCGGCGCCTCCGCAGCCGGCGCTGCAGCTTGTGCCTGCGCTCGTGCCGGCGAAAGCGGCCGGACCACCGGCAGCGGCTGCGGCGCCGCCTGCACCTGCTGCACCTGCTGCACCTGCTGCACCTGCTGCACCTGCTGCACCTGCTGCTCGGCCGGCGCCTGCAGCTGCGCGCCCGAGATCGGCTGCAACTGCTGCTGCAACTGCGCGAGCGCCGGGTCCGCGGCCTGCTGGGCGAATCCGGCCGGCACCGGACCGACCAGGGCAGCCAGCACCACCCACGCGGCAGGACGAACGGGCGGGCGCGGCCGCCAGGATTGGGAATGTCGCATCGTCGGCTCTGTGTCGTGGGTCATTTTTGCGAGAAGCGCTGCAACAGCGGCGCGGCCAGGTCGAAGCCTTCATTGCTCGCGATCGGCGCGGCGCCGGGGCCGGGGCCGGCCGGCCGCGACGCGTCGGCCGGCCCCGGCGGCACCACGGTCAGCTGGCGCATGCGCTGCGCGGCCGTGACCCGGGCCGCGTCGTCGCGAATCTCGGCGCGCACCTGCGGCGTCAGGCGCTGCTGGTCCATCAGGCCCTGCGCATCCTCCGGATGCCCGCTCGCCATCAGGAACAGCGCGACGTTGCTCATGATCCGCGGGTTGCGGTGATCGAGCTCGGCGGCCTTCATCAGCGGCACGCGCGCGCCGCCCGGATCGCCGGCCCGCATCCGCGCGTAGGCGAGATCCGAGAGCGCCGCGGCGTCGGTCGGCGCGAGCAGCGTGGCCTGTTCCAGCAGCCTGGCGGCGCGCGTGAAGTCGCCGCGCGCGCCCGCGATCAAGCCGATGCCGCGATAGCCGCGCGCGGCCAGCGGCGTGTTCAGCAGCTGCGTGTAGGCCTGCTCGCCGG